>NZ_JAGIKY010000005.1:0-162255 GCF_017874695.1 Halarchaeum nitratireducens
ATCGGTAAGGATCCAAATCAGGACTGGTCGGTGAGAAGAACCACGAAGTGATGTTAATTCGATCTGAAACTGGGCTATCCTCCGAAACTGTGAACCTCCAAACTACACGAATATGTATAGCTATCAGTGATTTACTAGCAACACGATTGAACCGTATTAGCGTTTGTCCAAAACGTGTGGATGATCGTACTGTGGCATCCACACCCCCGTCGGAACTTTCGGACGGACGGTGGTATCGACTCGGTTAGTGAGTCGACGTACGAGACGCTGATGCCTTTCTTTGTCCGGGATGTTGTGTGGACACGTGATCGACGTCGTCGTCGGGCGGTCGCCGAATGGTCGCTACTCCCCTTTTCGGAGGCGTTCGTCTAAGAGCTCGCCGCGTGCGTGCCACGTCCGGGGACGGTAGGCGACGACGAGCGCGGCGGCGAAGAACGCCGCGACGAGGCCGACGACGACGGGGCCGGGGACCATCCCGACGGCCGCCGTCCGGAGCCAGTACTCGGGTGAAAAGGCGGTGATCCGGACGAACCACGCGACGTGTAGGACCGCGAGGAGCGGGAGGTAGATGCGCCGGAGTCGATGTGCGAGGGCCTCTTCGGTGGTGATCTTGAGCACGGGCTTTCGGTAGTCGGTACCGAGCTTCTCGCGCCACGCGGGGTCGCTGACGTCCCGCGTGGGGTCGAGGCCGACGGACCAGACGTTCTCTTGGAGGACGCGGACGCGCGAGCGCCAGATGTCGTAGCCGCGATAGCGTCGCGCCTCGATACCGAGGAAGACGCCGAGCGTCGCGATACCGACGAGGACGATGTAGTGGGGGTTGCTCGGACTGGAGAACGCCCACGTGAGGATGGCGGCCATGACGACGACCGCCCAATCCGTGGTCTTATCGAGGCGTTCGCGCCAGTACGTCATCCGGTGGACTTCGCCGCGGTAGAGGTGCGCGAGCGCGCCGCTCGGCCCCATGTCTTCGTCGAGGAGGCCCTTCCCGACGTCGCGGAACGCCTCGTCCGTCGGATCGTCCGGGTGCTCGTCGGTCATCGGTGGCTCCGGTTCACACGAGGAGTTGGATGTCGGCCTCGGCCATGTCCTGGATGGCGGTGGCGGCGCCGACGCCGGTCGTGACACCGTCGTAGAAGTCGGCCTCGTCGTACCCCATGAGGTCGATCGCCATCTGACAGGCCTGGAACTCGACGCCCATGTCGAGGCCGGTGCCGAGGAGTTCCTCGACAGTCGCGGTGTCGTTGTCCGCGATGCGTTTCTCCATCATGCGCGTCGTGAGGCGGTCCATTCCGGGGAGCGCGCCGAGCAGGTTCGGGAGGGGCATGTTCGGGTTACCGACGGCGCTCAGCTTCAGGTCCTTCGAGCGCTCCTCGTGGAGGATGTCGAGCCCCCAGAAGGTGTGAAAGACGGTCACCTCGTAGCCGAACGCCGCGGCCGTCGAGGCGAGGATGAGCGGCGGGTAGGCCATGTCGAGCGTGCCCTTCGTGGCGATGATCGACATCTTCGGCGGCCCGTCGTCCTCGTCCGTCGCGGCGTCGAGCTCCGCGACGTGGGCTTCGAGCTCCGCGACCCGTGCCTCCAGTTCCGCGCGACTCGGCGCCGCGCCGTCGTCCGCGGATGGGGTATCGGTGCTCATTCGGTCTTACGGACGTAGTGCGTGTAGCGCCCGTCGGCCTCGTCTGCATCCTGATCGAGGAGCTCGACGCCGTCGGTGGTCTCGGCCCAACCGCCGAGGTCGCTCACGCTCCCCGGGTCCGTCGCGAGCACTTCGAGGACCGCGCCCGCATCCAGCTCGTCGACGGCCTGCTTCGTCTTCACGACCGGCATCGGGCAGTTCTGTCCCGTCACGTCGAGCGTCTCGGTGATCTCGTAGTCTTCCATGGTATTGACCTCACAACCCAATACCGTATCAGATATGAAAAGCGTATCGGTAGGCGTGGACGAACGGGGCAATACCGATGGCGGTATATCCACACTTACTACCGCGTTCGAACCTCAATAGGGGAAAGTGAGATTCAGTATTGTGTATATAGTGTATTTCTATGCAAAGCCTTATTTTCGACTGGACGGTAGTGCGGGGTGTGATGAGCGACGACGCGACCGCGGCGACGGACGACACGGTCGGGACGGTCACGGCCGAGCGGCTGAAAGAACGCGTAGACGCCGGGGAGGCGGTCTTCCTCCTCGACGTCCGGAGTGAGGACGACTACGCGGAGTGGCACATCGACGGCGCGACCGTCGAGAGCGTCAACTACCCGTACTTCGAGCTCCTCGACGGCGTTCCCGACGACCTCCGCGACGCCCTCCCGGACGGTCGGCGAGTCACGGTCGTCTGCGCGAAGGGCGGCTCCAGCGAGATGGTCGCCGAGACGCTCGCCAACGAGGGGTACGACGTCGACCACCTCGAACGCGGGATGAAGGGGTGGGCGCGCCTCTACGAGTACGACGAGCTCGACGTCCGCGCGACGATCCCCGAGAGTCGCGGAACGGCGAGCGGCCACCGCGGAGCCGCGAGCGACGTCACGATCGCGCAGTACCGGCGCCCCTCCTCGGGCTGTCTCGCGTACCTCGTCGTCTCGGACGGCGAAGCCGCTGTGATCGACCCGCTGCGCGCGTTCGCCGAGGCGTACGTCCAAGACGCCCGCGCGCTCGGTGCCGACCTCGTCTACGCGATAGACACGCACGTCCACGCCGACCACGTCTCCGGGATCCGCACGCTCGCCAACCGCGGAACCGCGGGCGGTGCCGACGGGACCCGGAACGGCGCGACGCCCGTCCTCCCCGCGGCCGCCGCCGCGCGCGGCGTCGACTACGATGTCGACTACGAGACGGTCGCGGACGGCGACACCCTGACGGTCGGTGACGTCGAGATCGAGGCGATCCACACGCCCGGCCACACGACCGGCATGACGACCTATCGCGTCGGGCGTGTGCTCTTCACCGGCGACGGCCTCTTCACGGAGAGCGTCGCGCGTCCGGACCTCGAAGACCCCGAGGCCGCCCGGAACGCCGCGCGCACCCTCCACGCGAGCCTCCGCGCCCTGATCGAGCGCTTCGGCGACGACGTGAACGTGATCGTCGCGCCCGCGCACTACTCGGACGCCGCGACGCCGAACGCCGACGGCACCTACACCGCCGCCCTCGGCGATCTCGTCGCGTCGATGGACGCGCTCTCCATGGACGAGGACGCGTTCGTCGACTACGTCGTGCGCGACATGCCGCCTCGTCCGGCGAACCACGAGTCGATCATCGCGACGAACCTCGGCCGCGAGTCCCACGACGACGAGTCGGCGTTCGAACTCGAACTCGGGCCGAACAACTGCGCCGCGAGCGAGGACGCGATGACGGGTGAGTGACGTGTCGGCGCTCGCATCGCCCCTCGGCGTCTTCGAGCCGATCTCTCGACTCGTAGCGGCGTCGCCCGTGTTCCCGTCGGTCCTCGGTGCTTTCGAGTCGACGCCGTTCCCCGACGGCGTCACGCACTACGCCGTCGGCGGCACGCTCGTCGGCTTGGGCGTGGCGATCGTCTATCTCGCCACCGCCATCACCGCCGGGAACTCGACGTTCTTGGAGACGACGCTCTCCTACGTCTCCGACCTCCCGCGGTTCAACCAGGCGAAGTACGTCGCGTCGCGTGACTGGCGCGTCGTCCTCGCGCTCAGCACGGTCGCGGGGGCGGGGCTCTACACGTTCCTCCTTGGGAGCGCGTGGACGACCGACGTCCAGTGGTGGCGTCTCGCTATCGGCGGCTTCCTCGTCGGCGTCGGTACGCGCGTCGGCAAGGGCTGTACGATGGGCCACGGCGTCTGTGGGCTCGGCTCCGGCTCGCGCGTCTCGATGGTGAACGTCGCCGTCTTCGTCGGCGTCGCCATCGTCACCGCGCTCGCCGTCGCCGCCGCGGGGGTGAGTCCGTGATGGCGGATCGCCACCCCCTCTTCTACCCCGTGATCGTCCTCGGTGGCCTCGTCGAGGGGTTCGGCCTCGCGTACAGCCAGATGGCGAAGCCCGAGGTCGTCCTCGGCTTCCTCCAACTCGACGACTTCGGTCTCCTGCTCGTGATGGTCGCCGCCGCCGTCGTCATCGGCGCCGCGATCTTCGCGGGCGTCGCATTCCTCGGCGAGGCGCCCCTCACGGGGACGCCCTACCGTCGTCGCCTGACGTCCATGGATCGGAACGTCCTCGTCGGCGGCGCGATCTTCGGCGTCGGCTGGGGGGTCTCCGGCATCTGTCCCGGCGCGGGCTACGCGAGCGTCGGCATCGGGAACTATCCGATCCTCGTCGCCATCGCCGCGATGTTCCTCGGCGCGTACGCCCAGGGGTACTGGCGCGCGCGCACCGCGGACGACGCCGCCGGCGCGCCGGACGCGGTGGAGTGACCCTCGACGCCGCGATCCCGGCGGTTCAATATTGCATCCTCCACGCAAATACTTTTGAGCGTACGGCGCGTATCGGACACGATGCCTGATTCGATGAGCGAGATGCTCCAACAGGACATGGAGTGCGAGGGCCTCTTGGAGTGTTTCCACGGGCTGAAAGCGCTCGACGAGGACATCTTCCGCGTGCTGTGTGAGCGCGAGGAACCGCTCACGGTCGACGAGATCGCCGACGCGGTCGACCGGGAGCGCTCGACCGCCTACCGGTCGGTGCAGCGCCTCCTCCAAGCGGGGTTCATTCAGAAGGAGCAGGTGAATTACGAGCAGGGCGGCTACTACCACGTCTATCGGCCGCGTGACGGCGAGGCAATCGCCCAGGAGCTCCAGCGGACGCTCAACGACTGGTACGCGAAGATGGGCCAGCTCATCGGCGAGTTCGAGCGAAAGTACGGCGACGAACCGGAGCCCGCGGCCGCCGAGAGCTGACGGCCCGGTCGGCTAGCGCCCACTCACGCCGTCGCCGCGGAGAGCGAGCTGAGGACGCGCTCGAAGCGCTCGCGAACCTCGGTGGCGATCCCGCCGAGTGCCGGATCGTTGACGGGTTCGAGGAGTGCCTCGGGATCGGCGGCGCGCACGGCGACGCTCCCGTCGTCGGCCTCGTAGACGATGTTTCACGGGAGGAGCGAACCGAAGCCGGGCTCTGCCGTCGGCCCTCGTATGCGAGCGGCGGGTCGCAGGCGCCGAGGATACGGTACTTCCGGAAATCGACGTCGAGATTCGCTGCGAACGTCGCTTCCACGTCGGTATCGCAGAGGACACCACCCCCCTCGGCGAGCGCGTCTTCGGTCCGCGCGACGACGTCCTCGAACGATCCGTCGACCTCCGCGTCCAGAGTATAGGACACAACTCACAATACTACTCTGCTCGACTTAATCTTCGTGTCGCGCCGCTGTAGAGCGGCGTCGCGCCCACTTCGAGCCGTCGGTAGTGACCGTTCCCGATCCGACGGCCGCCATGAACAGCCCTGTGTCGTTTTATCGGTGGACCGCGAACGAGGTGACGTGCACTCAGGCGTCTCGGTAGCGTCGGACGAAGGCGAGCGCGACGCGTTCCTCGACGACATCGGTACTGAATCGACGTACAGTGGGGAAAGCAACGGTGCGTGACCTCTCGGGGCTGTTCGAACCGGATCGCGTCGCCGTCGTCGGTGCGACCGAGCGGCCGGGGTCGGTCGGTCGAGCGCTCTTCGAGAACCTCGCGGATTTCGACGGCGACGTCGTGCCCGTCAACCCGAGCCGTGACTCGGTGTTCGGCCACGCGTGTTACGCGTCGATCGGTGACGTCCCACGTCCGGCGACGGTCGATCTCGCGGTCGTCGCGGTCCCGGCCGCGACCGTGGTCGACGCCGTCGGACAGCTCGGCGAGGCGGGCGTCGAAAACGTCGTCGTCGTCACCGCCGGGTTCCGCGAGGCGGGCGAACGCGGCGGCCGCTTGGAGCGCGACCTCCGCGAGACGGCGCTGACCCACGACATCAACCTCGTCGGCCCGAACTGCGTCGGAATCATCAGCACGCCCGCGGGACTGAACGCGACGTTCCTCAGGGGTACGCCGCCGGCGGGATCGATCTCGCTGCTCAGTCAGTCCGGCGCGTTCATCGCCGCCGCCATCGGTTGGGCCGCGCGTAACGACGTCGGGCTGAAGGACGTCGTCTCGCTCGGGAACGAGGCGGTGCTCGACGAGACCGATTTTATCGCGGAGTGGGCCGCGGACCCGGAGACGGACGTCGTCCTCGCGTACCTCGAGGACGTCGACGACGGCCGACGCTTCATCGAGACGGCGCGCTCGGTCTCGGCAGAGACGCCCATCGTCGCGCTCAAGGCCGGTCGAACGGACGCGGGCGGTGCCGCCGCGGCCTCGCACACGGGGGCGATGGCCGGGAGCGACGAGGCGTATCAGGCGGCCTTCGCGCAGTCGGGCGTCGTCCGCGCGATGGACGTCGAGTCCGCCTTCGATTTCGCCCGCGCGCTCACGGGGCTCCCGGTCCCCGACCACGACGATGTCGCCATCGTCACGAACGGCGGTGGGCCGGGCGTCTTAGCGACCGATGCCGTGGGCGACTCTCGGCTCTCACTCGCCGACTTCGACGCGTCGACCCGCGAGGCGCTGGCGGACGTCCTCCCTACGCCGATCGCGGCGGCGAACCCGCTCGACGTCCGTGGCGACGCCGACGTCGATCGGTTCCGCGAGGCGCTCGACGTCGTCGCGGCCGCCGACGAGGTCGGTGGGGTGATCGTCCTCTGCGTTCCGACGGGCCCGCTCGCGTTCGACGATCTCGGTGCGGTCATCGGCGGTGTGCGCTCGCGCGTCGACAAACCCGTCGTCACCGCGCTCATGGGCGGCGCGGAGGTCGCGGCCGCCGAGTCCGTCCTCGGATCCCACGGCGTCCCGAACTACTTCGACCCGGCGCGTGCGGTCGAGAGCCTCGCGGTGCTCGCCGACTACCGGGACGGTGCAGTCCGCGAGCACGCGGCGACGACCGCGTTCGACGTCGATACCGAGCGCGCCGAGCGGATCGTCATACGCGCGCTCGATCGCGGCGTCGATCACCTCGGCGTCGAGGCGATGGAGCTCCTCGACGCGTACGGGATTCCGACGCCAGCGGGCGGTCTCGCGGAGAGCGAGGAGGGCGCCGCTCGGATCGCGGCGTCGATCGAGGGGCCGGTCGTGCTGAAACTCGCCAGTCCCGACGTCGTTCACAAATCCGATGTCGGCGGGGTCGAAGTCGGAGTTCCGACCGAGGACGTCCGCGAGACGTACCGCGCGATCGTCGAGCGTGCGCGCGATCACGACCCGGACGCGACCGTCCTCGGCGTTCGCGTCGAGGCGACGGTCACGCCCGCAGCGGGCGTCGAGACGATCGTCGGAGCGAAACGTGATCCGCAGTTCGGTCACCTCGTGATGTTCGGCCTCGGCGGGATCTTCGTGCAGGTCTTCGAGGACGCCGCCTTCCGCGTCGCGCCCGTGAGCGAGCGCGACGCGCGCGAGATGACGCGCGAGATCCAGGCGGCCCCGATGCTCCGCGGCGCGCGCGGCCGAGAGCCGGCCGACGTCGACGCCGTGGTCGAGACGATCCGGCGCGTCTCACAGCTGGTCTCGGACCTCCCCGCGATCACCGAGCTCGACATCAACCCGCTCGTGGTCTCACCCGAGGGGGTCTGCGCGCTCGACTTCCGCGCGCGCCTCGACGCCGCGGCCCGTCCGGGGGACGACTGCCCGAACTCCGACCCGCCCGAGTACTACTCGGACAGCTCCTCCGGGTCGAACATGTCCTCGATCGCGCAATCGAAATAGGCCGTGAGTTTGAACGCGAGTTCCAGTGAGGGGTCGTAGCGCTCTCGTTCGATAGCGTTGATGGTCTGGCGGGTAACGCCGACGGCTTCGGCGAGATCTCCCTGACTCAACTCCGCCGCTCGTCGTCGTTTCGGGAGGTCGTTCTGCATTCTCGTTACGCGCTCCGCTGGACGATCGCGAAGCAGACGCCGTACAGGAGGAAGAGCGCCGAGAGGACCGCGATCGCCCCACCGATCGCCCCCGATATCTCGACGTAGCCGCCGGCGTCGAGAACGTACAGAGCCGGAATGATGCTGATGCCCAGAATCGTCGCGATGCCCATCGTTAGACCGCTCGCGCGGTTATGGAGGTCGTAGTCGCGTTCGTCTTGTAGTGTCGTGTCGCTCCACCACGGTGCGAGGAAGGCGATACCGGCCCCGAGCCAGGCACCACACAGGTAGACGACCGTTCCGAGGAGTCGTTCGTCGAGTACGATTCCGGCGAGCAATCCGATGACACCGACGGCGATGATTCCGTAGACGAGCCGTCTGTACGTTCGCCGCGTGAGGGCCGGTCCGCTTCGTTTCGATCCCATGGTGGAAAGCTCACTTTACAGTAAAGTTATCTTTACACCACATATTAAATCTTGTCAAATACATCTGATACTTGTCGCACCCCCTTCCGATGGTGACGTCCTTTCACTCTCGATCCCCTCTCTCGGGAGATCCTGATCAAATCGCTCTCACGGTCGGCCGGCTCGCGTCGGTCACCCTCGCCCTCCGTCTCTCCTTCCTTCTCCCGATCGCCTACGCGCTCCCGTCGGTCACCGGCGCCGCCGGACGGGTCCACGCGAGCGACTATCCGTCCGGGTGGTACGACGCCGCGGCGCTCGTCGAGAGCGGCGGCGAGAGCCGATCACCCCCGTCTGATCGACTGAGACGTCTTCGGTGCCGATCTCGGTCCTCGTCTCCGGTGTCGGCGCAACAAACCACCGTATCTACCTCAGCTACCTCAGCTACCTCAGCTACCGTATCCGATGTGGGTAGCGAAGCCGTCGTACGTCTCGCGGATCGGTTGGTTACGCTCAGCGGACGGTGCGGTCCCGTCGCCGCTACGCCTTTGCGTCGGCGGACCGAACCGTAACGTCTGTTCACGACGCCGTGTTCGGCGTCTTCGGGGCGCTCGAAGTGCTCGTGCCGCGACGCGTGGTCGACTTCTGGTTCGCGCTCGCCACGGCGGAGAGCGAGGACGGCGACGTCGAGCTCGCCGACCGGGTGTACACGGCCGCTCGCATCGAGGAGGTCGTCATCCTCGCGTGGCTGCTCGCTCGCCGCCGCAATCGAGCGGCCGCCGAATGAATCGTCGCGCGTCGTCGTGTTCCGACGGGTCACGGGCCGGGGAGTCTGCGATGGTTCGATCCGGGTGACGTCCGCTTCCGGCCGAGCGTGCGGACGGCCTCCGCTCGACTACGTCGTCCGCCCGCCGGCGTCGATTGCGCCGCTGTCGAGGTCGTTCTCGACGTTCCGTGCCGCACGAACCATGTTCTCTATCTTGCTTCGGGCGACCTCGCGTGGGAGGAGCTTGACGCCGCAGTCGGGACTGACGGTGAGATTCTCGGGGGGGACGACTCGCAGGCCCTCGCGGATGTTCGCCTCGATCTCGGTGACGGACTCGACGTCGGTCGTGTGGACGTCGACGACGCCGAGACCGAGGTCGGGTTCGAAGTCGTCGCCGGTGAAGACGTCGAGTTGGTCGTAGTCGCCGTTGGCGAGTTCGACGTCGAACTCGTCGATGGGGTAGTCGTTGAGCTCGGGGTAGATCCGCGAGTAGTCGCCGTAGCAGACGTGGAGGCCGATCCGGACGCCGTCGGGGAGTCCGGTGACGATCCGTTCGAGACACTCGCCGACGACGGCGTGGTCGTCGGGGGTCGTGGCGAGGGCGGGCTCGTCGATCTGGATGTAGCGCGCACCGGCCGCGACGAGGCCGGCGATCTCCTCGTTGACGAGGTCGGCGAGCTCGTAGGCGAGCGTCTCATCGCTCCCGTACGCCTCGTCGAAGCTCCACGACGCGAGGGTGTAGGGGCCGGTGATCGGGACTTTGACCGGGCGCTCGGCGACGTCGGCGGTGAACTCGTACTCCTCGCGGAGCCACGGTTCGTCGTACGTGACCTCGGAGACGACGCTGGGCTTGTCGAAGTAGTTGTGCCCCCATACCTTCACGGGACCGTTGAACTCGTAGCCGCCGATGCGTCGAGCGAAGAACTCGACCATCTCCTCGCGGCGCATCTCGCCGTCGCAGACGACGTCGAGGCCGGCGCGCTCGTGTTCGCCCGTGATGAGCCGGCTCGCGTCGTCGACGGCTTCGTCCCACGCCTCGTCGTCGAACGCGGACGAGTCGTCGTCGCGCAGGTCGCGCGCGCGATTCAGCCACGTGGGCTTCGGGTAGGAGCCGACGACCGTGGTGAGGAGGAAGTGATCGTTCGGGTGGTCGGCGGGCCGGAACCGCTCGCGGTCGCCCGTCATCGCGCACCCTCCGTGGCCGCGGCGAGCGCGTCGAGCTTCGCCTCGAACTTGCCGACGGGTAAATGGAACAGCCCCGTGTTCGGAGTTAGGTACGCGGCGTCGACGTCCGTCGTCGCGCACTTCGCGAAGCGGTCGGCTCGATCGTTGATCGTCTGCCGCGACTCGACGCGCGTGTTCTGCCCGTCGACGACGCCGAGGAGTACTCGCGGTGGCGTGCCGTACTCTGCGGCGAGGGTCGTCGCGGCCTCCGGGTCGGTGACGAGGTCGTAGCCGAGTCCGTCCGTGTCGGTGTCGAGGAGGCGACGGTAGAGGCCGTCGTCGGGCGCGCCCCAGTACGTGTGGACGAGCACGTCCGCGTCGGTCGCGGCCGCGACGGTGTCGATCGCGTCACCGATCCGTTCGGACGCCTCTGCGTCCGGCGGCTCCGTTGCAAATCCCGGTTCGAGGAGCGTGAGCGTCTCGACGGCGTCCGGGAAGGCGGCGACTTCGCCCGCGAGAAACTCCGCGACCCCGTCGAGGAACGCCGCGGACGAGCCGTAGTGTTCGTCGCGTGCGAGGCCGGCGAGCGAGTACGGTCCCGGGAGCACCGCCCCGAGGTCGTCACAGCGCTCCGCCGCGGCCGACAACTCCGACGGGACGTCCCCGCTCGGCGTCAGATCGTCGGTCACGATTGGCTCGCGATAGAAGTTATTGTTGTCGTAGTAGCGGACGATTCCGCCGGTTCGGACGTTCTCGTGGACGCAGAGCGGATGAGCGAGGAGGTCGTCCCACCGTCCCTGTCCTTCGACGAGCCGATCGAGGCCTGCCTCGCGCTGTCGGTCGATGTAGTGACGACGAGTCGCTGCGTACGCGTCGCGCGTCGCCCGTGCCTCGTTGCCATCGATGAGATCTGATTTCTGGTGGCCCTTCAGCTCGGCGAGCCGCTCGCGCTGCCCGTCGGGAAGCGGAAAGAGGCCGACCGTCGTCGCAAGTCTGTCCATGTACATCCACCGATGGGACGCCATTTGATAATAATTTCTCCGTTGCCTATGCCTATCAGTTATTTATATCTCGAGCCAGCTAGCCGAGGACGTGAACCGACGCAGACAACGGAGCGGCGCGATACCGGTCGTCGACACGACCGGCCCGCGAGCCGTCCGGAGGTGGCGCGGGTGAGCGACGCTGCCGGATCGATCGGCGTGGAACTGACGCCAGACGTCCCGGCCGACGCCGTCGGCTCGCTCGCGGCCGACACCGAACGCGCCGGCTTCGACCGCGTCTTCGTCTCCGCGCACTACAACAACCGCGACCCCTTCCTCGCGCTCTCGCGCGCCGCGGCCGCGACGGAGACGATTCGCCTCGGGCCGGGGATCGTCAACCCGTACGAAACGCACCCCGTGACGCTGGCGTCGCGGATGGCGACGCTCGCGGAGCGAAGCGACGGACGTGCGCTCTTCGGACTCGGTGCCGGTGACGCGTCCACGCTCTCGGCCCTCGGTATCGAACGCGAGCGCCCCCTCCGACGCGTTCTCGAAACCACGCGTGTCGCACGCGCGCTCTGGAACGGCGAGCGCGTCGATCACGACGGAACGTTTCGCGCCGTCGACGCGGCGCTCGACTACGACGTCAGCCCGCCGCCGGTCTACGTCGGGGCGCAGGGTCCGGACATGCTCCGGATGAGCGCCGCGCACGCCGACGGGGTGTTGGTAAACGCCGCCCACCCCGACGACCTCGCCGCCGCGGCAGCGCGGATCGACGAGGGACGCACCGATCGCGCGTCGGCGCGCGGTCCCCTCGATACCGTCGCGTTCGCCGGCGTCAGCGTCGCCCGCGATGCCGACGCCGCGCGCCGCGCCGCCCGGCCACCCGTCGCGTTCGTCACCGCGGGTGCGCCCCGAGACATCCTCGATCGACACGGCCTCGACCCCGAGCGGGCGGCGGCCATCGGCGACGCGCTCAGCGCCGGGGCGTACGACGACGCCTTCGCGGCCGTGTCGCCCGCGATGATCGACGCGTTCTGCATCGCCGGCGACCCCGCGGACGTCGAGGCCCGCCTCCGCTCGGCGTTCGAGCACGTCGATAGCGTCGTCGCCGCCGCCCCCCTCGGCCCGGACCGCTCGACGGCGATCGATCTCCTGGGAACCGTCTTCGAGCGGGTGCGTGCGCCGTGACGCACGGGATCGCAGACGACGCCCAACTCGCCCTCCTCCTCGAACTGGCCGCCACACCGAAACCGGGCAACGTCGACCGCGAGCGCGACCATCCCGATCTCCGCTTCGAGCAGTTCCTCGCCGGCGCCGTCGGCGCTCGCCCCGGTCTCGACGCCGCGGCCGCTGGCGCCCCGGTCGGTACCGCGTTCGAGACCGCCGTCGCCGGCATGGCGGCGCGGGCGCGGGACAACACGCAGTTCGGCGCGCTCCTCCTGCTCACGCCGCTCGTCAGCGCGGCCGCGGTCGCCGGCGAGGCGACGCGTGCGGCCGCCGCGGACGTACTCGAGGCGACGACCGTCGACGACGCCGCTCGGTTCTACCGCGCGTTCG
Organism: Halarchaeum nitratireducens; assembly: GCF_017874695.1. Taxonomy (NCBI): domain Archaea; kingdom Methanobacteriati; phylum Methanobacteriota; class Halobacteria; order Halobacteriales; family Halobacteriaceae; genus Halarchaeum; species Halarchaeum nitratireducens. The sequence continues at coordinate 12,748 of NZ_JAGIKY010000005.1, forward strand.
AACACACCGACGTTCGCGTCGCCGATCCCCCCGACGACTTCGCCGGACTCGACGTCAGACGGGGGGCCGACGCGATCCCGACCCTCCGATCGCGGGGGCTCACCCTCTCGGAGGTCGTGGCGGCAAGCGCACCCGCCGACGGCGTCGCCCGCGAGTGGGCCACCGATTTCGAGCGGACGTTCGACGCCGCCGACTCGCTGCGGACGGGGACGGCACCGCTTCCCGAACGCGTCTCGGGGACCTTCCTCCGCCTGCTCGCGGACGCCCCCGACGCGCTCGTCGCCGCGCGACACGGACGCGCCGTCGCGGAACGCGTCAGCGACCGCGCCGCGGAGCTCGTGGACGCTGATCGCGCGGACGTCGAGGCGTGGGCCGACCGCCTCGTCGAGGCGGGGATCAATCCGGGCACGACCGCCGACGTCGTCGCCGCGGCGCTGTTCGTCGCGCTCTCTCGGGGGCTCCGTCGATGACCGAGTGGCCCGTTTCCCTCCGCGGCGTGACGGAGAGCGTCGTCGCCACGGAGGGCCCGAACGATCGGTGGAACGTCGCCGCGCTCGGACTCCACGCGGGCGACGTCGTCACCGCGGAGACGTGGGGACGCACGCGCACGCGTCGCAACTTCGAGCGGACCGGCGTCGGCAACGTGTGTTTCACCCGGGACCCCCGCTTCTTCGTCGAGGCCGCAATCGCCGTCTGCGAGACCGACGAACCGACGTTCCCGGAAGCCGATGCCCGGGTCCGCGTCGACGTGACGCGCCGCGAGGCCGCCGAGCGCGACGGGACGCCGTGGGCGTCGTGGGCGCTCGAACCGACCGCCGTCACGGTCAGCGAGGAGCGCGTCCCGCTCACGAACCGCGGGTTCGCGGCCGTGATCGAGGCGACGGTCGCCGCCTCGCGCCTCGGCGTCGACGCCTACGACGACGCCGTCCTCCGCCGCCGGCTGGAACACGCGACCGCGGTCGCTCGCCGGTGTGGGGGGCCGGCGGAACGCGACGCGATCGACCGCGTGCACGACCTCGTGGAGGGCCCGTGATGGCCGACACCGAGCGCGCGTCCGTCTCCGCCGGGGCGCGCCTCCACTTCGGGTTCACGACCCTCTCGACCGAACACGACCGCCTATACGGCAGTCTCGGCGTCGCACTCGCCGATCCCCGCGTGACGGTGACGGCGACGCCCGCCGACGCGGTCGTCTGCCCCGACGTCGTCGCCGACTCCGTTCGCCGCACCGTCGACGCCCTCGGCGTGTCTGGCGCACGCGTCGAACTGACCGAGACCCTCCCCCGACACGTCGGGCTCGGGAGCGGCACCGCGACCGCCCTCGCGACGACGGCGGCCATCGCTCGCGCGTACGACCGGCGTCCGCGCGTCCGCGAGCGCGCCCCGGTCCTCGACCGCGGCCGCCGAAGCGGTATCGGCGTCGCGGCCTTCGAGGGCGGCGGCTTCGTCCTCGACGCCGGCCGGTCGACCGATACCTGTGGGACCCCCTCCCGGACGCCACCGTCGGACGGGTCGTGGACGGTCCCGCCGGTCGTCGCCCGCTACCCCGTCCCGCCGGCGTGGCGGTTCGTGCTCGTCGTCCCGGACGCCGACCCCGGCCGCTGCGGCGACGCGGAGGCGACGAGCATGCAGACGGCGATCGCCGATGCTGACCCGGAGACGGGTGAGCGGATCGCCGGGCTCGTCACCAGTCGCGTCCTCCCGGCGATCGTCGCGGGCGACGCCGCCGCGTTCGGCGCCGCCGTGACCGAGATCGGTCGGCTCAACGGAACGTGGTACGCCGACGAGCAGGACGGCGTCTATCGCCCGCCGGTCGACGCGCTCGTCGACACCCTCCTCGCCGACGACGCGATCACCGGGGCCGGACAGTCCTCCTGGGGACCGGTCGCGTACGGCGTGACGACCACTGCCGAGCGCGATGCGGCCCGGGCGGCCGGCGAGCGCGCGCTCGATCGTGCCGGCGTCACCGGCGACGTCCGACTCGTCGCGCCACAGAACTGCGGCGCTCTCCGGTGACGGGAGTCCACCGCCCGATCCTGACCGGGGTACAGGCGTCCTCGCCCCGATTCTCTCAGTGTCTCGTCGGGTCGCGTACGACTCAAATGCGTGGAGGCCGTACGATCAGCCGTGACTGCACGACTCGCGCTCCCGACGGGCGAAACGGTGACGCCCGAGGACGTCTTCTGCTACGGCGGCTATCCCTATCGGTTCCGGCCGCTCCCCGGCGACGAGTACGCCTTCGCGCTCTCCCCGCTCTACTGGGGGGAGAGCGATATGGACGTGCCGTTCCCGGACGAAGCGGCACTCGAAGCGCGGTGGGAGGGCTCCCGCGGCGTCCTCTCCGACGACGAGTGGCGTGCGTGGCTCGCCGACGCGCGCGACGACGAGCGCTTCGGCGACGACGAACTCGACGCGATCGCCGTCGAACTCGGTCTCGCGGACGACTCCGACGCGGCCCCCGCGAGCCCCGCCTCGCTCACCGATCGCGTGCGGGACACGCTCGGGCTCTAGACCTGCCCGTCGCACGCCGTTGAGGGCGCCACTCTCCTCGCGCCATTCGGGCGATCACCGGAGAACCGCGCGGACGTCAGTCCCGCCGCCCGTCCACGTCGAAGGCGAACCGCGCGCCACCGTCGTCCCCGTCCGCCACGGAGACCGCCCAGTCGTGCGCGTCCGCGATCTCCTTCACGATCGTGAGTCCGAGGCCGGAGCCGGACGCGTCCGTCGTGTACCCGGAGTCGAAGATCCGATCTCGCTCCGCCGGCTCGATCCCGTCTCCGGTGTCCTCGACCGCGAACCCCTCGTCGGTCGGCGTGACGATGACGGTGAGGTCCGCTCCGCCGTGCGTGATCGCGTTCGTGAAGAGGTTTTCGAGGAGCTGCTGGAGCCGGTTTCGGTCCGCCTGGAGCTCGCGCGACCCGTCCACGCGCAGGTCGGCGTCGCCCGTGGCGACCTGTTCCCAGGCCGCTCTCGCGGTCTCCCCGAGGTCGACCGTCGTGAGCGCGCCGATCTCCTCGCCCTGTCGCGCGAGCGTCGACAGCTCGTCCAACAGCTGCTCCATTCGGTCGAGCGCGCTCTCGACGCGCTCGAACGCGTCCGCGTCGCCGCCGCGGCCGAGGTCGAGATAGCCCTGTGCGACCGCGAGCGGGTTGCGGAGGTCGTGGGAGATGACGCTGGCGAACCGCTCTAGACGTTCGTTCTTCTCCTCGAGTTGCGCCTCGCGCTCCGCGCGCTCCAGCGCCGCTTCGACGTTCGCCGCCAAGATCTTCGCCAGCGAGTAGTCCGCGTCGTCGAACGCGTCGGTCGCCGTCGATCCGATCACCAACACGCCCCACTCGTCGATCGCTAAGAGCAACTCGCTCCCGATCGGCGACGTCGGATCGGACGCCGTCGAGCGGATTTCGAGGTCCCGAACGAGCTCGGACTTTCCCGTCTCGAAGACGGTCCACGCGACCGCCTCCCCGCGCGGGATCGGTCGCGGGTCGGACAACGCCTCCTCGTCCGTCGCGTACGATTCGGGGACGAGGCGATCGGCCGCCTCGTCGTACCGGTAGACACCGACGAAATCGAAGCGGAAGATCTCCGTCGTCGCGTCGACGGCCATCTCGACAACCTCGCTCGTCGAATCGGCACCCATGAGGTCGCGTGTCGTCTCGTGTAGCAAGGTAAGCTGCTCACTATACCGGTGTTCCTCGGAGATATCGGTGTAGACGGCGTAGCCGTCGGTCACCGTCGTCTCCGCCGTCAACGGGATCGACTGCACGCGGAACACCCGCAGCTCGCCGGTCGCCGTCCGGCGAAACACCTCCGACTCCTCGAACTGTTCGGCGGCGCGGGCCCGCTGGCTGATCTCGGCCGCACGCGCCCGAGCGGCGGGCGGCGCGATCAGCTCGTCGATCGACTCGCCCGTCACCGCCTCCTCGTCGTACCCGAACGTCCGCTCGAACGCCGGATTGACCGACTTGATGATCGGGCTCCGATCGACGAACTCGATCTCGGCGATGCAGTCGGAGGTGTTCGTGAACAGGGCGGATATCTTGGTGTTCTCGACTTGCACCTGTCGGCGGTGATGGCGACGCCGGCTATCGTAGACGCCGACGCCGAGGCCGACCAGAGTGGCCACCGTGACCGTGTGTGCGAAGAGGAGCGACGGCTTGAAGACGCCTTCGAGGAGTTGTAGCGTGTACACCCAGCCGAGGAGAACAGAGACGGAGACCGCGCTGAGAACGCTCCAGCGGGCGATCACGTACGTGGATTGTGCCGAGAGTCGACGGCACGTGATGAGCACGACGCCCGCGCCGACGAGCGCGAGGTTCAAGACGATCGGAAGCGAGTTCTCGAGGAGGGTCAGATACAGCGGGACGCCCTCGTCGATCACGTCGGCGGGGATGTCGTAGATCGCGAGCGCGAGAAAAGTGAGACCCAACAGCAAGACCGACCCGCCACAGGAGAGACGTTTCCAGCGACTCCGATACACGAAGCATAGATGCGCCTACCTGACTCAAAAAGTTTCGATCGGCCGCCGACGTCGTGCTCAGACGCCTCGGGTGTCTCGCGGTCCCGGTGTTCCTCGAAGGCGATCGTTCGGCTCGGCGGACGAACGCACGGCGCGTGCACCGGAATGGAGACGGCCGGAAGCGGATCTGCGGTCCGTAACTCGATGGCTCTCGTGTAAGTCCTATCGGTCTCCGAGACGCGTGCCGACGCCCGGAGCTACAACTCGGGCGGTATCGAAACGTGGCGTATGGAGTACACGACGCTCGGGTCGACCGGGACGGAAGTCAGTCAGATCTGTCTGGGCTGTATGAGCTTCGGGTCGGGCCGCGAGTGGATGATCGACCGCGACGCCGGTGAGGACCTCATCGAACGCGCTATCGAGCTCGGCGTGAACTTCTTCGATACGGCGAACACGTACTCGAACGGGGAGAGCGAGGAGATCCTCGGCGACGTCCTCGCGGAGTACGACCGCGACGAGCAGGTCGTCGCGACGAAGGTGTTCTTCCCGCCCGAGGACGACCCGCATCCGAACGCCACGGGTCTCTCCCGGAAGACGATCGAGCAGGAACTGGAGAACTCCCTCGATCGACTCGGGATGGAGACGATCGATCTCTACCAGATCCACCGCTGGGACCCCGAGACGCCCATCGAGCAGACGCTCCGGGCGCTCGACGACGCCGTTCGCCGCGGGCAGGTCCGCCACTTGGGCGCCTCCTCGATGTGGGCTCATCAGTTCGCGGACGCCCTCCACACCAGCGATCGCCTCGGACTGGAGCGCTTCGCGACGATGCAGAACCACTACAACCCGCTCTACCGGGAGGAAGAACGCGAGATGCTCCCCCTCTGCGAACGAGAGGGGGTCGGCGTGATACCGTGGTCGCCCCTCGCCCGCGGCGTCGCCGCGCGTCCCCACGAGGAGTTCGGTGCGACGACGCGCGGGGAGACGGACTCGTACCTCCACGACATGCCCTACCTCCGGGGCGGCGGCGAGGAGGTCAACGAACGCATCGAGGAGCTCGCCGACGAGAAGGGCGTGAAGATGGCCCAGATCAGCCTCGCCTGGCTCCTCCACCAGGACGCCGTCGACGCGCCGATCGTCGGCACGACGAGCGTCGAACACCTCGAAGACGCCGTCGAGGCCACCGAAATCGACCTCTCCGACTCCGACGTCGAGTACATCGAGGAGCCCTACGAGCCGCTCCCGATCGCCGGCCACGAGTGACCGACAGCGCGTGCAGATCGCGCCGCTCCGACGTGTCGTCGCCTCGAAAACGGAAGAATATCGATCGTCGCTGCGTGCGACGGGTGCGTCGTCTTACTGTCGGACGACGTTCGACGCGCGAGGCCCCTTGGGGGAGGACTCGATGTCGAACTCGACCTCGGTACCCTCGGTGAGGTCTTCGCCGCCGACGTCCTCCATGTGGAAGAAGACGTCTTCGTCGTCGTCGAGGTCGCCGTCGTCAGTCGAGATGAAACCGTAACCGCCAGTGTCGTTGAAGAAATCAACCTTACCGTGTGCCATTACGACCAAACGAAGGGCCACGTAAGGGATAACACTTCCGAGGGGCGAGGTACCACGCCCCTCTACGCTACGCCCGCCGAGGAACCACCGTGACGCCCCCTCCCCGACCTGCCGTCTCAGGAGTAGGCGACGGCGACCCTGTGCGACCCTCGACCGTTCCGGCGCGCGCCGACGCGACGTGCTGGTCGGGAACGCGGGTCTGACTCGTCGGACGGCGGTTCGCAGGGAGTCGTGCTAGCGTCTCTGGATCTCTCCATAGCGATTCGGGCGGCTATAATGCACTCATAGCAACCGCTTTCTTCGGAGACGCGTCCCCTCCACGTGATGGTGTCGACACGACGGAAGTTCATCGGGACCGCTTCCGCCGCCGCCCTGGCGAGCCTCGCCGGTTGTAACACGACCGCCTCCACTGACCAGTCCGCCGCTGGAACCGGGAGCGGCGGATCGGAGACGTACGACGTCGGCTACGGGGACTCACGGACGACGGTCGAGGCCTCGGCGTTCCCCGACACGCTGTACTTCTACTGCGTGCAGTCGGGGTGGATGAACTGGCCGTCGCTGATGCAGTCCTTCGAGGACTCCTACGGCGTCGCGGTCCACGACGACGACCGCTCGTCGGGCGAAGCCCTCCAGCACATGCGTTCGCACGCGAACAACACGACGCACTCGGGCTACAACGGCGGCTACACGTACGGCATCGTCGCCCACAACGACGGCTTCACGCAGGCGTACAAGCCGACGGGCTGGGACAAAGTGCCGGAGTCGCTGAAGACGAGCGACGGGCACGTGACCGCGACGCGGCGGGTGACGACGGCCGTCACGTATCGGAAGGACCTCTACGAGGAGCGCGGCCTCGAGAAGCCGACGACGTGGGCGGACCTGCTGCAGCCCGAGATCACGCAGGACCTCGCGCTCCAGACACCGCAGGCCGCCGTCGGGCTCGCGGCGGCGCTCTCTATCAACAACGCCCGCGGCGGGACGATGGACGACTTCCAGCCGGTCATCGACTACTACAACCGGATACAGGAGGGCGGCGCGGAGTTCACCGACAACTTCCTCGCGCAGTTCTCCCGCGGCGAGTACGCGACGTTCATCCGCTACGACTACTCCGGCCTCGACCTGAAGTACAACAACTCGGAAGTGCCGGAGGAGGACGTCGGCGTCGCCCTCCTCGGCGGCGAAAACGGGAACAAGGGCGCGCTCAACATGCCCTACGGCTACGCGCTCCTGAAGAACGCCCCGAACCCGGGTGCGGCGAAGCTCTTCATGGACTACGTGCTCTCCCTCGAGGGCCAGCGGCAGTTCCTCGACGCGTACGTCCGGCCGATTCGCTCCTCGGAGCTCGAGCTCCCCGACGAGTTCATCGCCCCCGAGGAGTACGAGCGCACCGAGTTCCAAGTGGACTACGGCCAGCTCGTCGAGCGACAGGAGTCGATCATCCAGGAGATCACGCGCGGCGCGAACATCTGAGGATGACGGACGGACACGCCAGCACAGACGCCCCCTCGGCGGGACGCAGGCTGGGTGCCGGCGTCGCCGACGTCCTCGGCGCGCTCTACGACCCCGTCACCGAGCGCGACCGGGAGTATCGACGTATCGCGGCGCTCTGCGCGCCGTTCGCCGTTCTGGTGCTCCTCGCCGGACTCTACCCGCTCGCGGAGGTCGTGCGGATCAGCGTCTCCACCGCCCAGTATCGGTCGCTCGGCGTCTCGTTCGAGGCGTACGCGACGCTGTTCGGCGACCCCTACTATCGGTCGGTCGCGTTCAACTCCCTCTGGCTCGCCGCCGGGACGACCGCCGTCTCGGTCGCGCTCGCGGTTCCCATCGCGCACGCGCTGGAGAAGTACGACCTCCCGGGCGAGGACCTGCTCGTGACGCTCGTCTCCTTCCCCATCAGCCTCCCCGGCATCGTCGCCGCGTTCATGATCCTCGTGCTCTTCGGGAACAACGGCCTCGTCACGGCCGTCGTCGCCGCGATCACGGGTGGCCGGCCGCTCGACGTCGCGTTCGCCGTGAGCGTGCCCGGGCTGTTCGTCGCGTTCGTCTACTCGATGGTGCCGCGCGCGACGCTCATCCTGCGCGGGACGTACGCGGAAGTCGACGAGGCCGCCGAGGAGGCCGCCCAGTCGCTGGGCGCGACGCCGTTCGAGACCTTCCGCCACGTGACCCTCCCGCAGATCCGCCCGGGGATCACCGGCGCGATCATCCTCACGTTCCGGACCGCGCTCGCGATATTCGGGACGCTTATCGTCATCCAGACGCTCGTCGTCTGGACGCTCCAGATCTCGCGCGAACTCGGGAACGGCTGGAACATCCAGGTCGCGGGCGCGATGGCGACCGTCTACTTCCTCTTCACGTTCCTGTTCACGGTACTGGGACTGCGGTACACGAGCGCGGAGGTCGGTCTCTGATGGTCGCGGTCTCCCGGCGCGTCGGCCGGCCGGTCGTGACGGCGCTCCTCCTCGCGACGGTCGCGTTCCTCATCGGCCCCATCGTCCTCACGGTCATCGCGTCGTTCGCCAGCAGTTGGACGGGCGTCCTCCCCTCGGGGTTCGTCACGCTCCAGAACTGGCGGGAGGTGCTCGGGCTCGCGGAGACCTTCGGCTCGCAGCGGAGCATGGGCTGGGACCCGCTCGTCACCCTCCCGATCGGCGGTGGAACGACGGTGATGGTCCCCGCCGAGCTGGCGTTCAGCGTCGGCCTCGCGCTCGGTGGCGTGCTGATCAATCTCGTCGTCGGGGTGCCCATCGCATACGCGGTCTCGCGATATGACTTCCGCGGGCGGGAGTGGGTGAACGCGGTGTCGATCCTCCCCCTCGTCCCGGGCGTGATCCTCGGCGTCGCGTTCCTCCGCGCGTATCCCGAGCTGTCAGGGACGAGCGTCGGCCTCATCGTCGGCTATTCGCTGCTGAAAGCGCCGTTCATGGTGATGGCCGTGCAGAGCGAGTTCGAGTCGATGCCGCTGCGCCGACTCGAGGAGTCCGCGCGCTCGCTGGGCGCGTCGTGGCCGCGCACGTTCCTGACGGTGATCGTCCCGAACGCGAGCTCCGGGATCATCTCGGGCTTGATCATCTGCTGGGCGCTCGCCGCGGCGGAGTTCAACTTCTCCTACATCGTCTGGGCGAAGGGCACACAGCCGCTCGCGCTCTTCCTCCAGCGCCACATCTCGAACAGCTCGTTCACGAAGGCCGCCGCAGCGGTCTCGATGTTCTTCTGCATCATCGCCGCAGTGACGCTCCTCCTCCAGCAGCTGGGGCGGCGGGGCTTCGAGACGAGAGGACACTGACATCATGGCACGCGTCACACTTGACTCGGTACGCAAGGAGTACGGCGACACGACCGCGATGGACGGCGTCTCGTTCACCGTCGACGACGGCGAAGTGGTGGGCGTGCTCGGCCCGTCCGGGTGCGGGAAGACGACGACGCTGCGAAGCATCGCGGGGTTCGAGACGCCGACCGCGGGCGCGGTGCGTTTCGACGACGCCGACGTCACGAACGTCCCCCCGGAGAACCGGAACGTCGGCCTCGTCTTTCAGGAGTACGCCCTCTTCGACAACATGACGGTCGCGGAGAACGTCGCGTTCGGCCTGAAGATGCGGGGCGTCGAGAAGGCGACCCGGCGCGAGCGCGCGGCCGACCTCCTCGAGATGCTCGGCATCGGCGGGTTCGAGGACCGGGACCCGACGACGCTCTCCGGCGGTCAACAACAGCGCGTCGGCCTCGCGCGCGCGCTCGCCATCGAGCCGAGCATTCTGCTCTTGGACGAGCCGATGACCGGATTGGACGCGAAGCTGAAGACGCGCCTCCAGACCGAAGTCGGGGACCTCCTCGCCGAGTTGGACGTCACCGGCCTCTACGTGACGCACGATCAAGAGGAGGCGATGGTGATGTGCGATCGGGTCGCGGTCATGAACGACGGCCGCGTCGAACAGATCGGCACCCCGCGCGAGATCTACGAGAACCCCGTGAGCGACTTCGTCGCCGAGTTCGTCTCCCTCGATCCCCCGGCTCTCCCGTTCGTCGAGTGGTGATCTCCGGACGCCGGCGGCGACGGCGACGCGTCCACACTGCGCGCGTCTCCGCACGCGAACCCGGGTCGTCGAGCAGTGCGCGAACACGTCGGACGCGACCGTTCGCCCCGGCTTCGCACGGCACGCACCGCGTCCGCTCACTCGAACGTCGTCTCGGTCACGCGGAGCGTGCCGTTCGCTTCGTAGAGGTACCCGCGGCTCAGCAGCCGCTCGACGGCGTACTCGCTGTCGCTGTGCTCCGGCGAGAACGTCTCGGCCGCATCGAGGAGCGCGTACGCCTCCCCGTAGGTGAACTCCGCCCGTGGCCCGTCGGCGGCGTCGACGAGGATCCGGTAGGCCTCCTGCACCCACTCCGGGAGTGGCGGTCGTGGATCAGTTGGATCAGAGAATGGCGACATTGGGACTCGAAGGTCGTGTACGGGTGTACGGCCTGTGCGCTTGTGAACCTTCCCACCGACACGGACCGCGGTCGTCGCCTCCCCCTTCGTTCTCCCCCGAACCGGTGCGTCGCGCGACGGGGGACGACGCTCGCGACGGCGACCGACGCGTCGGCGTTTAATCCCCGGCGGCCGATGGGCGTGTATGAACACGAGCGCGGAGAGCGCGGCGTTCCGATTCGACTATCGACCGGCGGCGATCCGTGGGCTGTGCTCCGCCCGTACACCGGAGTCTGTTGGGGATGACGGATACAGTAGCCCGCGAGGGAACTACTGCGAGTTGGTCACTGTCTCGACGAGTTCCCGCAAGTCCGAGAACTCGTAGGTCGGTTCGACGTCAAGAGCGGCATCCCGCACGTGCTCACGGCGGAGGAACGCCGAGTCAAGACCGGCACGATGGGCCGCGATGACGTCCGTTTCCGAATCACCGACGTACAGCGCGGTAGCGGCGCCGAGGTCCGCAAGCGCGTTCTTGAGGTAGTGCGCTTCCGGCTTGCGACGAGCAGCCCCGGCGAGCGTCGGCTGTCGACCGTACACGGTTTCGAAGTAATCAAGACCGTGATGGGCGAGCAGGAACTCGACGGTCGCGTGCTGATTGTTGCTCACTAATCCCAGCGGAACGTCCAGCGCAGCGAGCGCGACAACGTCCTCGTAGACGGCTTTTCCGCCATCTCGGGTATGTGCCTGCTGGAACAGGCTCGCAGTGAGCTCGCGTTGATGCCAGAACGCCTCCGGATCTAGGTCATGTTTCTGCAGGAGCTCACGTGGAACCGGGTCGTCACCGATCGAGGCCTCGACCTCGTTCGGATCAACTTTCACGCCGAACGCCGCAAACGCGTCTACGACGGCGTCGAGGAGCACGTCGGAGTCGCTGGGTTCGACGATCACGCCGTCGTTGTCGAAGACGACGGCGTCGTACTCAGTCATCGCCTCCCACGTCCGGTTGGGGTGACGTTGCTTCGACGCCGACACAGGTCGCAACGTCCGCGACGGCCTTCATCTCGAAGACGAAACACTCCGCGGGGATTGCTTCGACCAGCGAGCGATACTCTGAGAGGGGCCCGTGCTGGTCGGCCGTCCCGTCGTTGTCGTGGAGGTGACAGACGCGGATGCGGTCGCCGAACCGGTCGACGAACGTCCGCCAGTCCTCCCCGTTGACCTTCGCGTGCCCCACGTCCAGCGTGACGCCGAGATACTTCTCGGGAACGTCGACGGCGTCGAGCATCTCCGCGAGCGCCGTCGGCGTCGTCGTATGTCGCCGTTTCTCCGTATCGAGCGGCTGGTTCTCCAAGCAGAGCGGCACGTCGACGAGTTGGGCGTACTCCGCGCATTCGGCGAGCGACACCACGGCGTTCTCGCGGGCGCGTTCGCGGACCCACTCGGGGTAGCGTTCGGGAACCGACCCCCCGTGGACGACGACGGCTTCCGCGCCAGCAGTAGCGGCGTCGTCAAGTGTTCGTTTCACGCGTTCGACGGAGTCCCGTCGAACCGTCTCGTCGTAGCTCCCGACGTTCCAGTCACGGAACGGCGCGTGATAGGTGACGCTCACGTCGAATCGCTCGGCTAGCTCGCGGACTGCGTCCGGATCCGGCGTGTTCGGATGGCCGGCGAGATACTCGCGTTTGAACTCCACGTGGTCCAGCCCGACGTCGGTGACGTACCGCATGAACTCCTCGACGGTCACCCCGAACCGGACGTCCATCGCCGCTCCGAGCCGTGGACTCATCGCTCCCCCCGTTCGGCACGGTAGACGGGCTGGCCCGCGATGATCGCGCGAGCGACCGTCGGTGTCGGCTCCCGGTCGACGACGATGAGGTCCGCGCGCACCCCCGGTTCGATGCGCCCCCGGTCCTTGAGACCGACGGCGTTAGCGGGATTCGCGGTGACACGGTTCACACGCGTCGGGAGGGGTTCGCCGGTATCGACGAAGGCACCCGCCAGCAGGGAGGGCGGATGGTAGTCGGCGACGAGCGCGTCGACGACACCCGCGTCGATTGCCTGCGCCGTCGCGAGGTTCCCCCACTGGCTCTCACCCCGGACCAGATTCGGCGCGCCCATCACCGTCGTCATCTCGACTTCCGCGGCACGCGCCGCTGTCTCCAGCGTGATCGGGTACTCTGAGATGTCCACACCGGTCGCGGCGAGGCGTTCGACCTCCGTGGGATCCTCGTCGTCGTGGGAGGCAGTCACCGCGTCGGCGGTGTGAGCGGCCTCGACGACACGGTCGATACGCTCGCGGAGCGTCGCCATCGAGATGTCGGTCCGGTGTTCGATCATCTCCTCGGCCTCGTCGGCGGTGTGGTCGGAGGCGTTCTCGTAGTACTCTTTGAACGCCTCAACGTCCCGGAACTGGCCCTTCCCGGGAACGTGACTCATCACCGAGACGAGGTCAGCGTCCCCGCGTTCGACGACATCTAGGACGGCCTCGACACAGCGCTCTTGGGTGACCTCACAGCGCGCGTGCAGACGGTGGTCAGCGAGTAACTCGCGGGTTCCCGTGATCGCGTCGGTGAGATCGGCGGCGAGTTCCGGCGACCGGTTTGCCTCCTCGTCGATCTCGAAAGAGATGGCGTGGAACTTCGTCGTGACCCCCGCTGCGACGTTCGCGCGGTCGGCGGACGCGAGCGCCATCGGCAACGCCATCTGCGCCCCCGAACGCGGATGGAGGTGGTGTTCGATGTCGTCGCCGTGGAGGTCGATCAGGCCCGGCAGCACGAGGCGGCCGTCGGCGTCGATGACGACCTCGGCGTCGGTGTCGACGGTCCCGATTTCGACGATTCGATCCTCCTCGATACGGACGCCGCCGTCGACGACCGAGTCGGGAGTGACGACGCGCCCGCCGACGATGGCGACGGATTCGTCGGCCGTCTGGGCCGTCGAACTCATTCGACGACCACCTCGCCATCGTACTCGTCGACGGGCACGACCCGGTCGAGGCGGCCGTCGTCCAGCACGACGACACGATCCGCGACGGCCTCGACGACGTTCGTATCATGGAAGACGCCGATCACGGTGGTCTCGCCGTCGAGGTACGTCGAGAGCAAGTCGATCGCTGCGCGGCGGGTTTCGGGGTCGAGTGCGCTCGTCGGTTCGTCCAGGAGGAGTACCGCCGGTCGCGGTGCGATCGCTTGCGCGAGGTTGACGCGCTGGCGCTCCCCGCCCGAGAACGTCGCGGGATACGCCTCCCAGAGTTCTCGGGGAACGGAGAGCGCAGTGAGGAGGTCACGGGCCGTTTCACGGGCATCGTCGCGACTGTGGCCCTGCTCGACGAGGGGGCGGGCGACGACGTCGACCGCCGGGACGCGCGGGATCTCGTCGAGGAACTGGGACGTGTAGCCGATCACGTCCCGCCGCAAGCCGATGACCGTTCGGGCGGGACACGACGCCAGGTCCACGTCCCGCGTCGGCCCGTGGTAGACGACGCGGCCCGAATTCGGCTCGTACGTCCGGTAGAGGCATTTCAACAGCGAGGATTTCCCGCTCCCGGATTCACCGACGATGGCGAGGAACTCGCCCGTCTGGACGTCGAACGATACGTCGTCGAGCCCGACGACCTGGGTGTCGCCGAGCACGTGCATGTCGAACGTCTTCGAGAGACCGTCGATCGACAGGATCGTCATATGGCTGAGTTGATGAGGGTCTGCGTGTATTCGTGGTGCGGGTCCTCGAGAACGCGGTCGGTGAGGCCGGACTCGATAACGCGGCCGTGACGCATCACGAGCGTCCGGTCGGCGAGTAAGCGGACGACGCCGAGGTCGTGGGACACGACGATTGCCGCCACGTCCTCCTCTCGTTGGATCCGTCGGAACATATCGAGCACGCGGGCTTGCACGCTCACGTCGAGACCTGTCGTCGGTTCGTCGAGCACGACGATCTCGGGGTTGATCGCGAGCGCGCGAGCGATCTGGACGCGGCGCTGCATCCCGCCCGAGTACGTGTGGGTGGGGTCGTCCATGCGCTCGACCGGGATCTCGGTTTCCTCGAAGAGACTAGCGACGCGCTCGCGGACGTCCTCGTAGTTCCGCCAGCCGGACGCGAGGAGTTTCTCCGCGACGTTCCCGCCGCCGCTGAAGTCGAGATCGAGGCCGTCCCGGATGTGCTGGTGAACGAGGCTGATGTGGCCGTTCCGAAGCGCGTGTCTGGTTTCGTAGTCGACGTCGAGGAGATTGCCAGGGTGGTTGGCGTACTCGACGCTCCCGTGGACGTGGCCGTCCTGATTCGGTTCGAGGGCGAGCAGTTCGGCGAGGCTCGACTTCCCGCTGCCGGACTCCCCCACGATTCCGAGGACTTCCCCCGGTTGGAGGTCGAGATCGACGTCCGCGCACGCGACAACGCTTCCGCAGGCCGGACACTGGTTCGTGCCGGCCGCATCGCCCGTTCGGTCACGGCACGCCTCACAGCCCGATCCGTAGATGCGGGTCACACCGTCCGCGCTGAGAAGGCTCACGTGCCGTCACCTCCCGTCGCGTCGGCGCCCTCGGACGGTGTCCCCGGGCCCCACGAGACGTCGCGCTCGCGGTGATGGTCTTTCGCGAGTTCCGGGTCGTCTTGGCGTTTCTCGCAGAACGAGGTGTCGTTACACACGTACCGGGTCTCGCCGTCGTCGCCCTCGATCTCCACGAGGTACGTGTCGTCTGAGCCACAGAACTGACAGGTGGCGTCGCCGAAGCGCTCGACTTGGAACTCGCGATCCTCGAACGCGAGCGGCTCGACGTCCGTATTTGGCGGGACGGCGTAGAGACGAGCTTCTCGACCAGCGGCGAACACGAACAGGTTGTCGGCGTCGTCGAGTTTCGGGACGTCCCACCGCGGAATCGGCGAGGGATCCATCAGGTAGCGGCCCGCCACCATCGTCGGATACCGCGACGCGATGTTGATCTCCCCCCACTCGACGACGTTCTCGTAGAGGTGCACCCACATCTTCCCGTAGTTCTTGTGTGCGTGCCGACGCCGGTTGGCCGCGTCACTCGGGTCGACCTTCCGGAGCGCGTCAGTCACGGGGACCTGCAAGACGAGAATCTGGTCCTCGCTGAGTGCCTCTTCGGGAATCCGATGGCGGGTCTGGATGACGTCCGCGTCCGTCGTGTCCGTCGTCGTCTCGACGGCCGCCGTGTCCCGAGCGAGCCGTCGGATGTTCGCCGCGTTCACCGACTCGTCCGACCCCTGGTCGATGACCTTGAACGTGTCCGTGGGCCCGAGGATGGAGAGCGACGCCTGGATGCCGCCGGTTCCCCACCCCCGCGCGAGCGGCATGGGTCGGGACGCGTACGGCACCTGGTGGCCGGGAATCGCGACCGCCTTCAAGATAGAGCGGCGGACCTCGCGTTTCGTGTGTTCGTCCAAGTAGGCGTAGCTGTACCCGTCGAGTCCCTCGTCGTCGAGCGAGTCGAGGACCGCGTCGACCGACTCGTACGACGTCTCCGCTCGTGGTGTTTCCGTATCAGTCATCAGAGGCCTCCGCGAGTTGCTCGTCCGCGTCGCGACTCGATTCGTCAGCCGTCCCCGCCCCGACACTCTCGTTCTCGCGGATCGCACGAATGCGGTCCAGAATCGACTGGAACGTGACGTAATGCGGGAGTTTGAGGTGTTCGATGAACCCGAACGAGTCCAGCCCGTCGACCGTGTCGAGGACGAACTCGGGGTTCTCTGCGGGTTCGTCTTCGGTGTCGAGTTGGATCGAGGCGTCGAGGATCGTCATGGCGATCACTTTCCGCTCGTTCCGACCGAACGTCAACCCGTATCCGAAGGCGAACTGGGGGTCGTCGCGTTTCGCGTACACGGGGACGACCGCCTCGCTCTCGCTGACCTCGACCGACGTGACGGTCGCCTCCACACCCGTGTACGGGTGTTCGATCTTCACCGGGAGTCGGCCTACTCGGACTTCGGCGAGCGTCGGGTGTACCTGCCCGTACCCGCGGAGCGCCGAGTAGCCGAGCGCGGTCACTGCGCCGGTCTCACCGCGCGCGAGCGCCTGTAGAACGGCATCCCTGCCGGCCGGATGCGTCACGGGATCGCGCGTGATGTCGGCTGGGTCGTCCTCAGTCGGTCCGTCGGGCTCGTGAACGAGACCCTGATCACGCAGGACGTCTATCACGTTGTCGAGCGTGTCGGGCGGTTCTTCTCCCCCGATGTCCCACTCCTGCGTCGGGTCTTCGGGGCCGTCCTCGCCGTCCAAGTCGAAATCGAGGAGTCGCTGGGTGTAGTCCTTCGTCGGCCCGAGGATCTGCCCGCCCGGGATGTCCTTGTACGCGGGCGAGACGCGGCGTGTCGTGACCATCTCCGCGGGATCGACGACGGTGGTTTCGTCCCACCGTTCGAGCGTCGACCGGTACGCTCGGAGCAGGAAGGACGCCTCGACGGTGTCGCCCTGGGCTTGTTTAACCGCAAGCGCGGCGAGTCGCGGGGCGTACAGGCCCCCTTCGCTCATCGCCTGTGCGCTCAATCGGCCGAGCTGCTCGTCGAGCTGATCGACGCTCACCGGGTCGGTCTCTCCCTCAAGGCGCTGCTTCTCGAAGAGCTCCTCGGCGCGCTCGATCAGTTCTTCGCCGGCTTTGACGGCGACGTACCCCACGTCACACCACCTCCACGGTGACCGACCGCGGGAGTGCACTGATCCGGTCCGCGGCGGCGAACACGACGTCGACCCCACGCGGGTACACCGACTGTGCGTCGGCGATCGCATCGACCTCAGTTGGCGGAAGGGAGACCCGAAGCGTGCGTTCGTCCGGGACGCCGGGACCCGTGAGTCGGAGGGTCGTCGCGGTGGCGTCCGGTCCGAGTGCGTCGACGCGGTAGATGACGGTCGCGCCGGCGCTCGGTTCGACGAGCGTCCCGCTGCGGACGTCACGAACGTCCCACGTGGGGCTCCCGTTTGTGTGGACGATATCCGCCGTCTCCGGGGTCGCCGAATCGAAGCGGCCGTGGGACTCCAGTGCGCGCCGCACCGCCTCGTCGAACGTATGCGTCGTGACCTCGTGATCGACGAGAGTCGTGACGACGGCGTGATCACTTCGTTCGGCCGGAGTTTGCTGGACGGTCCCGGGGCGACTCATCGCGTCTACGAGCGCGCGAAACGTTTCTCTCGTGTCGTGAATCGGATCGACACTGAGGGCCCTCACAGGTCGTCCTCCATGGTCTCGAAGTCGACCGCTGTGTACTGGCTTTCCGCCCACTCGTGGTTTCGATCCGACCGGCGGCGTTCGGCGGCGGCCGCGAGTTCCTCGCGGATACGGCCCGTGACTGGATGCCCGGCGTCGACGGCTGCGTCCACGATGGCGCCGGAGAGCGCCGCCCGTTCGGCCTTTCCGGGATACATCGCAAATCCGCGACCACCGTTGACTTCGACTTCGGCGGGTGTGACGACGACTTCGCCGAGGTTGAACGGTCGGTGCTCGACCGGTTCGCGGACGCGCTGCATGAGTAGCTGTGGGTTCGGTTCTTGGAGTACCGTGAACGACGGGTCGCTCGCGAGCACGTCGTCGGCGAGATCGCCGAGCACGTCCGCCTCCGTCGAGGCGATTCGCTCGAAGCGTTCCGTCCGGTCGTCAGCCGTGTCCATACGCTCTTCAAATGCGAGAACACGCGCATAAGGCTGAGCTGGGTACTCTCTATGCCACGTTCGAGTGTGCGGCCCGACACCGCGCCCGCGCGTTCCCGTCCGGACTAGTCTATACCCGTCCGGACGCTGCTCGATCGGGCACCACTTCCCCCGGGCCCGAGATTTCGGTTGTTGACCTACTGTACTCTACGGAGAGAAGGATTATTCTCTCATCCGGGAACATCTGTAACGATGTCAGACGCACCTGTCGACGGTCGAACTGCCGCCATCGAAACGTCGACTCGTATGCTTTCCACGACGAGTCGCCGCGGCTTCCTCGCTGCTGGGGGCGCGGCGACCCTCACCGGGCTCGCCGGCTGTTCGGGCGTCCTCGGTTCGAGTAGTGGCGGTGCTGAGGAGATCACGATGCTCCTCACACCCGGGACGCCCGCCGACGCCCGACGCCGGTACAAACCGGTGCAGAACCTCCTCAACGGCGAGGTCGACGGCGTGGACGTGAAGATGAAGGTCCCGCAGGACTACTCGGCGATCCGCCCCGCGCTCAAGAGCGAGCAGGCGGAGATCGGGATGGACGACGTCACCCTGCTCTCCGACCCGAGCCTCATGGACGTCTACGGGACGACCGTGACCGGCGGGTCCGCGTTCTACTTCTCCGTGATGCTCGTCCCGCTCGACTCGGACATCGACGAGCGCACGGACGTGAAGGGGAAGACGTGGGCGTTCGCGGACCGGCTCTCGACGAGCGGGTCGATCTTCGCGCTCTACACGCTCCAGCAGGCCGGTCTCGACATCGGGGACGCGCCGAAGGGCGACCCCGTGGACTTCGACGGGAGCTGGACGAACCACGACGTCGCGCTGGAGAAACTCGGGAACGGCGAGGCGGATGGCGCGACGACGTGGGGCGGGAACGGTATCCCGCACATCCCGGAGAAGTACGAGTCCGACTTCCCGGACCGCGTGCAGAACAAGAGCTCCTTCCTCGACACGCTCGGGACCGAGGAGCCCCACTTCAAGCCGATCTGGTGGTCGTTCCCCATCCCGAAGCAGCCGATGTACGCCCGGAAGAGCTGGGACTCCGAGAAGAAGTCGGAGATCGGCGACGCGCTCCTGAACTCCGACGAGGAGACGATCCAGCAGTACTATCCGGACGACTACAACGAGGACGAGCTCCCGTTCACGACGCTGGTCGACACCTCCGTCGAGGACTATCAGCCGGTGATCAAGCGCATGAACGCGGTCGGTATCGATCCCGGCGCGTAAGCCACCATCGTCTCTTCTCACTATGAGCACACTCAAAGTAGACGGTCTGTCGAAGACGTACGGCGATGTCGTCGCGCTCCGGGACGTCTCGTTCGAGATCGAGGACGAGTTCGTCGTGTTACTCGGCGAGTCCGGCGCCGGGAAGTCGACGATGCTGCGCTGTATTAACGGCCTCACAGAGCCGACGAGCGGATCCGTCACGCTCAACGGCGAGCCGCTCGCCGGGACGCGCTCAGAGGTGGGGATGATCTTCCAGCAGCACAACCTCGTGGAGGGCGTCTCGGCGTACCTAAACGCGCTCAACGGCTCGCTCAACCGGACCTCAACCCTTCGGAGTCTGCTGCAGTGGCAGGATCGCAGCGAGAAGCGCCGCGCTCTCGAGTCCCTCGAGACGGTCGGATTGCTCGACGAGGCCCACCAGCGCGCCTCGCAGATGAGCGGCGGCCAGCAACAGCGCGTCGGCATCGCTCGGGCGCTCGTCCAAGATCCGTCGCTGCTACTTGCCGATGAACCGGTCGCGAGCCTCGATCCGTCGAGCGCCGAGACGGTGATGGCGTATCTGAAGAAGGCCGCGCAGACGCACGACATCACCGGGCTCGTCAGCCTCCACCAGGTCAACATCGCCGCGCACTTCGGCGACCGATTTATCGGCCTGCGCGACGGCGAACTGTACTTCGACGTCGAGAACGGCGAACTGACGCCCGATCTCATTGACGGCCTCTACGGGAACGTCGAGACGGTCGGGCTCGCGGAACGAACCGACGAGCAACCCGACGAATCGAACGACGAAACGGTCCCCCCTCTCGCGGCGAACGAACAGGTGTCGGTATGAGTTCGGACTCCACACGCAAGGGCGTTCGCGAGTACTTCGGGCTCACTGAGCTCGGGGATACGCCGGTCGATCAGAAGCTGACCGACATCAAGCGCCGGAAGACGATCCGACGCATCTACACGCTCGTCGGGGTCGTCGTCGCGGGTGCTCTCTTCTACGCGAGCCTCGTCGTCATCGGGTTCTCGATCACCGAACTGATCAACCAGATTCCGCAGTTCCTCGAGGCACTCACGGAGTACTTCCCGCCGACTACCTACTACGGCATCCCGTTCATCGACGTGATGCAGTACTGGGAGTTCATGGTCGCAGAGAACCTCTTCGCGGCGTCGGCGACGACGATGGCCATCGCGTTCGCCGGGACCGTCCTCGGCCTCCCCGCCGCACTCTTCTTCGGTGTGATGGCGAGCGAGCGTGTCGTCCCGTACCCGTTCAATTTCGCCTTCCGGGGGACGATGAGCTTCATCCGCGCGATCCCCGCGCTCGTATGGGTGCTCATCCTGATCCCGCTCGGCGGCGTCGGACCGTTCACCGCTGCGCTCGCGATCATGATCGACACCACGGGCTACCTCGGTCGTCTCTTCACCGACGAACTCGAGGAGATCGGCGACGGGCCCATCGAGGGAATCGAGAGCACTGGCGCGAACAAGACACAGACCATCTCCTTTGGGATGTTGAGCCAGGTCTTCCGCCAGTTCATCGCGTGGATCGCGTTCGACCTCGAACACAACGTCCGATCCGCCATCGGACTCGGCCTCATCGGTGCCGGCGGACTCGGCCTCGAGTTGAACATCCAACGCAAGACGTTCCACTACACGGAGATGATGGCCTGCATCATCCTCGTCATCCTCATGGCCGGGTCGGTCGAACTCCTGAGCCAACGCGTCCGGGCCTACCTCCGCGACGAGGACGAGGTCGAACAAACCGGCTTTATCGAGGCGTTCCTCACTGCTCCGAGGAAAATCATCGAGTCGACCGCGGGGCGACGCTAGATGTACTACGAGTCCTACGGCGATGACAACGACGTCACTCTGGACGAAGAACCAACGATCCATGATCCGGTCGTTATCACGGAGAGTGAACTCGGCCCGTGGACGGAGGTCGGTTCGCAGTGTCGGCTCAACGACTCCGAGGTCGGCGCGTACTCCTATCTAATGCGGCGCGTCCAGCTCGATCACGCCGGTGTCGGGAAGTTTTCAAGTATCGCGTCCGACGTACGACTCGGCCCGCCCAATCACACGATTGAGCGTCCGACCGCCCATCACGTGACGTACCGTGCGGCGCAGTATGGGCTCGGTGACGACGACGAACGGGTATTTGAGTGGCGCGCCGGCCAACCAGTTACTGTCGGCCACGACGTCTGGATCGGGCACGGGGCGACTGTTCTCCCCGGAGTCACCATCGGGAACGGAGCCGTCGTTGGCGCGGGCGCCGTCGTCACCCATGATGTCGACCCCTACACCGTTGTCGGCGGCACACCTGCGACACCGATTCGCCGGCGTTTCGATACGGAGACCGCGGCGCGCATCGAAGCGACCGAGTGGTGGGACTGGAGCCACGAGACGCTCCGCGAACGTCTGCCTACGCTACGGGACACCGACACATTCCTCGCTGAGCACGCGCCCGAACGAGCCTAAGACTGGTTACCGCTCGATTTTCTCCGCGCCACCGAGCGACCGACGGCCGTCCCCCGCGTCGCTCCCATCCCAAATGCGGGAGGAGTCTGCTTCCAACTAGACAATCACGTGGTCAGGCTGCAGTCCCGTGTGAAGGCGAACAGCGATTTCCGCTGAGTGCACCCAGTAGTAGATAGCTCGCTCGAGCGCTCGTGTGACGGAGACGAGATAGCCGTACGTGCTGTGATCGTAGGCGCTGATGAGTTCGAACAACTCGTTGAGGTCGCGGTGGACGCGTTCTTCCTGCGTCAACAGGGTCTCGTACGCATCGGCATCGCCCTCGAACACGATACGCTCGAAGAGGTCGTCGATCTCCGCACCGGTAGTGAAGATGTCCGCGACGCGGTCTTCGACGATGCCGGTCGTCGTGACGTCGTTGCTCTCGACGACGTCGGCGACGAAGCACGCCCGATCGCCGATGATCTCGAGGTTCGTCGCGATGGTTGCCAGATCGGATGCGATTCGATTCCCTGGCCATCCGGTCGTGAGCGTGTATGATTTGAGTTCGTTGAGGACGTGGGAGTACCGCTCGTTCGCAAGCGATTCGAAGGCGCTCGCGGGGCGCTCCGGGGTGTTACCGAGAAACACACTTTGTGCTGCCGCGTACTGCTCCGTCGTGACGTCGCTCAATCGCTGTAACGGCTCGCGGATCGAGGCGTCCCGATCCGTCTCGTCGCCCGGGGATGCAGCGAGAGCATTCGGACCGTCGACCTGACCGACGACAGGAGAGATCTTGGTCGCCTGGGCGTACGCCGTGTCTTCATCGACCACGTACGCTTTTTTCACCACGCCACTTCGCTTGAGGTGTTGGAGAAGCTCGGAAAGATACTGCTCTGAGATACCGATCTCATCGGCGAGGTCGGCTTTCGTCTCCGGCGCGCTGTGGTCGATCACCTCGATTAGTTGTACGAGCGTCGCGTTTCGGCCCTGTGGTGTGAAGTCGTGAGGCCGGTACCAGCGGCGCTTGGACATACTTGTGGATGCCGTGATGAGAAAATAACCGTACCGTCCTTACTATCCGGACGGGTACGGAGAGTCCGGACTCGAGGTGGATGGTGGGCGAGAGAGCGAAGTCGCCGTCGATCCATATACCTGTATAGCTCTCAATACTAGGTTAGTATCCACATACCAATAATCAGGTGGAGTGCGTCCCCACCGTCGCGTATATGGAGACACGGAAAGTCCAGTTGTCCGGAGGGACTACGTACACCGTCTCGTTACCCAAAACGTGGGCGGAAGAGCACGGTATCGAGGCGGGGTCGGTGCTCCGGATGCATACTGGCGACGATGGGTCATTGCTCGTTGAGGCTTCCGGTAACGCGGGCCAGTCGGAACGCGCCGTCGAACTCACCGTGTCGAACGACGACGATACGATCCGACGACAACTCCCGGCCGCATATAGCGTCGGGGTCGACGCCGTCACACTTATCGATCAGTCACGGAACCCGAGCGAACGCCGTCCGGTCGTCGAAGATTCTGTCCGGGGGCTCTCCGGGTTCGAAGTCCTCGAAACGACCGAGAGCCGAATTCGCCTCACAAACCTCATCGACGCCGAGAACGTCGACGTCCGAAAGAGCACCCTTCGCCTCCGTCTCGTCGTCCTCGCGATGCATCGGGACGCATTGACCGCGGTCTGTAAGGGCGACGAGGCACTCGCCCGCCAAGTGATCCACCGCGACGACGAGGCGGATAAGCTGTTCTCGATGATCACGCGCCACTTCCGGCGCTCGCTCACGAACCTTCGCGAAGTCCGGAAGCTCGGATACAGCCGAGACGAACTCTTCGAGTATTACTACGCTGCCCGGCAGTTCGAGCGGATCGGGGACCACGCGGAGAAGATCGCAACTCTCTCTCTCGAACCCGACCTTTCACTCTCTGCGGCATACATCGATCGCCTCTCCACAGTCGGTGACGCCGTGCGCGATGTCGTCGACGATACGGCGACACTCCTCCTCGAAAGCACCGACCTCGACGAGATCCTCGCGGTCACTCACGATGCCGATCGCGTCCTTGACGACGTGGACGCATTTGACCGCGAACTATACGACACCGACAACCCGGGCGAAGCCTATATGCTCGGATTGTTACTCGACAGTCTTCGACGAACCGTCGAGTACGGTGGGAACATCGCCGATATCGCCCTCCAACAGCGGATCCGAACCGCGGTCGAGTAACGGTCGTTTCTGCCCCGTAGCTCTCGTCACCGCGGCCACAACGGCTATCGATGCTCTCCGTTCACCCGTTTTCCAGTGGCGTCTCGTGTGCTGCGTGGACGACGCTCGCGACGGCGACCGACGCGTCGGCGTTTAATCCCCGGCGGTCGATGGGCGTGTATGAACACGAGCGCGGAGAGCGCGGCGTTCCGATTCGACTATCGACCGGCGGCGATCCGATACGGCGCGGGCGAGATAGCCCACTTGGGCGCGGAGCTCGCCGCGTGCGGCGTCGAGCGCGCGCTCGTCGTCGCGGGAACGACGACCGGGACGACGCCGGCCGTGATCGACCCGGTGACGGACGGGGCGGGCGGGCGCTCGGCGGACGTGTTCGCGGAGACGACGTCGGAGAAGCGACTCGACACGGCACTCGCCGGCGCCGAGCGGTACGAGGCGCTCGACGCGGACGGCGTCGTCGCGCTCGGCGGGGGATCGAGCCTCGACGTGGCGAGGGCGATCCGGGCGCTCGTCGCTCACGACGAACGCGACGCCGCGGTCGCGTCGTTCGCGGAGACGGGCGCGCTCCCGGTTCCGGACGACCTCCCGCCGTTCGTCGTGGTGCCGACGACGCTCGCGGGCGCGGATCTCTCGCTCGTCGGCGGTCTGATGGCGACGCCGGCGAACGGGCACGTCGACGAGGCCGTCGCGGGCGGGGTCTCTGCACCGGCGCTCATGCCCGACGCGGCGGTCTACGACCCCGACCTCGTGGCGACGACGCCGAGCGACGTCCTCCGCGCGTCCGCGATGAACGGCTTCGATAAGGGCGTCGAGTCGCTGTACGCGCGGACGGCGACGCCCGTGACGGACGGGACGGCGGCGCGCGGCCTCCGCGTCCTGCGCGAGTCGCTCCCCACCCTCGGCGGCGACGACCCGGCGTACGGCGCGGCGGTGCGGGGGACGATCCTCGTCCAGTACGGGATCGCGCGCCCGGACGCGACGACGCTCGCGCTGATCCACGCGTTCGGCCACGGCCTGACCACGCACTCGGCGGTCCAGCAGGGCGCGGCGCACGCGATCGTCGCCCCGCACGTCCTCGACTCCCTCTTCGAGCGCGGCGACTGCCGGCGGGACCTGCTCGCGGACGCGCTCGCCGTCCCGTCGGACGCGGACCCCGCCGCGGGCGTCGTCGAGGCCGTGACTGCCGTCCGCGATGGCCTCGACCTCCCGACGCGACTCCGCGACCTCGATGACGTCGCGGAGGCGGACCTCCCGGCGATCGCGGCGACGACCGCGGCGGACGATCTGACCGAGAACGTCCCCGCGGGGATCGACGTCTCTGACGACGCGCTGACGGCGGTGCTCCGGGCTGCGTGGTGAGGGTGGACGCGACGCGCGGTCGGTGTGACGGGGGCTCAGCGACGCCAACTATTCACGTATAGATTGTAAACACAGTCCGTGAAACCGAATAGATCGACGTACGTAGGCGGATCGCCGCCATTACCGAGGCCGATCTACGGGGGATCGACGACGACTCCTCGGACCCCGTCGCCGCCGACAAACCCGCGATCACAACGCGCGAAACGCGCTATTGGCACCCCACGGGCGCGGTCTCGGACCCCGACGCGTCACGCGTCGAAACCGGAGTGCGCCAAACCTATCTCTAACGCTATAACACACCGAGAAAGACAGATCGATCGTCGTTCTCCCCGTCGATCAGACGATCGCCGAAACGCGACCGCTCGCACGAGTCGCTCGCCACGATCGGCTAGCCCGGGCCGCCCCACGGCCCCCGGTTTCCGAACGCGGACACCGACCCGATCGCTGAAGCCGTCGCGACCGCGTTTTCACCGCCCTCCTCGTCCGGTCGGTCGATCGCCGCGAACGGACCGGTGTGTGGGTCTCACCTCCGTGTCCTCGTCTTCTGAGCGAGAAGCGTACGGTGAGCCTTATACTTCCCACCCCGCACACGCGACGTATGGACGAGGATGCCGACGAACTCCTCGCGCTGCTCGACGACGAGTACGCGCGGGCCATCCTCGCCGAACTCACCACCGAACCGATGTCCGTCTCCGAGCTCTGTACGGCCTGCGAAATGTCCGATCCGACCGCCTATCGGCGTCTCAACCGACTGGCCGCGGTCGATCTCGTCACCGAAGAGCAGGTCCTCGACCCCGACGGCCACCACTACAAGCGCTATCGGACCACCGTCGAAGAGGTGTCGGTCCGCTTCGAGGACGGCGAGTACGTCGTGTCGATCACTCGAACCGGGACGGATCCCTCGGATCGGTTCACGGATCTCTTCGAGGGGTTGTCCTGAGATGTCCGTCGCGCTCCTCCAGCTTCGCGCCACCGGTGCCGAGCCCGCGATCGCGCTCGCCGTGCTCGCCCTCTCGCTGCTCTCGATCGTCCTCGCGCTCGCCATCGCCGCGAGGCTGATCCGCGGATATCGGCGCGGGTCGCGGCACGTCGAACTGCTTGCACTCGCCGTCGGCCTCCTCCTCCTGACGGCCGTCCCGGAGCTCCTCCGGATCGGACTGCCGACGCTCGCGGCGGTCGAGACGAGCCGGCGCGTGATCCTCACGAGCGGCTGCCAGCTCCTCGGGCTCGCCGCGATTCTCTGGGCGATCTACGGGGGTATACGGCGGTGACCGAACGCGTCGCGCTCGCCGTCGCTACGGGACTGCTGACGCCGGACGCCGTCGCGTGGCTCGCGCTCGCCGTGACCGCGGTGGTCGGCCTCTTCGTCGCGCTCCTCGCCGACCGGGGCTACCGGCGTAACGACCAGCCGCGGATGCGGTCCCTCGCCGTCGGCATCGCCCTCCTGACGACCGGCGTCTTCGTCGCGGTCGCCGTCCTCGCCTCCCTCGGGGTCGGTGCCGGCGTCGTGTTGCTCGCGCGCGGCGTCGTCACGGTCCTCGGCCTCTGCGCCGTCCTCTACGCGCTCGTCTCCGATCAGTGACGCTCCCGCCCGTCGCTCGTCGCCCGCGACGCCGCGTTCGGCTCGCTCGTCGGACCTTCGACGGGACCGACCCGATTCGATCCCATCCGATCCGCCCCGCCCTCATCGTCCCCACAGAAGCGGAGGTCCCGTCGCTCACCGCGCGAGGACGCCACCGGTTCCCGTCTTCGCAGGCAGTGGCGAGCGCAGCGGGCGCGGGTGGGCCGGCGCGAACGCGGGAAAGAGAGCGGGTCGTTCGCGTTCGCGCTCGTTCCGCCGTTCCCCGGTGCTCGAAGCCGACCGATCGCAGGTCAGTTCGGGACGCTGTGCGCGTCGAACAATACTTATCACGCCCTGCGGCCCAGATCCGGGCGTGAATCGCTCGCGCCGCGCCCTCCTCGGGAGTCTCGCCGCGGTCACGCTCGGCGGCTGTCTCGACGACGTGACCAGCCGATCGACCACGACGACGACGACAGCGTCCGATCGGGACGGCGACGGCGTGCCGGATCGCGGCGACGACTACCCCGACGACCCGGACCGGGCGTTTCGGTCGTTCCACGCCGACAGCGGCGGAGCGACGACGCTCGAACCGGGTGACTTCCAGGCGTTCGCGCTCACGAACTCGCCGGAGGCGAGCGGCGACGTCCTCCACTACGAGGCGTCCGTCGCCGGCGACACGCCGATCGACTGCCTCGTCTTCGAGCGCGACGCCTACGACCGCTACGAACGCGGGGATCGCGACGTCCCGATCGCCGAGTCGTATAGCCGCGCTGCGGTCACGGAGACGTCCCTCACGGCACGACTCGACCGGGGAGCGTACGTCTTCGCCGTGGATTACACCGACCAGACGACGCCCACCGGGACCGGTCCCGTCGACGTGACGTACACGCTCGACCTCGCGGAACCACGGGCCGAACCGACCTCGACTGGACGCTCGACCGCCCCCGAGTGAGGCGAGACGTGACGGTCGGGACGGACCGGGACGCGACGACCCCGGCTGACGGGGCAACACTCCGCTGTCCGTTCGGAGAGAGACCGTCGAGCGGCGTGCGACCGTCCCGGTCTCTGATCACGCGGTGCGTCCCGAGCGCCGTCTCGCCGACCGACGGTACAACCGGCGTTTGAGCGAGGCCTATTACTACACGTCCGTCTCCCGTCAGTGTCACGCGGAGCCGCGGGTACGCGACAGTGGTTTACACGGATACTGTTGTAACCCTCCCCGGGTCGGCCGAGCTGTCGGCGCTCTCGTCCGGTGCGGCCGATCGACGACTACGCGCTGGCGCGTCAGCGGCCGTCCTCCGCCACCCGCTCGCGGCTCACTCTCCCGTCGTCGCGTCACTTGACCGCCACCGAGCGAGTCGTTCGTCGACGCGCAGTCGGCCGTCACGCACGCGTGCGTACCCCACCAGTAACAGCCCGCCCACGACGGCGAAGACGACCTGTAGGACTCCGGTCTCTCCGATCCAGAACGAGCGCCCGGAGCGGGCGAGGTGGACGAGCTCGGGCGTCTGCTGGGAGACCCCGAGGCCGAACACCACGCTCATCGTGAAGTCGTAGAACGCGTGAAAGCCGATGGAGAGCGCCAGCTCGCCGGTCACGACGTACGCGCCGCCGAGGACGAGGCCGGCGACGAGATAGTAGCCGTACTGGCCGACGTGCGCGACCTTCCCGCTGTGCATGTACGCGAAGACGAGCGAGCTACAGACGACCGCGACGCCGACCGCGGCTCGCCGCGGGAGGTAGCCGCCCGCGCCCTCCGCGAGGTTCGTCAACATCGCACCGCGGAAGGCGAACTCCTCGAAGGCTCCGTTGACGATCACGATATAGGTGAACACGACGAGTGCGGCGGTCGGGAAGGAAAGCGCGTCGCCGGAGTTCACGGCGAACCCGCTGACGCGCACCCAGCCGGCGGCGAGGGAGACGAGCAGCGTCCCCGCGTTGACGACGGTGGCAGCGAGCGCGCCGGCCGCGAACGACCGCCACCACTCGCGATCGAACGACAGGCCGTAATCGCGCACGGGCCGCCGGTCGAGCAGTCGCGCACTGGCGGGGACGACGACCGCGAGGACGAGCGCGAAGCCGAGCGCGGTGGCGACGATCCCGGTCGGGCCGTCGAACCGGCGTTGCGCGAGCGACTGGACGAGCGCGAACCCGAGGAACGTCACGACGAGCGGGAGCAGGGCCCGGATCGGCGCGCGGACGCGTCCGGTGTCGAGGTTCCAGACCGGCCAGGCGACGATGCGTGCGATGCGTCGGAGTGACTCGAAACCGTCTCGGATCGGTCGGGATTCGGTGTCCACGGTGGACGGTGAGGCCGTACGACCGTAACCGCCGAAGACGGGCTTCTCGACCGGAAGCGTGACCCACCCGTCCGACTTCCTCGATGTCGCGGTTCCGTCCACACAGAACGACGGGCGTGCTGACACCGAGGGGCGGCCCCCACCGTGGGCTCGTTCGCCACAGACACAAACGCTTTAGTCGTCGGTTTGCACACCATCGAGTAGTCCCCGATGGTACCTCGTACACGGCGACGCGTCCTCCACGTAGCCGCCGCCGCTCTCGGCGGATTGGCCGGCTGCAACGAATTGACTGCGGGATCCGCACGGACCTCGGGCTCGGCCTCCGAGGGGGAGCGATCGAGCGGCGATATGGCCGACACCGCGACGGATCCGCCGATGGTGTTGCGCCGGACCGAGTCGGCGGTCCCACCGATCCGCCCGCCCGGTTTCGAGCGGGAGCAGTCGGCTTCGCTCGACCGCGACTCGCTCTCGTTCAGGGCGGAACACGCCGTCCTCAACTCGGCGTCGGAGGCGACGGGGCTCACCGCCGACGACGGGGCGGCGGTCTCCGCGTTCGTCTCGGGGACGGACTTCGATCGGGAGACGCTCTTCTTGGAGACGGCGCTGGTCGGGGAGTGCTACCGCCTTCGGCTCTGCTCGGTCTCCTGGGGGCCCGAGGAGATCGAGACGGAGTACGCCCGCCTGCTGCGGCCGTACGACGAACGGTGCGAGGCCGATCGCTCGGTGTTCGAGTCCCGGCTGATCCGACTCCCGGTCTCGCTCGACGCCGATGCGGTCAACGCCTTCGGATCGAGCATCGGGAGCGGGACGTGCGACTCGCGCGTGGCTCGCGCCGAAGCGACCAGTAAGGGCGATACGTCGACGAACGCGACGAGCGACGGGGAGGGAGGGGCCCGAGAATGACCGAGCAGTCCACCCCGACGCGACGGGGGTTCCTCGCGGCGGTCGGTGCGAGCGCGCTCGCCGGCTGTAGCGGTCTCGACGGCTCACGCGACGGCTCCGAGACGACCGTCTCGATGTACCACCTCCGCGACGTGACCGAGGACGGCGAGTCCGACCCGATCGTCGTCGAGTCCGTCCCCGTCCCGATCGAGCAGTCCCTGCTCGACGAACGACTGCGCCGTGTGAGCGCCCTCCTCCAGCGCGTTCCCACGCCCCTCGACCGGGAGCGAATCCCGAACGGCGTGATCCGCGAGCGCCTCCTTCGCGCCGCCGACGACGCGTCGACGTCCAGCCAACGCGCGCGTTCGGCACGGACGCGGCTCTCGGCCCTCCAAGCGCTCTCGCGGGCCCGGGAGCGGGCCCGATACGCCGCCGCCGGCTGGGCGTACGTCGCAGAGAACCGACGCGTCTCGGCACTGCGGTCGGCACGTCGCCGCGCGGTCGACGACGCTCGCGCGCTCCGGTCGACGCTCGCGTACCGCGGCGACGACCCGATCCGTGCGGCGCTCGTCTACGCCCGTCTCGAACGGAACCTCGACGTCGCGCTCGACGACTCGACACTCCACGTCAACGAATCGAGTCCGCTGTTGACCGTCGCCGCGTGGGGCGAACACGCCGAAACAGCGCGTGCGCTCGCCGACGACACCCGCTATCTGCACGACCAGTACACGGACTCCCTCTCGGGCGACGCGCCCGACGTCGAGGACACGCTCGCCGCGGCGGCCGAAACGCTGGCGACGCGACTCCGAGACCGGCGTGCGGAACTCCCGCCCGAACCGACCGAGTCCGGCGACGGACTCGGGGGGCGATTGCGCTATCGGCTCCGGGACGACGCGGAGTCGAGCGTGCAACGAGTCAGCGAGCCGGACGGTCCAGCTCGGGCCGTCGTCGCCGCCGTCGCCGCCATCTCGAACTTCGAAGCGTACGACCAGGTCCGCACCCGACTGGCGGAGGACGGCGCGGACGCCTATCGAATCGCCGACGCGTCCGAGGTCCGCGAACGGCGTGCCCGCGCACTGCGCGCGATTCGACGCGCCCTCGACGAGAGCCCGCGTCCGGCGCTCGTCCGGCCGGCGCTCGCGGACGCCGCGATGGCCGTCTCGCTCGCCGACGAATCGCTCGCCCGACACAGCGGCGACGTGCGCGCGTCGCGCCTCGACGACCCCGTTCGCCGCTACGTCGCCGCGGCCGCACGAGCCCGGAACGCTCCGGCCGCGTGTCGAGCGGTCATCGAGGCGGTAGGGGCGTGACCCGCGACTCGCTCGGCCCGCCCCCGCTCCGTCGCCCGTTCGACATCGGACTCGGCACGGGCTCACGCCGATCAGTTCCGGAAGTGCGCGCGTCGCGCCTCGACGACCCCGTTCGCCGCTAGCGTGATGCGGCGCGATCAGCGGTGCGGACGGCGGCGGTCGCGCCCTCGACCGTGGTCCGCCCTCGGGGGTACGACGACCGCACGCTCGCGGCCGTCCGCATCGTCGTCGAGCGGGGCACCCGACTGCCGAGCGTGAGACCGGTCGTTCCCGACGGCTCGGAACGAGCAGTGGGCTTTTCAGACGAGACCGACGAGCCTCGCACATGGAGATCCCGGTGAACCGTCTCGGCGCGCTCGGCGTGCTCGGCGTGCTCGGCGTGTGGACGAACGAGCCCGCACTCTACGCGCTGTTCGCCCTCTTCGGACTGTTCGCCAGCGACCGAACGCTCTCCTTCGGTGAGGAAGACTCTCGGTCGGGGCGCTCGTAGCGCAGTGCACGCGCTCGCCGCGTGGCCCGCACACCGGTAGACACGGACGAGCGGGGAACCGTCGGCCGCGCTCAGTCCCCGGATGCTGTGCGCCGTCGATCCGCAGGCTCTCCGGCCTCGCGCTGTGCGTCCAGCGTCGAGGGTGTCGCGCGTGATCGAAACCGACGGACGGGGCGAGCGACGGCGCTCACGACGGTCGATCGACGTAGAGGCCGTAGCGGAAGAGCCCGCCGTCGTACCAGAGCAGTCGGCCGTTTTCGGACTCGCGTTCGAGACCGAGCGCCGTCAACAGCGCCTCGAACGCGTCCGGGAGCGGTTCGGTGGCATCGCTGGTCTCCGTCCTGATGGTTCGTTCGAGGAGCTGACGTGCGTCCGACGAGAGGTCGCTCGGGGAGAGCTCGGCGTCGATGCGGGCGCCGAAGACGACGTCCCGAAAGCTCGCGCGCGAGTCCGCGACCTCGACGGCGAAGGCCGTATAGCGCGTTTCGAGGATCCGCGTCCGCGTGACGTCGAGTCGATACGCCCAGGATCCGTCCGGGGTCATCGTCACGACGCGCCCGTCGAGGTCACCGTCGACGAGGCGGCTCTCCAGTTCCGCGGGCCGTCGCGGGACGTACGCATCGCCGCGGAGGAGGTCCGAGGTACTGCCGCTCTGTTCGTGCGTGTGGAGGATCTTGACGACGCGCGCACTCGGTCGATCGAGCGCATCGACGACCACGGCATCGTCCGGCACGTCCTCTCTCGGGACGGGCGTGGCGCGGACGAGCGGTCGATCCACCCGTTCGCGACCGGTGACGACGTACTTCGTCTGATAGTAGGTGCCGTCGCGTTCGACGTACGCATCGCGCGGGAGCGGGCGATAGCCGTACGTCGTGTGTCTCCCGTCCGGCAGGACGTCGGCGAGCGCGGTTCGCTCCGGGTCGCCGAAGAGCGAGTCCGCGTCGGGTTCGTAGAGCGCGTGCTCGACGGGGGACTGATCGATCCGCTGGATCGAGAGCGCGTAGGTCCGCTCGGCGGGCGTGCTCGCGCACCCGGCGAACGCGGCGGCCGTCGCCGCGCCCGCCGCGTGCAGCAGGCGGCGTCTGGAGGGCATCGTGGTGATCACTCTCCTCGCGGCACTTGGGCGTGCTGGAAACGCGAGTCGAACGGATCGCCCCCTGCGCGATCGGGACGCGTCGTCTGGCGGGACTGCCGAGACGCCGAGCTAAGGGCCCCCGAGAGCGCGGCGGTCGCTAGTCGACGCACGCGGTGTCCCGTCATCACGGGAACGGGCGCGTTCCGACTGCGGACCGGTCGCCCCGGAAATTGGCGTCGCATCTGAATGTTCCCATCGAAGTATAAATTATCGACTATCGATATTCAGTGATTTTGACGAGGGGTATTGAAAGGCCATAGAGTCGCTTCAGTATGATGTTTAATCTGGTATCGGTTTGTACTTTCCAACGCCATATTTAACTAAGTATATGCATTCACATGTGGCCGGTCTGTGGTGAGAGATCGACTCACTCGAAGGCCCGACACCAACGGCGAAGTCTCGACCCTGATCGTTACAGACTCCCCTCCGCTCGCGCGGAGAAACTCCGGGACCCGAGCGGTTACGCACGGGCGTTCCGACTGGCTGGTGACGACGTGGACGGCATAGCCGTCCGATACCCGACTCGCACCGATTCCGTCGACGGCTCCGCCCTCCCACTTAGCTGAACTCGACGCCGGTAATCTCGAATCGCGCTCCGCTCTCGGAGCCATCGGTCACGCGAACGTCCCAGCCGTGGGCGTCGGCCACCTGTTTGACGATGCTCATCCCGAAGCCGGTCCCCCCTTCGCTCGTCGAGTACCCCATCTCGAACAACCGCTCGCGCTTCTCCGTCGGAATGCCCGGGCCGTCGTCTTCGACGTAGAAACCGTCGTCGAGTCCGCCGACGGTAATGGTCACGTCGTCGCCGCCGTGTTCGACCGCGTTGCCGAGCAGGTTCTCGAGGAGCTGGGACAGCCGATCGGAATCGGCTCGGATCGTCCGCAGTCCGCCCTCGTCGTCCGCGTATCGTAGCTCGGCGCCGTCCGCGGACTCCGAGACGAGGTTCCACGCCGACTCGACGGCGCTCCGAAGCGCCACGGGCTCCGTCGAACCGATGTCGCGGCCCTCGCGCGCCAACCAGAGCACGTCCTCGAGGATGCGGGTCATCCGGTCGAGCGCGGTATCGATCTGGTCGAGGTGCTCGCTATCGCACTCCTCGCGGGCCAGTTCCACGCGCCCCTCGACGACGTTCAGCGGCGTTTGGAGGTCGTGGCTGACGATGCTGGCGAACTCGTTGAGCCGCTCGTTTCGCTCTTGGAGCTCCCGCTCGCGCTCTTTTCGCGCTTGGATGTCCCGGCCGATTCCGGTCACGCCGACGAGCTCGCCGTTCGCGTCCTTCAGCGGCCCGCCGGTGAACTCGTAGGGGAGTCGCTCACCGTCCCTCGTCCGGATCGCGGATTCGAACGTGACCGACGCCTCGTCTTCGAGCACCCGCTGGAACTTCTCCGCCACCGTCTCCGCTTCGTCCGCGGGTACGAAGTCGGTCACGGACATCCCGCGGATGTCGTCGCCGGTGTAGCCGGTGATCTCCTCCAGTCGCACGTTCCACCGAATCGGATCGCCGTTCGTGTCGAACGCGTAGAGGGGGTCGGGGAGCGCGTTATAGATGCTCTGAACGAACTGCTGTTCGTCACGAAGCTCCTGTTCGCGGTGCTTTTGCTCGGTGATGTCTTGGACGGCACCCCGAAGCGCCACGACCTCGCCGCCGTCCAGCGTCGGTTCGCCGCGAATCCTGAACCGACGGACGCCCCCGTCACGTCGCTGAAACCGCGCCTCGACGTCGACCGAATCCCCCGCCTCGATGGCGTCCCGGACGGCGTTCTCGACGCGCGCTCGATCGTCCTCGACGTAGACGTCGAGGGCTTCCCCCAGCGGGGGCTCCTCGTCGTCGTCCCATCCCAGCATCTCGAAGAGGTGGTCGGACCAGAACACGTCTTCCGTTTCGGGGTCGATTTCCCAGCCGCCGACGTCGGCGATCTGCTCGGTGTGGTCGAGCAGGTCGAGGAGGCGGTCGTACTCCTGTTCGCGTTCCTTCCGGTCGGTGATGTCCGACGTGATACCGACGATCCGATAGACCTCCCCCGCGTCGTTCTCGATCGGGACGGCTCGATCGTTGACCCAGCGGACCTCCCCGTCCGGGCGCCTGACCCGATACTCCTCCTCGTAGGTGCCGGTCGCTTGCGCATCGAGTGCGTCCTCGATACGGTCGCGGTCGTCGGGGTGGACGGCGTCGAGAAACGACCGCGGGCTCTCGTACAGCCCTTCGGCCGATCGCCCCCAGATCTCCTCGTAGGCGCGATTCACGTAGATCAGTTCTTCTTTCTCGGGGTCGGTCATCCAGACGATCTCCTGGAGGTTCTCGGCCATCTGTCGGAAGCGCCGTTCGCGCTCGCGGAGGTCCTCCTCCATGCGAACCCGATCCGAGATGTCCCGAAGCACGCCGACGAACCGGCGCTCGTCGTCCTCCTCGAACTCGTTGAACGAGACCGAGAGCGGGATCTCGTGCCCGTCTCGATGCCGACCGGGGAACTCGACCGCTTTCCAATCGATCGTCCGCTCACCGGTTTCCAGATACCGCTCCATGGCGTCGAGGTGGGCCTCACGGTGACGCGGTGGGACGAGCGTGGTCAGCGGCTCACCGACGAGGGAGTCCCGCTCGTAGCCGAACATCTCCTCCGCGGCTCGATTCACGAACTGGATGGTGCCCTCGGCGTCGATGGTGAGGATGGCGTCGTTCGAGTTCGCGGTGATCGCCTCGAGGCGAGTCCTGATTCGCTCGGCCTCCCGTTCCGTGTGCCACTTCTCGACGACGTTTCGAATCCGGTTCGCCAGGACGGTGTACTGGTGGGTGCCACCCCCCTTCTGGAGGTAGTCCGTGACGCCGGCGGAAATCGCCTCGCTGGCCACCTCCTCGCTTCCCTTCCCGGTGAACAGGATGAACGGCAGGTCGGGATGGTCGTCGCGGACGGCTTCGAGGAACTCGATCCCGTTCTGTCCCGGCATGTCGTGGTCGGAGACGATACAGTCGAACTCGGCGTCCGCGAGTCGATCGAGGCCGTCGCCGGCGTTCGCCGCTAACTCGACTTCGAACCGGTCGTCCTCTCGCTGGAGATAGGTCGCAACTAAATCCGCAAACCCCGGTTCGTCATCCACGTGGAGGATGCGGATCGGGGACGGTTGCTCACTCATTACTGGGTCTTACCAGCTACTACGGACGCCGAGCCGAATAAGTGCCAGCATGGGGTTGAACGGTCCGCGTGCGCCGGCCGCTTGTAGTGTCAGTCGAGCCCACTCTCGGGGCGCCGGCGGACTTCGCGTTTGCGCCCGGTGGGCGCTCGATGCTCAGTCCTCGCTCGTGGGGGTGAGACGGGAGAGACGCATCGCGTTCCCGGTGACGCCGAGCGTCATGCCGGCGTCGCCGACGAGGACGGCCGCCCAGATCGGGACGAGGCCGAACGGGACGGCGAGCGCGAGGGCGGCCTTCGCGCCGAGGCTCACCCAGATGTTCTGCCGGATGACGCCGTTCGCGCCGTGCGAGAGCTCGTAGAGGTAGGGGAGCCGCGAGAGGTCGTCGCTCATCAGCGCGATGTCCGCGGTTTCGAGGGCGGTGTCGGTACCCGCGGCGCCCATCGCGACGCCGACCGTGGCGGTGGCGAGCGCGGGGGCGTCGTTCACCCCGTCGCCGACCATCGCCACGCTCCCGTAGGCCTCGTCGAGTTCGCGGATGGCCGCGACCTTCTCGTCGGGGAGGAGCTCGGCGCGGAAGTCGTCCACGCCGACCGTCTCGGCGATGGCGCGCGCGGTGCGTTCGTTGTCCCCGGTGAGCATCGCGACGTGCTCGACGCCGAGGTCGTGGAGGCGCGCCACGGCGCGCGCCGCCTCGGGGCGCACGTCGTCCGCGACGGCGATGAGACCCTCGAGCTCGTCCTCGGTCCCGACGAGGACGACCGTCTTCCCCTCCGATTGGAGGGCGGGAATGGTGTCGTC
Organism: Halarchaeum nitratireducens; assembly: GCF_017874695.1. Classification (NCBI taxonomy): domain Archaea; kingdom Methanobacteriati; phylum Methanobacteriota; class Halobacteria; order Halobacteriales; family Halobacteriaceae; genus Halarchaeum; species Halarchaeum nitratireducens. The sequence continues at coordinate 49,690 of NZ_JAGIKY010000005.1, forward strand.
GAGGAGGTCGAGACAGTCGTTTCGCTCACAGAGCCGCCGGGACGTCCGCGTCACGACGCCCCCATCGGTGACGGCGTGGACGTGCGAGAGGTCGAAACCGAGGTCTTGGAAGAACGCGGGCTTCCCGGCGTAATGCGCCTCGCCGCCGAGGTCCGCGCGCACGCCCTTCCCGGTGATGCTCTCGAAGTCGGCGACCGATCGCGTCCCGACGTCCCGGTCGGCGGCGTGCTCGACGATGGCCTCGCCGATCGGGTGTTCCGAGCGGGATTCGAGGCCGCGCGCGCACCGCAGGACGTCCGCCTCGGTGTTCCCGTTGAGCGCGATCACGTCGGTGACGGTGAGTTCGCCCTTCGTGAGCGTCCCGGTCTTATCGACGGCGATGGCGTCGACCGCGCCCATCGCTTCGAGGTGGTTCCCGCCCTTGATCAGGACGCCGTTCTTCGCGGCGCTCGTGATGCCCGACACCACGGAGACGGGCGTGGAGATGACGAACGCACAGGGGCAGGCGAGCACGAGGAGCGTCAGGCCGTAGACGATGGACTGCTCCCACGCGACGCCGAGCGCGAACGGGGTTCCGAGCGTGACGAGCACGGCGAACGCGACGACGACGGGCGTGTAGTAGCCGGCGAAGCGCTCGACGAACTGCTCGCGCTCGGTCTTGTTCGCCTGGGCGTCCTCGACCATCTCGACGATCCGCGAGAGCGTGTCGTCGCCCGCCGCCGAGGTGACCCGCACTTCGAGGTATCCCTCCTCGTTGATCGTCCCGGCGTACACCTCGTCGCCCGTCGTCTTGTCGACGGGGACGGATTCGCCCGTGATGGGCGCCTGATTGACCGCGCTCTCGCCGGCCGTGACCGCGCCGTCCATCGGGATCTTCTCGCCGGGCGTGACGACGACGACGTCACCGACGCGCACGTCCTCGACGGGTACGGTGATCGCCTCGCCGTCGCGTTTGACGGTCGCCTCGTCCGGCGAGAGGTCCATCAGCTCTCGGAGGGAGTTCCGGGCCTTGTCCATCGAGTAGCGCTCTAAGAGCTCGGCGACGCTGAAGAGGACGGCGAGCGTCGCGGCCTCCATGTAGAGGCCTTCGCCGAAGACGAGGCTCACGACGATCGCCCCCGAGATGGCGATGGTCATCAGGAGATCGATGTCGAGGTTCCGGTTCCGCAGCGAGTAGTAGCCGTTCCGGACGATCTCCTGACCGCCGACCGCGACCGCGAGCAAGAAGAGCGCGTCCGCGAGCGTGATCGTGATCGGCCCCGTGAGGACGCGCGCGTTCAGGCCATTGAGGGGGAACTCGACGAGGAGGCCGAGCGCGGCGATCCCGCCGCTGAGTAGCGTCTTCTTCGCGCGCGCGCTCCGCCAGACGCTCTGCGCTTCCGCGACGTCGGGCCCGCCCGAGTCGCCCGACGCCGTGGCGTCGGCGACCTCGTAGCCGGCGTTCTCGACGGCCCGCGTGACCTCGTCGGTCGTGACGCGGGATTGGTCGTAGGTGACGGTCACCGTTCCCGTCGTCGGCCGCGTCTGGTACGTGACGACGCCGTCGACGGCGTCGAGGGCGTTCTCGACCTTTCCCGCACACGACGCGCAGTCCATCTCCGGCACGCCGAACGTCTCCGTCGTCTCCTCGACGCCGGACGCGACGGTATAGCCGGCGCTCTCGACGCGTTCGGCGACGTCCGCCGGGGTCGCACCGTCCGGGTCGTAGGTGACCGTGAGCGTCCCCGTCGTCACCTGCGGGTCCACCGTCTCCACGGCGCCGAGCGACTGCACGCTGTTTCGGACCGTTCTTGCACACGACGCGCAGTCCATCTCCGGCACCGACAGTTGGAGCGTCGTCTCCGAACCGAGATCGGTCGCGGGTGCGCCCGACCGATCGTGGTCGTGATCGTGACCGTGGTCGTCGCTGTGGGCGTGACCGTGGTCGCCGTCCGGGGGGTGCGACCGATTCGTCATTAGCTCATCGAAGGATCCGCAGAGTTATTAATTCGACTGTTACGACACGCCGTCGAAATGCCGTCTATTGCCAAATATTGGTATGTAGTTATTAAAACGAGCGTCTGGCGCGGGCGGGCCGGTCCGTGACTCGCGTCGTGGCCGGTATCCCCGTCGGCGTGCGTCAGAGCGGGAGTCTTCGCCCCGCCGCTCGCCGGGCGTGCGGTGGGGCGGGGGCCGACGGGCTCTTTATCGAGCCACCGAAACGATCGCATATGGAGACTGTGACCGTCGCCCATGACGTCTCGGCGTCGCCCGAGCGAGTCCGCGACGCCATCTCCGACGTCGAGTCGTTCATGTTGGCCGCCGGGTTCGACGAGGTGGACGTCGAGGGGGACGCCCTCCGGATCGCCAACCACGTCGGCCTGTTCGAAATCGAACTCGACCTCGTCGTCGAGGATCGCGCGGACGCCGCGCTCGCGTACCACCAGCGCGACGGCATCTTCCGCGAGATGGAGACCGTCTACACGGTCGAGGAAACGGCGGACGGCACCCACGTCGAGGCGACGACCGAGTACGCGCTCGCCGCGAAGATCGTCGGTCCGGTCTTCGACGGCACCGTGGTGAAACGCCAGCGTCGCAAGGAGCTGAACGCCCAGTTCGACTTCCTCGATGCGCTCTGACGGAGAGCCGGCCCGTCTCGGGGCGACGCGCCCCGCTCTCGACGGCGCGCTCAGTCCGCGAGCAGGTCGGCGCGCTCCGCGAACTCGGTGATCACCGCCGCTTCCGCGCGGTGGAGCGTCTCGCTGCACGTCGATTTCGCGATCCCCAGCTCGTCGGCGACGTCGGTGAGCGTCGCGTCGCGCGGCGTCTCGTAGTAGCCGACGGCGACCGCGGTCGCGAGGACGTCGCGCTGGCGCTCGGTGAGCGGGGCGTCGCGCTCGTATCGCTCGTCGCCGATGCGTTCGAGCGTGAAGTCGATGCCGAACGCGCTGAACTGATCGCGGAGCGCGCCGAGGCGCTCGCTCGGTGCACGTAGCGTCCACGTCGCCGCGCCGTCCCGTATCTCGAAGGGGAATTCGAGGGGGACGCCGGACTCCCGGAGCGGGAGCAAGAGCACCGGATCCGCGGTCTCGAACTGCAACAACACGTCCTCGTCGCCGTCGTAGAGCGTCGTCACGCCTCGGATCGTCTCGTGGGCGGTCATCGCGTCGCGGATCGCGTCCGGGTCGCCGCCCTCGTCGAGTTCGAGGAGGCCGACGCCCGTCTCCTCGTCCGCGAACGCGGTGAGCACGCGGAACGTGTCCGCGGCGAATCGACGCGAGACGTCGCCGATCCAGATGCCCTCGGGAACGGTGACGGTGAGTTCGGCGCGCGGCATATCGCTCGGTTTGCGTGCGGGCCCTAAGTGGCTAGCGCTCGTTCCAGCGTGCCGGGAGCGCTCACGGTCCGCGAGCCATCGTGAGGCTCTCCACGGTCTTCGCGGTGAAGAACACGATCGTCCCCCCGACGACACCGGCGTCGAGGTCCGCGAACACGCAGGCGGCCGCGAACGCGACGACGCCGACGGCGACGGGGAGGCGGTTGCGAGCGACGCGGCGGACCCGAGCGGCAGTAGCGGTCATCGGTTCTTATTCGGCGCGCCGCGCCGAGAGGCGTTTTCCCGAACACGTTCGGGACGGCGCGTAGGTGCCGGGCGCTCGAAGACGTGCGCATGCTCCCCGGGAACCCCGACGTCGACACCGACGTCCAACCGCCGATGCGGCTGCCGCTCGGCCACTTCGTCGTCGCGCTCGGCGCGCTCTGCGTCGCGGTACTCGTCGGCCTGCTGCGCGGTGATACGCTGTTCGCGCCCGCCGCCGGCCTCGCGCACGTCCACCTCGTGCTCGTCGGCTGGGTCTGCCTCACCATCGCCGGCGCGATGACGCAGTTCGTCCCGGTCTGGTCGGGCGTCCGCCTCCACTCGACGCGTCTCGCCGGCGTCCAGCTCGCCCTGCTCGCGGGCGGTCTCGCGGGCTTCGCGGCCGCGCTCCTCGCCGGCGCGTTCGCGCCCCTCCCGGCGTTCGCGGCGGCGATGCTCCTCGGGTTCTGGATCTTCGTCTACAACATCGCACGGACGCTCGCCCGCGCCCGCCCGTTCGACGTCACCGAACGCCACTTCGCGTACGCGCTCGCGTCCTTCCTCGCCGTCTCCGCGCTCGGCGTCTCGCTCGCCGCCGGCTTCACTCGTCCCGATTTCCTCCCCGTGAGCCGCGTGGCGCTCCGGGGTTCGCACGTCGCGCTCGCGCTCTTCGGCGCCGTCCTCTGCACCGTGTTCGGCGCGCTCTACCAGCTCGTCCCGATGTTCGCCCAGTCGGACCTCGACGCGTTCGACCGGCGCCTCCAGCGCCTCGAAGAGACCGTCTACCCGCTCGGCGTCGCCCTGCTCGCGATGGGGCGCCTCGTCGGGATCGCACCGCTCGCCCGCCTCGGCGGCCTGCTCGTCGTCGGTGGCGTGCTCGCCGTCGCCGTCGTGCTCGCGCGTCGCCTCGCGGACGCCACCGTCTCGTGGGGGCCGATGCTCCGCCGATACGCCGTCCTCCCGGTCGCGATGGGCGCGTGGGCGGCGTGGACGCTCCCCGTCTGGCTCGCCCGCCCGCTCGCCTACGACGCCGCCGTCGGCGCGCCGGGGTCGTTCTCCCTGCTCGTCCTCGGCGTCGTCGGCTTCGTCGTCCTCGGCACGCTCTACCACGTCGTCCCGTTCATCGTCTGGGTGCACCGCTACAGCGACCGCCTCGGCTTCGAGGCCGTGCCGACCATCGACGACCTCTACGTCGCGCGCGTCGCCCACGTCGACTTCGCGCTCCTCCTCGCCGGCACGGCGCTCCTCGTCCTCGTCACGGGCGGCGTCGCGCTCCCCGCACCCCTCAGCCGTGCGGGCGACGCGCTCGTCGCGGGCGGCGTCGCACTCGCCGCCGCGAACCTCTTGCTCGTCGTCTGCCGACACGCCGTCGCGCCCGCCGTGAGCGCTCGATTCGGGTCGCTCGCGAGCGAGTAATGGCCGCACTCCATCGAAACGACCGCTCGCTCTCGTCTCATTCAGTGCTCTCGCACCTATCGTACCAGCGGCCGTCGTCGCGCGTACACGCTGTCCGCCCGCGGTGCCGACGTCGTGCTCACCGTCCGTCCGCCGCTCCCGACGCCGGCAGTGCGACTCTGTCACTGACTGGAAGGGGAGGGGAACGGGTTCTCAGCAGGTTGGAACCGGGGGAAATAATTTGTTAACTGAACAAAAACAACTCCCTATGACGGACGACTCACCGATCGATCGCGTCGCACTCGGCGGCGCAATCGCGCTCGTCTGGGCCGGCTACGTCGGCCTCGTGGGGGTGTTGGCCCGTCTCGGATGGGGGGAACGATGGCGCTCGCTCCTCTCGGACGTCTACGTCGGATTCGACGAGACGACCAGCGGTATCGCGGTCGGGATCGGGTGGGCCGCGATCGACGGGTTCCTCGCGGGCTGGACAGTCGCGAGCGCCTACGACGCCCTCACCCCCGACAGCACACCCCCCGACGGGGCGGAGAGTTGACAGCCGGAACACCACCGAGTGCCCCCGACTCGCCGGTGGGACGGCGTGGGAGACGCGGCGGGCACTTGACCCCGGGTTCGCCACCGCGGGTGCCGTCGAAACCCCGACGGATCCCCCCGCCAGTGGCCATCACGCGCATGACGAGTGAACCGTCGACGGCCCACGGGACCACACTGACGAGCGGTGCCGGAACGCGTTCGACAGCGACAGCATGACCGAATCCAAACTCGGCGTTCGGGAGGCGGTCTCGTTCGCGCTCGGGGGCATCATCGGCGGGGGTATCTTCGCCGTTCTCGGCGTCGTCGCCGCCGTCGCCGGGACGACAGCGTGGATCGCCTATCTGCTCGCCGGAATCGTCGTGATGGCGACCGGCTATTCCTACGTCGAACTCAACGCTCTCAGCTCGCGAACCGACGGATCGGGCGGAGCGGTCACCTTCATCGACGAATTTCTCGACCGGCCGAAGATCGCGGGAATGGTCGGCTGGACGTTGCTCGTCGGATACGTCGGCACGCTCGCGATGTACGCCTACGCCTTTGGCACCTACTTCGGCGCCATCTTCGGGGTCTCCGAACTGCCCGTCGTCGGGCTGCCGGCGCGCCCCGTGATTTCGGCGCTCGTCGTCGTCGGGTTCATCGCGCTCAATCTCGTCGGTGTCCGCGAATCCGGCCTCGTCGAGGACGCGCTGGTGGGCCTCAAGCTCCTCGTCATCGTCCTGTTCACCGCGATCGGCATCTGGTACGGACACGCGCACGGCATGCTCTCCTTCGGCATCGCACAGTCGCTCGCACGTCCCGTCGGGCCGTTCATCGCGGCGGGGGTGGCGTTCGTCTCCTTCGAGGGCTGGCAGCTCCTCTTCTACGACCAGGAAAGCATCACGAACCCTGAGCGAACGCTTCGAAAGGCGGTCTCCGTATCGATTCCGGTGTCGACGCTCGCCTACGTGCTGGTCGCGTTCGTCACGCTCAGTCTGGTCAGCCAGCAGGAGGTCGCCGCTCACCCCGACCTCGCGCTCGCCATCGCGGCCGATCAGTTCGCCGGTACGGTCGGGTACGTCGCTATCGGCGTGGCGGCCGTCGCGTCGACCGCGAGCGCGATCAACGCGACGCTGTTCAGCGCGGCCCTGTTCGCGAAGGGGTTGCGCTCCGATGCGTTGATCCCCGACCAGATCGCCTCAGCCCGCGAACGGGGCGTGCCCACGAACGCCCTGCTCCTGATCGGTGGCTTCACCGTCGTGTTCACCGTCTACGGCGATCTGGAAGCGATCACGGAGTTCGCCTCGATGTCGTTCATCGTCGTGTTCGGAACGGTCAACGCAGTCGCGCTCGTGCAAGACTCCGTCCCGAACCGGTGGATCTCGCTCGTCGGATTCGTCGGAACGCTCCTGTTTCTCCCGCTCTTCGCGTGGCACCTCTACACGGTGGAGTTCCACGTGTTCGTGCTCGTCGTCGTGATCGCCGCCGCGCTGCTCCTCGTCGAGGGAGTGTACTTCGAGCGGACGGAGATCGAATCGGGGTTCAGATCGGTGGAGAAACGCCTCTGACGGCGGGCTGTGCGTCTCCGAGTAGCGTCGAAGAGAACGCGTTAACTCCGCGTACCAACGTGACGGATCATCCTGTCCGCCCCCTCTCGCGAGCGGGCGCGTCGCTGCTCGAAGACACCCGAATCCCGCGTCGGCGCCTACTCTTCGGCTTCGAGGAAGGCGCGCATCCGCTCGATGTCGGCGTCGTCGGCCTCCTCGACGGCGCGCTCGGGCGCTTCGAGCAAGCCCTCGACGAGGCGGTCGGCGAGGTCGTCGAGGACGCGCGCCCGCTCGGGCGTGAGGGCGTCCCGGGCCTCCAGTCGCGAGTAGGCGCGCTCGAGTTGTTCGCTCCGCACCGCCTCGGCGCGCGCTTCGAGGGCGCGCCGCGTCGCCTCGCGGGCGTCGGTCGTCCCCGCGTCACCGACGTCGCTCGACGCCGCCTCGCTCATAGCTCCACCTCCGCCGGCGACTGATCCGGCATCGGGCCGTCGTACCCCTCGGGCTCGTACGCGCAGAGCGGATCGCTCGCGAGCGGGTCGCCCGCCGTCGCGTAAGCGCGAGAGCGACTGCCGCCGCAGACGTGGCGGAACTCGCAGGCCCCGCACTTCCCCGTGAGCGCGTCGGGGTCGCGCAGCGACTCGAAGAGATCCGAGTCCCGGTAGACGTCGACGAGCGACTCCTCGCGGACGTTCCCCGCCGATTCGGGGAGGAAGCCCGAGGGGTAGACGTCGCCGACGTGGCTGACGAACGCGAAGCCGTCGCCCGCCGTGACGCCGCTCCGCCGGCCGATACCGTCGCGGGCGGGCGACGCGGTGCCGCCCTCGGCGCGTTTCTGCTGGAGGGCGACGCGCCGATAGTGCGGCGCTTCGGTCGTCTTCACGCCGAACGGCGCGTCGTCGGCCACCTCGACGAGCCACTCCATGACGCCCTCGGCGCGCTCGGGGTCGATGGGGTCGAGGACGTGCCCCCGGCCCACGGGAACGAGGAAGAAGACCGACCAGAGCACCGCGCCGAGGTCGGCGACGAGGTCGCGGATGGCGGGGAGGTCCCCGATCGTCTGCGCGCAGACGGTCGTGTTGATCTGAAGCGGGAGGCTGGCGTCGCGGGCGGCGCGCGCGGCCTCGACGGTGGAGTCGAAGCTCCCCGCTTCGCCCCGAAACGCGTCGTGAGTCGCCGCGCTCGCGCCGTCGAGGCTGAGCGCCATCCGCCGGAGGCCGGCGTCCGCGAGGTCGTCGATCCGCTCGCGGGTGAGCGACCCGGTACCGCTCGGCGTCATCGTCATCTGCAGGCCGTTCTCGACGCCGTACTCGACGAGGTCGACGGTGTCGTCGCGCGCGAGCGGGTCGCCCCCGGAGAGCACGACGAGTTGGCCGTCGCCGAACGCGCGGGCGTCGTCGAGGAGCGCCTTCCCCTCGGCGGTGGTGAGCTCGTCCGGGTGACGCGCCGGTTGGGCGTCCGCCCGACAGTGCTCGCAGGCGAGCTCGCACGCCTGCGTGACCTCCCAGATGCAGACGAACGGCCGCTGGCTCGTGTCGACGTCGCTCGGTCGCATACTCGTGGGATGGGCGTCCGTCCCCGAGTAGCCCGTCCCGAACGCGTTCGGGGATACGGTTTGCCCTCCGGAGTCGGTTATCGTAGATATGGTCGACGCGACCGCAGTCGACGACGCCGTCAGCGAGACCGACGCGCCCGCGGACCGGCCGCGTGAACGCCTCGACGCCCGCGAGCTCCCGCCGCCCGAGCCGCTCACGGAGACGCTCGAACGACTCGCCGACTTCGACGACGAGCGCGTCCTCGTGCAGGTGAACGACCGCGCGCCCCAACACCTCTACCCGAAACTCGACGACCGCGGGTGGGCGTACGAGACCGTCGAGACCGACGACGCCGTCGTGACGGTCGTCTGGCGGTCCTGACGCCGATCGGTGGAGCGTCCCCACCCTGCGCCACTCGGGACCGTCCCCCGTACGCGAACACATTCGGGGAGACGGTGAACGGGTTGGGGCGCGTTCGCCGACGTATGTCCGACGTCCAAACCGAAACGCTCGCAGATCTGAGCGGGGAACCGCACGCCACCGTCTTCGCGGACGGCCCCCGGACCGTTCGGCTCTCGCTCGCCGCCGGCGAGTCGCTCCCCGAGCACGACCACCCGGGCGTGGACGTCCTGCTCGTCGGCCTCGGCGGCCACCTCACCGTCGAACTTGACGGGGAGCCCCACGACCTCCGGGACGGCGACGTCCTCCGCGTCGCGGGCGAGCACCGGATCGAACCGCGCGCCCGCGAAGACAGCACCGCGCTCGTGGTCCTCGCGCCGCGGGAGGGCGACGATGCGTAGTTTCTTCGGTAGCGGGGGCGCGGACGAGGCCTTCGACGACCGCGGGTCGTTCGTCCCCGCGCACCTCCCCGAGCCCGGACCGTTCCTCGCCGACGCCGAGGTGCTGACGGGCGACGATCACGCCGCCGTCCACGAGACCGCGCGCGAGTGCTTCGAGGAGCGCGGCGTCTACGACGTGACGTTCGGCTACAACCTCGCGCGCCTCAACCTCGATCAGCGCCACCCGAACGCGGGGTTCCGGTACGGCGTGGACGGCGACGACCTGCGCGCGGAGTTCACGCCGACGACCGAGTTCTGCCCGCAGAGCGACACCCTCACCGTCGGCGCGTTCCGCGCGTGGAACGGCCTCGAAGAGCGCCACGACTACGAGCTCGTTCGCGTCCGCGTCGCGCCCAGCCACCAGCGCGCCGACGCCGTCAACGACCGCCTCGCCGCCCTCGAAGAGGCGTACGTCGAGACGGGCGAACTCCCCGACGCCGAGACCCCGGACCCGAACGGGGGCGCGGGCGACGACGCGCTCCCGTTCTGAGCCGCGCTGCTGAGAGCTTCGTCAGGAGATCGGGTCTGTTCCCGGTTGCGGTCGATACGGTCAATTCACTGCACGATGTCCGGGTCAATCTCGCGGACGAATCGGTCGAAGAACGCTTCCATCACGTCCCAGCGCGACTCTCCGAGATGTCGACCTGGGTCTGTATACAACGCATTGAGGCGTTCACGCGCCCACTCGCGCAGGAGATCGATATCCGGCAACTCGGAGGCGTCATCAGTAAGTGTCGCTGCGTCATCGATGACGGCGTACTGTTCGCCGATACGTCCGGAGCGTTCACCGACGATACAAGCGAGGCGAACAAACCCGACCGCGCCGGCTGCGTCGAGTTTGTCGGCATCGAAGAGCAACTGTGCCTCGGTCGTTTCGGGCTCGGGCGAATTTGCCCGGATGCTGTGCGTACGCAGGCAGTGTTCGACCGCCGCGATCCGGTCCGACGCTACGCCTTCTGCTGCGAGGAGGCTCGTGGCTTCGTCGGCTGCCCAGTCGCCGTGGTCGTCGATGTCCCCGACGCGTTCAAGTGGCCGCCCGATATCGTGAAACCAGGCCGCCGCGGCTAGAACGTCTCGGTCGACGCTGTCTGGATGTTGGGTTGCGAGCTGGAGCGCGACGTCATGCACGCGTTTCGCGTGGAAGATATCGTGTGCAGGGAAGGCGTCCTCGTAGTACGGACGAGACAGATCGCGGGACAGAGAGTCTACGTTGGAGGGCATCACTGCGGGAACGTCGTCGAGAGACTTTTATCTATCGTGAGACGAGCACGCGCTACCTGACGGCTGTTCCAGCGGCGGGGGTATCGAACAAATCGGGGTTTTCAACAGAGCCTTCTGAGCGGGACGCGCGTCGCACTCCGCTCACTCGACGCGCACGCGGACGACGTGCCCGCCGCAGCCGCACTGCTCGACGTACTCGTAGTCGACGGCGTCGCCGAACGCCTCCTCGAGCGCGTCGTAGAGGTACGTCTCCGGGTGGCCCTGTTCGGCGTGCGTCACGAGGTTCACGTGGTAGCCCAAGGCGGTCTGCCGGACGGCGTCGCGGGCGTCGGCGAGGAGATGCTCGCGGTCCGACTCGTACTCGGGGTGTTCGAGGTTCGCCGACCACGAGTTCCGATGCGTCTCGTCGGTGACGGCCTCGGCGTCGTGCGAGTGGCTCATGCGTGTCGTGGGAGGCACGCAGGAGAGAAGAGCGGCGTCCCGAACGGGTTCGGGACGGTTAGTCGTCGTCGGATTCGGCGCCGGCGCTCTCGTCGAAGATGCGCCGCGAGATGACCGTGCCGTCGGACGAGGCGGCCGTCGGGTCGCGGCGGACGAAGCGCTTCTTCAGGACGTCGTAGGAGAAGAGCGCGGTCCCGAGGATGAGGAGGACGTCACCGGGGAGGCGCGCCCAGAAGAGCGTCTGGACGAAGTCGCGGCTGTAGAAGGCGAGCGAGCGCGCGGCGTCGTAGTTCCCCGTGAAGACGGTCTCGAGCTGGAGGAAGCCGACGGGGACGTCGCCGACGAACACCATCCACGCGAGGCCGATGTTCCACAGCCAGAACGCGCGCCGGAGGTTCGTGCCGTCCCACTTGCCGCGCTTCGTGGTGAACTGCAGGACGTAGACGGCGAGGCCGAGCGCGAGGAAGCCGAACGCGCCGAACATCGACGCGTGGGCGTGCCCGACCGTGAGGAAGGTGCCGTGCTCGTAGTAGTTGACGAGCGGGAGGTTGATGAAGAAGCCGAGGACGCCCGCGCCGACGAAGTTCCAGACGCCCGAGGCGACGATGAACATGAACGGGAGCGTGTAGGGGAAGGACTCGCCGGCGTCGCGCATCGCGCGGTACTCGCCGATGGCCTCGAAGAGGATGAAGACGAGCGGGACGAATTCGAGCGTGGAGAAGACGCTCCCGATGGGCACCCAGTAGTCGGGGAGGCCGATCCACCAGTAGTGGTGGGAGACGCCGATGACGCCCGCGCCCATCACGAGGAGGGCTTCGAGCATGACGGCCTTCTCGGCGCTCCGGCGCGAGAGGAGGTTCATCGCGACGAGCGCGACGGCGACGACGGCGACGACGAAGAACTCGAAGGCGCCCTCGACCCACATGTGGACGACCCACCAGCGCCAGAACTCCGTCACGACCATCGTCGTCTGCGGCGTGTAGAACATGCTCGCCGCGAACAGCAGGCCGATGGAGCCGCCGGCGTAGATGATCATGTGCGCGAGGCCGAAGCGCGATTCCCGCTTCAGGAGGGGCTTGAAGCCGCGCGCGACGAGCGCCGTCCAGAGCGCGAAGCCGACGAGGAGGCCGACCTGCCAGAGGCGCCCGACCTCCAGGTACTCGAGGCCCTCGTTCCCGAGGATCCACCAGAGCGCGCCCTCGATGTAGCCCTGCGCGCCGAGCCAGATGCCGAGGAGGCCGCCGACCACGACGACGAAGAGCGCGCCCAGCAGGACGTGGACGTAGCGCTTCTGGTTCGCGGGTTCGCGGCCGGTGAGCAGCGGCGGGAGGAAGAGCCCGATGCCGAGCCAGAGCGTCGCGATCCAGAGGATCGCGAGGTCGATGTGCCACGCCTTCGTGAGGGCGAACGGGAGCGCCGAGAGCGCGTCGATCCCGAGCGCGTTCGCGAGCCCGTAGAAGCCGCCGCGCTCGATGTAGTAGTGCGCCATCAACCCTCCGAGGAGCGTCTGCGCGAGGAAGAGGACGGCGGCGACCGGGACGAAGCGCGCGGCCGCGAACTGACTCGGCGTGAGCGTGACGTCGGCGGGGTCGGGGACGTCGACGCCCGCCGCGTCCGGCTCGGGGAGCTCGACGGCGCTGTAGAGCCAGATGCCGAGGCCGCCCCCGCCGACGAGGAGCACCATCGCGACGACGCTCCACGTCAGCGCGCTCACGGGCGCGTCGTTACCCGCGCCGGGGGCGTACGGCCAGTCGTTCGTGTAGGAGTGCGCGGTCCCGGGGCGGTCGATCGAGGAGAACATCGCCGTCCAGAGCGCGAAGTCCGCGAAGCGCCGGGCGTCCTCGGGCGTCGAGACGAAGTTGGCGGGGATGCCGGCCTCGCGATCGCCGCCGTTGTAGCGCTCGACGTACGCCTCGCGGACCTCACCGTAGGCGTACGCCTCGGCGGGAGTGAGTTCGAGCGTCTTGCCGAACTCGCCCGCCGAGAGCTGGCGCTCGACGACGTCGTTCACGGCCGCCTGCTCGGACTCGTCGAGCGCGTCGTACGACGACGCGCCGTAGCGTTCGCGCGCGACGTACTCACGCATGTTCGTGGTGAGCCTGTCGAGCGCGTCGGCGGTGTAGTCCGAGCCGAAGTACGCCCCGTTCCCGAGGATCGAGCCGTGATTCATGAGGCTGTTCTGCTGGAAGACCGCCTTCCCGGCGGCGATGTCGTCGTTCGTCGCGAGGACGTCACCGTCGGGGCCGACGACTTCCGCGGGCCGCTGTGGCGACTGTTCGTACGCGAGGTACGCCCCCGCGCCCATCACGACCAAGTTGAAGACGAACGCCACCACGAGGGCCTTCGCCAACGTCTCTCTGCGTATGCGCATCTCGTTCGGCGGTTCGTCGCCCCCGCATTACTTCGTGGTGACGAACACGTTCGGGAGAAGCGACACGCCCCACGTGTCCGTAGCACACGACGATGCCCCCGACGGAACGCGTCCTCGACGTCCGCGAGCACGACGGCGAACCGTTCGACACGATCACCGCGGCGCTCGACGACCTCTCCGACGAGGACTCGCTCCGCCTCGTCAACAGCTTCGAGCCGGTGCCGCTCTACGGCGTCCTCGAGTCGCGCGGGTTCACGCACGAGACGGAGCAAGTGGGCGAGGACGAGTGGCACGTGCGTATCGAGCACGAGGTGTGAGGCGAACACGTTCGGGAGAAGGGCAACCTCGGTGCCGGGCCGAGTACGACACGCATGAGCGAGACGACACTCGACGTCCGGGACGTTCCGCCGTCCGAGCGCCACCCGAAGATCCACGACGCCTTCGAGGAGCTGGACGCCGGCGACGTCCTGACTATCGTCAACGACCACGAGCCGAAACCGCTTTTCTACGAGTTCCAGGCGGAAGTCGAGTCCTTCGACGCCGACGGCTACGCCGTCGAGGAGCGCGGGCCGGGCGAGTTCGCCGCGCACTTCCCGAAGGAGTAGCCGCCACACACCCCACCCGTTCTTTTCGTCCCCGATAGCGACGTGGAGCGCCGCGTCAGTGCTCCAGCACCGCGTCGAGGACCTTGCGCTGTGCCGCCGCGAGGTGCTCGGTGAACGTCGAGGGGCTGATGTCGAGCGCGTCCGCGACGTCGTTCGCGTTCGCGCCCTTCGGGTGCTCGAAGTACCCCAGCTCGTGCGCCGTCCGCAGGACCTCGCGCTGGCGCTCGGTCAGCCGGCTCCGGTCGACGAAGACGGGATCGCTCGACTCGCCGCCCTCCGAGCGCACGAGCTTGCGGAGGCGCACGCCGCCGAACTCGTCACGCAACTCCGCGACGACGTTCTGGACGGTGTCGAGCGACGCCGTGTGAAAGGAGAGCGAGAGCGTCCCCGCCGCCGCGCGCACGTCCACGACCGGGGTGCCGAACGACTCGACGCGGTCGCAGACACAGCCCCGGTCGCGCGCACGGCGGATGCGATAGACGTGGCCGGTGTCGTGTTCGGCGACCTCGGTCGCGTCCCCCGGTTCGGGGAGGGCGTGCTCGGCGGTGAACTCCTCGGCGATGCGGCCCTCGTCGTCCGTCACGGACGCGCGCGTCACGGACGAGATGGCGGTGGCGTCCGTGGAGGCGTCCGCGACCGGGCACGCGCCCGGATCGGCGACGTCGAGTTCGACCCAGAGTTCCGCGCTCATACGTGGGCCTTCTGCGTCGCCCGGGATGGGCCCAGTCCCGAACGTGTTCGCCTCCGGGCGCTACGGGTGGACGGTGCGCGCGAGCCACGTCTCGGGGTTCTGCCGGCGCACCTCGAAGCGCTCGGGCGCGTCGCCGTCCGCGAGGTCGCCGAGGAACGCCCGGACGGGCGTCGGGTCGCGGTCGCTCGCGACGACGAACTCCTCGCCGGCCTCGAGGGCCCCGAACGCGTCCGCGACCGCGTCGCGGCGCTCGTCGGCCGGAACGCCGCGAAGGTCGACGCCGCTCTCGGGGAGGTCGACCGACCAGACCGCGTCGTAGCGCTCCTCGACGGCGGCCGCGAGGTCGGCGACGGGGTCCGGTATCGCGGTCGGCGTCGGCGTCTCCTGGAGCGCGGGCGTGAACGGGAGGCGCGCGAGCGCCGTCGTGTCGAGGCGCTCGGCGGGCGGGGTGTCGCCCGCGAAGAGGTCGTGGTCGTGGTCGCAGCGCTCGCAGGTGAACCCCGCCATGTTGACGGCCGTCCCGAGCACCGGAACGTCGTTCTCGCGGAGGAGCTCGACCGTCTTCTCGGTGTCCGAGAGCGCGGAGTGGAACGGCGTCGTGACGACGACGGCGCCGTCGAGCGACACCTCCTGTAGCGTCGTGAGCACCACGTCGCCCGTCCCCGGCGGGAGATCGACGACGAGCGTGTCGGTGTTCGTCCACGCGGTGTCCGCGAAGAGGTCGCTGACCGCGTCGTGCGCCATCGCGCCGCGCCACGCGAGCGGCGCCCCGTCTGAGAGCAGGCCGACACTCATCACCTCCAGGCCCTCGGAGCGGACGGGGCGCGGGGCGCCGTCCTCGGTGGCGTGGACCGGCCCGGAGACGTCGAGCAGCGCGGGGACGTTCGGCCCGTGGATGTCCGCGTCGAAGAGCGCGACGTCATCGCCGTTGGCGGCGAGCGCGCAGGCGAGCTGCGTCGCGACGGTCGACTTCCCGACGCCGCCCTTCGCGCTCGCGACGGCGATGACGCGCTCGAACGCGTCGGTCCCCGTCGCCCCCGGGTCGCTCGTCGGCGCCGCCCGGCGGACGGTGACCGAGTCGACAGCGGGGACGTCGCGGACGGCGCTATCGACGGCGGTCGTGACCTCCCTGATGGTTCCCGCGTCGAGCGTCGCGGCGTCAAGGCCGACGCACGCGACGCCGCCGTCGAGCGTGGCGCGCTGGACGAGGCCGGCGTCGATGACGTCCACGTCGGCGTTCGGTTCGCGCACCTGCCGGAGTGCGGGTTCGAGGCGGTCGTCGACGGCGGTCGCGTCGTCGCGCGTGGTGTCGTCTGGGGTCATAGGTTCGGGCGTCGGTTGAGTCGGTCGTCGCTGGTCGTATCGTCGGTGTCGCGCTCGCTCGACTGGACGAACTGCCGGCGGAACCGGCCGGCGTCGACGTCGAGCGCGTTCGCGGCGGTCTTCGCGACGACGCCGACGTCGTCGCGGGCGAGGTCCTCGAGCGCGTCGGTGGCGCGCTCGTCGTCGATGCCGCCGAGGAGGTGGGCGACCCACTCGCGGACGCGCTCGCTGTCGTCGGCGGCGGCGTCGAGGAGCGCGGGGAGCGCGGCCTCGCCGCGGAGCTTGAACAGCGAGACGAGCGCGTTGCGCCGGACGGCGTGGTGGGGGTCGTCGAGCGCGGCCTCGAGGCGCTCCGCGTTCGCCGCGCGGTCCACGTGGTCGAGCGCGACGAGCGCCTCGGCGCGGACCCACGGGTCGTCGTCGTCGGCCGCGTCCCGCGCGACGGCGTGCGCCGTCTCGCCGCCGAGTTCGCCGAGCGCTTCGACGGCGAACTGCCGGACGTCGGCGTCCGAGTCGTCGCGGGCGGCGTCGGCCAGCGCCGCGACCGCAGCGGCATCGAACGACCGGTCGGCGAGCGCGAGCGCGGCGCGACGCCGCTCCGTCTTCGTGCCCTCGCGGAGGTCCGCGACGAGTCCGTCGTGGCCGGCGTCGGCGACCGGGTCGGTGTCGGCGGCCGTGAGCTCCCCGGGGTCGGCCGTGCCGATGGTGACGTCGTCGCGGCTGACCTCGATGTCCTCGAGCGCCTCGATCTCGGTGTCGAGGCCGGGGCTCCGCTCGGGGTCGAGCTGCGGGTCGGCGGGGCCGTCCGGGTTCGGGTCGGCGAGCCCGGCGTCGTGCTCGTGGTCGTGGCCGCCGCAGCCACAGTCCCCGCCGCAGTCGTCGCTCATGTCGCCTCACCTCCGAGGAGGAGGGCGACCCCGAGCGCGGCGGCGAGCGCGCGCGACACCGTCACGGGGACGGCGGCGACGCAGAGCAGGAGCGCGCCGCACGCGGGGACGAGCGCGCGATGGCGGGCGGTGGCGACGGTCGCCGCCGCGAGGCCGCCGAGCCCCGCCGAGAGCGTGCCGAGGGAGGCACCGACCGCGCCGCCGCCGACGAGCGCGATTGCGCCGGCGACGTAGGGCATGCTCGCGCCGGCGGCGTGAACGACGCCCGCGAGCGCGATGCCGAGCGCCCAGTCGAGCGCGCGGGCGTCCGCTGCGAGGCCGGCCGCGACCGCCGCCGCGAGCGTGAGGAGCGTCCCGACCTGTCGGCCGGCGGGCGACGCGACGCCGACGCTCGCGGCGAGCGCGACGATGAGCGCGGCGACGGCGAGGGCCGCGAGGAGCGGGCGGCCGAGGAGCGGGACGACGCGCGTCGGGCGAGCGCGAGCGAGGCGGCGCCACGCGACGATGGCACCGGAGAGCACGACGCCGGCGGCCGCCGGAGCGTACGTGGCGTCCGCGACGAGCGCGAGCGGCGCGAACACCGCGAGACCGAGGAAGGCGACGCGCTCGACGCGGTCCGTCGCCGCGAGCGCGAACCCGAGCGCGGCGAGCGCGGGGCCGAGCGTGCCGACGACGACGGCCGCCTCGTGGCCGCCGGCGAGCGACGCGAGCGGCGACCCGGGGATGTTGCGCGCGACGCGGAGAGCGAACGGGACGGCGGCCGCGAGGAGCGCGACGACCGCGAGCGCGGGCCGCCACGCCTCGTGCGTGCCGTCCGTCCGCTCCAGCGCGGCGGCGAACCGCGTGGGCACGGCGGCGCGACTCACGGGACCTCACCCCGCTCGCGGCGCTCGCCCAGTTCGGCGGCGTCGGCGGCGACGAGCGCGTCGAGGAAGCGCCCGAGCGTCCCGTAGACGCCGGTGTCGTACTCCGCGTCGAGCGCGTCCGCGACCCCTTCGGCGAGGACGCCGAGGTGGCGGTCGAGGAAGTCGAGGCGGGCGCCCGCCGCGCCCTCGTCGGGGTCGAGCGCCGCGCGTCGCGCGAGGTAGCCCGCGAACGCGAGTTCGAGGCGGAGGTTGTCGTGGTTGTCGCGCGCGTCCTCGTCGACGGAGAGCCCGTAGTAGTCGTAGGCGCGCGCGAGGTCGACGTTCACGTCGCCCCACGAGACGTCCGAGCGGTACTCGACCTCGTAGAGGGGGACGGGCGGGCCGCTCGTGGCGAGCGAGCCGTCCGTGCGGTCCTCGTACTCGGCGAACCCGACGGCGAAGAGGTCGTTGTAGCGCGCGGCGAGCGCCTCGTAGTCCTCGTTCGTCGTGAGCTCGGGGACGTCGACGTCGAGCGCCGTCCGGTCGAGGAGGCGACGACACGTCACCTCGAACGTCCCGTCGCGGAGGTCGCGGTGGAGGGGTTCGTCCGGGTGCTCGAACGCCCGCGCGAGCAGGCGGTAGAGCTCGCCGCGCGCGGCGGCGTCCGCGTCGAGGTCGGCGGGGTCGATACGGTCGGCTGCGTCCGTCGTGGTGGTGGCGTCGGTGGATGTCATCGGTCTCAGTTTCCTCCGTCGTCGTCTCTGGCTCGCCGGACGCCCTCGATCGTCGTCGCGACGACGAGGACGACGGCGAGACCCGCGATTCCCCACAGGATGGCCTCGTAGGGCGGACCGCCGTCGTCGGGCGCGAACGGCAGGTAGTACCACTCGCTGACGGCCTTGTGGCCGCCGCGCTCCATGTTCGCGCCGTCCCAGGCGGCGAACGCGACGTTCAGGTCGTTCTCGAGCGCGACGTCGGTCCGGTTCTCGTTACTCGCGTGCAGGTCGCGGTGGAAGACGACGGCCCAGTGGCCGTCCTCGTGGGTCGCGTTCGCCGCGACCGTCGCGTTCGCGAAGCCCGTCGTTGTTCCGGGGCCGCCCGCGAGCAGTTCTTCCGTCCCCCCGGTCGCGCTCCACACCCAGACGTTCACGGGCGTGCCCGTCGACCCCATCGAGATGGGCGGGCGAGCGCTCGCGTTCACCGGGAGCTCGATCGCGGCCTTGTCGGGGAACTGCCGCGGGCCGGCGGCCGAGCGGTTCGCCGTCGGGTCCGCCCACTCGAGGCGGACGTAGAGTTCGCTCTCGGTGCGGACGACGCGGACGTTCGCGCGCTCGGCGGTGACGTCCGAGGCGTTCGGCGCGCCGCTCGGCGCGCTCGCCAGCGGCACCTCGACGCTGGAGGTGTTCAGCCACGCGTCCGCCCCGGGGTCGGCGAAGCGCGCGCCGTCGTCGGCCTCGCGCACCGGGATCTCGTAGGCCGGGCGGCTCGCGACCACGGCCGGCCCGACCGCCATCGCGACGAGCAGGGCGGCGACGACCACCGCGACCGCCTGACGGCGGCGCTCAGTCGGCACGGCCCTCCCCCCCCTCGAAGACGTCGAGGCGGTACTGTCGCGCCGGGTTCTGGTCCTGGAGTATCTCCATGAGCTCGCTCTCTCCACCGTTCTCGACGCGCGTGCGGTGGCGCTCGATGGTGTCGAGGGCGTCGTGGACCTGCTCGCCGAAGAGGTCCTCGAGGTAGTTGCGCGGGATGCGCTCGACGTCTATCGTCTCGCCGTCCTCGGAGTGCTGGGGCGGCGCGAACGGCGGGATGTAGTAGACGTTCGGCTGCGTCCGGAACTCCGGGTGGAGGCGGAGCGCGACGCCGTACTCCTCGACGAGCTTGTAGATGGGCCCCTTCGGGTCGTCGAGGAAGCCGACGAGGCGGAGCTGGGTCGGACACTGCTCCGCACACGCCGGCGCGTGCGTCTCGCCGTCCGGACCCTCGCCCTCGACGCGCGGGTAGCAGAAGAGGCACTTCTCCGACTTCTTGCGCTGGGCGTTGTAGTAGATCTTCTTGTACGGACAGCCCTCGACGCAGTAGCGATAGCCCCGACAGCGGTCCTGGTCGACGAGGACGATGCCGTCCTCGGCGCGCTTGTACACCGCGCTGCGCGGGCACGCCTCGACGCAGGAGGGGTGCGTGCAGTGGTTGCAGATGCGCGGGAGGTAGAAGTGATAGGAGTTCGGGTACTCGCCGGCGCCCTGGTCCTCCTCCCAGTTCGGCCCCCACTGCGGGTCCTGCTCTGGTTCGACGTGCTCGCTCTCGCCGGTGAAGAGCGTGCTCTCGTAGTCGAACTCCCACGGCTCGCCGTAGTCCTCGCCGCCGGGAATCTCGCCGACCTGCCGGTCGGTGTGGTCGTCGGACTGCCAGCCGCCGCCGAGCTCCTCCCAGCCGCGCGGGTAGCCCTCGCCGGGCTTCGTCTCGACGTTGTTCCAGTACATGTACTCGCGGCCGCCGGAGTCCGTCCAGAGGTTCTTGCAGGCGATGGTGCAGGTCTGACAGCCGACGCACTTGTTCAGGTCCATCACCATCGCGACCTGGTGGTCGATGCCGTCCGCGATGTCGACGCCGTCGGGCGTCTCCGAAGCCTCCTCGGCGCTCACTGGCCCTCACCTCCCTTCTTGCGGACGTCGATGCGGACGTCGCTGTTCACGCCCGTCGGTCCCCAGTAGTTCGGGGAGAAGGAGAGGTGTTCGCCCGAGTCCGCCGGATACTGGACGAGTTGGGTGGGCTTCATGTACATCGGAACGAGCGCGTTGAAGTTCTGGTGGTCGGGGAACTGGTACATCTCCCACGCGTGGTACATCGTCGCCGACCCCTCCGGGCTCGCCGGGTAGATCTTCGCGACGGCCTCGACCTCCGCGAGGTCGTTGAAGAGGACGACGTCGTCGCCGTCCTCGATGCCGCGCTCCTCGGCGTCGCTCGGGTTGAGGTAGACGACGGGTTCGCCCCGGTTGAGCCGGAGCATCTGCGGGTGGTCGCGCCACGTCGAGTGGATCGACCACCGGCCGTGGGGCGTGTTGTACTGGAGCGGGTAGTCGTCCTGCATCGTCTCCGGGGACTTGTGCGTCGGGAGCTCCTCGCCGAGGTCGAGGAACCAGTCGTGGTCGATGTAGTACTGCTGGCGCCCGGAGAAGGTCGGCCACGGCTCCTTGTCCTGCACGAAGTCCTGCCACGGCGCGTACGCCTCGCCCTCGTCGAGGTCCGACGTCCAGTGGCCGCCGGCCGCCTCGAAGCGCTGGGGCTGCTCGACGATGTCGTCCACCGTGACGTGGTTCTCGCTCTCCTCGGGGTTCGTCTCCTCGGAGTGCTCAAGGACGAAGTCCACGGCCGCGCGGTCCTCGGCGAGCGCGCCGGGCTCGCCGCTGATCCAGTCGCGGACGTAGTCGTCGTGGACGGACTGGAGGTCGATCTCGCGGTCGAACTCGCGGTCGTCGATGGGCTCGACACCGCGCTCGGTGGCGACCTCCTGTATCTTCGCGGCGAGCTCGCGGAAGATCTGCCAGTCCGTCTTCGCCTCGCCGAGCGGCTCGATGGCGGGCGTGAACGGGTGCACGTAGGAGTGCATGTCCGTCATCGAGAGGTCGTACTTCTCGTAGTGGCTCGCCGCCGGGAGGACGATGTCCGAGTAGAGCGCCGTCGAGTCCATGCGGAAGTTGATGTCGACGACGAGGTCGAGCTTCGGCCAGAGCGTCTCCTCGACGGCGACGTTCCCCTTGGACTGGTTGAAGTAGTTCCCCCGCCAGACGAACATCGTCGAGGGGTCGGGGCGCGTGCCGTCCGGGCGCTCGGCGGGGTACATCGGCATCCAGTCCTTCTCGAGGGCCTCCTCGACGCGCGCGACCGTCTCCGGGTCGGTGTTGTCGAGGACGCCAGCGTGGTAGTACGTCCAGAGCGTCGTCGGGACGCCGCGAACGTCGCCGGTGGGGAAGGAGAGGCTCTTCCAGCCGTGCGTCGTCCAGATCTTCTCCTGGCCGACGTAGTGGTCGAAGCCGGTGCCGTTCTCGCCGATGTTCCCGGTGAGCGTGCAGAGGAGCTGGATGGCGCGGTTCCCGAGGTCGTTGTGGTACCAGTCGTTGACGCCCTTGCCGTGGATGATCTTCGCCTTCTCGGCGTCCGCGAACTCGCGGGCGATGCGCTGGAGCGTCTCCGCGCCCACGCGCGTCTCCTCGTGGACGGCCTCGGGAGTGTACTCGGCGAGGCGGTCGGTGAGCTTGTTCCACACCGTCGTCACGGGGATGCCGTCGACGCTGAACTCGGCGTCGAGGCGGGGGTCGAAGTCGAGCGTGATGCTCGAGTCGGCGTCGTACTTGCCGTCGCGGTCGCCGAGCGACCCGGGCGCGACCCGGACGTCGCCCCCCTGATCGCACATGAGGAGCGTCTTGTCGTTCCCCATCCCGACGTCGCTCGCGCGGAGGTACTTCCCGGTGTCCTCGCGGACGAGCAGCGGCATGTCGGACTGCTCCTTCAGGTGCGCCTCGTCGTAGCGGCCCTCGGAGACGATGGTGTGCGCCATCCCGAGCGCGAGCGCGGCGTCCGTCCCCGCCTTCGGGCTGAGCCACTCGTCGGTGTGGATGGCGGTCTGGGAGTAGTCCGTGAAGATCCCGACGCGCTTCGTGCCGTCGTAGCCGGCGTCGAGGAAGTACTTCGCGTCCGGGATGCGCGTGACGTTCACGTTCGACCCCCACGCGATGAGGTAGTCGGCGTTGTACCAGTCGGCGGCCTCCGCGTTGTCCGTCTGGTGGCCGTACGTGAGCGGCTCTCCCGGCGGCAGGTCCGAGTACCAGTCGTAGAAGGAGTGACTGACGCCGCCGAGGAGGTTGACGAGGCGACTCCCCGAGGCGAAGGAGACCGGGCTCATCGCCGGGATGGGCGTGAAGCCGCTGATGCAGTCGTAGCGCCCGGCCTCGACCTCGTCGACGACGTGCTCGGCGATCTCCGTGAGCGCCTCGTTCCACGTGATGCGCTTCCACTTCCCCTCGCCGCGCGCGCCGGTGCGCTTCAGGGGGTACTTGATACGCTGCTCGGCGTTCACGTAGTCCGAGTAGCACGCGCCCTTGTTGCACCCGCGCGGGTTCGGGTCCGGGAGGTCCTCGTCGAACGTCGGGTAGTCGGCGGCCTGCTCCTCGCGCCAGACCTGTCCGTTCTTCACGTAGACGTCCCACGAGCAACTGCCCGTGCAGTTGACGCTGTGCGTCGAACGCGAGATCGAGTCCCAGTCCCACTTCTCCCGGTAGAAGTCCTCCCAGTCCCGATAGGGGTAGTCCCCGATGGGGTCGGAGACGACTTCGAGGCCGGTCAGTCCCTCCTCGCGAGCGGCGGAGAGGCCGCTAATGCCGAGCGCGGCGGCCGTCCCCGCGCCCGTGAGGAAGCCCCGGCGCGAGAGGCCCCCGCCGCCGTCGTCGGTCGTGTCACGATCCGTCCGTGGTGCGTCGTTGGTCTCACTCATTGTCGTATCAGTCGTCGGCAGGTCGCTGGTCGACGGTTCGGTCGGCGGGGTCGTCGCCGCGGAGCGCGTAGTAGGTCGCGAACGCGCCCGCGGTCGGCCAGACGAAGATGGCGATGGTCAGCGCGGTGTTGACGGGGCCGGTGCCAACCCCGAGCAGGTTCGCGAGCAGGTTGTTCATCCCCGCGATGGAGGCGATCATGACCATGAGGACGCCCGCGACGCCGACCGCCGTCGCAATCGGGCGCGCGAGCGGGTCCGCAGTGAAGTGGACGCTCCGCTCCTGTGGCCGGACGAACGGCCACGCGAACACCGCGAGGAACACCAGCCCCGAGAGGCCGACGCCGGCGAGGAACTCCGGGGAGAAGTGGAGGCCGGCGACGCTGAAGTTCAGCCACGTCGGCCAGAGCTTCAGGAAGCCGTAGACCCACATGAGGAACCAGTCCGGCATGATGACCGCCGGGGTGCTCGCCGGGTCGTACGGGCCGTACTCGGCGACGTTGTGCACGGGGAGGAAGCCGGCGAGGAGCGACGTCGTCGCGACGGTGAGGAAGAAGACGACCGCGCTCACCGCCGTCTGGTTCGGAACGGCCGGGAGGCCGATGACGACGTCGCCGTCGTCGCGCTCGACCGTCCCGCGACTCGTCTCGACGTCGTCCTCGCGCGCCGCCTCGGTGTGCTTCTGGTGGACGAGGATCGCCATGTGGAGCGCGATGAAGCCCGCGATGAGCAGCGGGACGAGGAAGACGTGCAGGAAGTAGAGTCGCGGAATCGAGGTGTTGGTCGGGTAGTCCCCGCCGAAGACGAGCTGCGCGAGGAAGTCCCCGATGAGCGGGATGGAGCTCGCGAGGTTGAACCCGATGGACGTCGCGGTGGTCGCGAACTCGTCGAAGGGGAGCGAGTAGCCCGTGTAGGCGGCGAGCATCGCGAGCGCCGCGAGCACGACGCCGACCGCCCAGTTCGCCTCCCGGGGCTTCCGGTACGCGCCCGTGAAGAAGACGCGGAGCATGTGGAGCGCGATCGAGGCGACGAAGACGTGGGCGGCCCAGTGGTGGAAGCGCCGCACGAACATCCCGAACGGCACGTCGTAGGTGAGCTGTAGGACGGAGGCGAACGCCCCGGGGAGCTCCTGTCCCTGGTACCGGACGACGCTCCCGTGGTAGGTGACGGACTCGATGGACGGGATGTAGAAGAGCCCGAGATACGTCCCCGTGATGACGAGGACGACGAAGCTGAAGAGCGCGACCTCGCCGAGGAGGAAGGAGTCCTCCGCCGGGAACGACTTCCCGAGGTAGGGCTCGAACACCTCCGTCTCGAAGCGCTCGCCGACCCACGCGGTGAGGCGGTCCATCGTCACTCACCCCCGGCGCCGACCGGCGCCTCGAAGTCGCCGATCGCGATGAGTTCGCCGTTCTCCGTCTGCGTGATGGGGAGCTGGGGGAGCGGACGCGGCGGCGGCCCGCCGACGACAGCCGCCCCCTGCGTCGGGTCGTACTTCCCGAAGTGGCAGGGACAGACGAGCGGGTTCTCGTCCTCGCCCCCGACCATACAGCCGGCGTGCGTGCAGACCTTCGAGTAGGCGGCGTAGCCCTCGACGACGGAGTCCATCCGCGTCTCGCCGCCGTACTCGCTCTCCTCGTAGCGCACGAGCACCGTCGGTGCCTTCGCGATCCCGGGGTGCGTCGCGGGGTAGACCGTCATCCCCTCGCCGTAGTCGAGCGCCTCGGTCGTCACGCGGTTCCCGTCGCCGTCGACGAGGTGGACGCCCTCCGAGTAGATCGGCCCCGTGTACTCCTGCTCGAAGACCTCCGTGAGGCTCGCGACCGGCGCCGCGAGGCTCCCGACGGCCGTGAGGCCGCCGACGGTCGCGAGCGCCTGCGCGTAGCGCCGCCGCGGGAGCGATCGCCACGCCGCCGTGAAGATGCTCGGCGACACGCTCTCGCCCCCGTCGTCGTGCGGGCACGACTCGCAGGCGTCCGATTCGTCGTGGTCGTCGTGGTCATGGTCGTGATCTGATCGGGTCATGCGCGATGGCTCCGTTCCTCCGCGACCTCGACGTGCGGCATGAACCACGCGTAGTAGGCGATCGTCGACCCCGCGAGCGAGAGGAACATCCCCGCGAGGTAGACGCCGAAGAACTGCGTTCGCGCGATCGTGAGGTACTCGCTCGTGAACAGCGCCGCGAAGACGATCGCGAGGACGGTCAGCCCGCCCATCGCGACGAGTCCGGTGACGTCCTCGCTCGGCGCGTGGTACGCCGCGATCCATCGGTTCTCCGTCTCGATCCAGGGGAACGTCGTCCCCTCGTCCGGCGGCGTCGACGACTCGCCGTCGGCCGGCCGGACGAGCCGGTCCATGAACCGGTGGGTGGCGACGAGCGCGACGACCAATCCGAACAGCGCGATCCAGACGACGACGCCGACCTCGCTCGGCATGAGCTCGTTCGGCGTCGCGACGAACCCCGAGAGGGGGCGGATGCGGGAGACGGACTGGTCGATGGCGATCTCCTCGACGTGGCCGTAGTCGTTGAGCGCGACCACCCACATCGGGACGAGGACCGAGGCGACGAACCCCGATACGATCCCGAGCCGTGTCTTTCGTCTCATGTATTGCTCTCGTTCATCTGCCGCAGTCGCGTCTCGACACAGGAGGAAGTCGACGCGAAACGAGGATAGAGAGGGTCCCCGTATGCGATGGTGTTTTAAGTACCGGGGTGGGGTGATCCGGGGGTCACGATGTCGATGAGGACCCAGACAGCCGGGCGAAATCCGCCTCCGAGAGCGACGCCCCGCAGAGGACGCACCCGGCGGCGAGGAGGTCGTCGCGCATGGCCGCGTCGACCGCGAACGACTCCGCGCACGACGGACAGCGGACCCGGTATTCGGCCTCGGCCATCGGTGCAGGCGGGTACCGGCGTCCGACGCATAGTCGCTCGCCCCCGATATGGCGGGCCACTTTACGGGCCGTGAAAGCCCCCGATACCGTGGTCGGGTCGTGAAGGGCGGACGACGCGTCGATACGCGTGATGTCCATCGCAGACAGCGTCACCGACCTCGTCGGAGAGACGCCGCTCGTCCGCCTCGACTCCGTCCCCGGGACGGTCGTCGGGAAGCTCGAGTCGACGAACCCGACGCACTCCGTGAAGGACCGCATCGCCGTCGCGATGCTCGAGGCCGCCGAGGAGCGCGGGCACCTCGACGACGGGACGACGATCATCGAGCCGACGAGCGGTAACACCGGCGTCGGGCTCGCGGCCGCCGCCGCGGCGAAGGGGTACGACCTCGTGCTCACGATGCCCGAGTCGATGAGCGAGGAGCGACGCCGCCTCCTCGCCGCGTTCGGCGCGGACCTCGTGCTCACGCCGAGCGCGGGCGGCATGGACGGCGCCGTCGAGCGCGCGCACGAGCTCGCGGCCGACACCGAGGACGCCTTCGTCCCCCAGCAGTTCGAGAACCCCGCGAACCCGCGCGTCCACCGCGAGACGACCGGCCCCGAGATCTGGGAGGCGACCGACGGCGACGTCGACGTCGTCGTCGCGGGCGTCGGGACCGGCGGCACGATCACCGGCGTCGCCGAGCACTTCGTCGAGGAGCGCGGGGCGGACGTCACGGTCGTCGGCGTCGAGCCCGCCGGCTCGCCGGTCCTCTCCGGCGGCGACCCCGGGTCGCACGGCGTCCAGGGGATCGGCGCGGGCTTCGTCCCGGACGTCCTCCGCACGGACCTCCTCGACGACGTCGTCACCGTCGAGGGGGCGGCGGCCGAGGAGCGAACCCGCCAGCTCGCGACCGAGGAGGGCATCCTCGCCGGCGTCTCCTCGGGCGCCGCGCTCGACGCGGCCGCACGCGTCGCCGCGCGCCCCGAGCACGAGGACGACCTCGTCGTCGTCGTGCTCCCGGACACCGGCGAGCGCTACCTCTCGACGGACCTCTTCGTCCGCGAGTGACCGAGCGTGACGACGGGACGGATGGCGTCGATCGAGCGGTCCGGACGACCGAACGCGAGGCGATGGCCGCGGCCCTCGACGAGTAGCGCCACGGCCTCGGCCGTTCGGCGGCGGAGCTGACACACGACGCGACCGGCGTCCCAAAGACCCATGCGGCGATGCGTCGAATCGGGAGACGATGAACGCGTGGCAGGACGCGGACGGGCACGTCGCCTACGTGAGTATGGAGGTCGCGATCGAGAACGACGCGAACACGTACGCGGGCGGTCTCGGGGTGCTCGCGGGCGACACGCTCCGCGCGTTCGCCGACGCCGACGTCCCCGCGGTGGGCGTCACGCCGCTGAACGACGCCGGCCTTGGCGAACAACACCTCGAAGACGGTACGCAGACCTACGAGGCCGCCGACTGGGACCCCTCCGCGTTCTTCGACCCCCTCGACGTGAGCGCGACCGTCCGCCTCGGCGACGATACCGTGACCGTCGGCGCGTGGCGGTACGAGGTCGAGACGGCGGACGGATCGGTGCCGCTCGTCGCGCTCGACACCGACCGCCCCGAGAACCCCGGGTGGGCGCGCTCGCTCACCCGATCCGTCTACGGCGTCGACCTCGACCGCGACGACGCGCTCGCACAGGAGGCCGTCCTCGGTATCGGCGCCGTGCGCGTCCTCGACGCCCTCGACTACGACGTCCACACCTATCACCTCAACGAGGGCCACGCCAGTCCGCTCGTCCTCGAACTCCTGCGACGAACCGGGATCGATCCCGACGCCGTGCGCGAGCGCTGCGTCTTCACCACGCACACGCCGGTCGCGGCCGCCCACGAGGCGTACGACTACGACCGCCTCGACGCGCTCCTCGATCTCTCCGAGGCGCTCGCATGCGTCCGCGAGCGGACGAGCGCGGAGGCCTACCACACCACGCGCGTCGCGCTCGCCTTCTCCCGGTACGCGAACGCGGTCTCGAAACGCCACCAGTGGGTGACGCATGACCTCTTCCCCGACTACCGCGAGCACATCGACGCCGTCACGAACGGCGTCCACGTCCCGACGTGGCTCGGGGAACACGTCGCGGACTGCCTCGACGCCTACATCGACGGCTACCGACGGGCGCCCTCGCGGCTCCGACACGCCACGCTCGTCGGCGACGACGACCTCTGGGCGGCCCACCAGGCGCAAAAGCGCGATCTCCTCGAACTCGTCGCCGAGCGCACCGGCGTCGACCTCGACCCGGACGTCCTCACGCTCGGGTTCGCGCGCCGCGCCGTCCCCTACAAGCGCCCGACGCTCCTCTTCGAGGACACCGACCGACTCCGCCGGATCGCCGCGCACGTCAACGGCCTCCAAATCGTCTTCGCCGGGAAGGGCTTCCCCGGCGACGACGCGGGCGACGCGCTCGTCAGTGAGATCCATGATCACATCGACGCCCTCGCCGGCGACGTGCCGATGGCGTACCTCCCCGACTACGACCTCGAGATCGGCCGGCGAATGACGGCCGGCGCGGACGTCTGGCTCAACACGCCGCGCCGCCCCCGCGAGGCCTGCGGGACGTCCGGGATGAAGGCCGCGCTCAACGGTGTCCCCCACCTCAGCACGCTCGACGGCTGGTGGGTCGAGGGACACGTCGCGGACGCCACCGGCTGGCGCATCGGTCCCCCGCCCTTCGACCCGGAGACGCAGGCGCTCTCCGACGACGAGGAGGACGCCGTCGACGCGACCGCGCTCTACGATCGCCTCGCCGACGACGTCCTTCCGGCCTACTACGCGGACCGCGACCGCTGGCTCGACATCATGCGGAACTGCATCGCGCTCAACGGCGCTCACTACCACGCGCGGCGCATGGTCGGTGAGTACTGCGCGAGCGCCTACGCGAGTTCGTCATCGGCGTGACCCGCAATGTCGTCCGACGAAGCGCTCGGAGAGCGACGGGGTGCTATCGGGGGGAGGAGCCGTCGAGCGGAGCGCTCGCCGCCTCCGATCACAGCCACGAGAGACCGGCGTTGAGTTGGTCGAGGAACGCGTCTCGGACGCGCGCATCCGCGGGGAGTGCGACGCGTTCGCCCGCTCGTTCGCCGATGGTCTCCACGAGGAAGGGGTGTGCGGGGTCGAACGAGGGACTCGTCCGGATCCGATAGTCGCTGTCGATGGTGAAGAGCGCGGCGTCGAACGCGCGGTGGTGGAGCGCGTTCAACACGCGGACGTTCTCGGGGTGTTCGGCGAGGGCGGGGCGTTGGCCCCGCGGGAGGACGTGTGCGAGATCGAGGAGCGACGCCTCGCGGATCCCGGTGATCGCACACGCGCCACCGTACCGTTCGAACGTCGCGTCGCGGAACGCGTCGCTCACCACGGTGTCCCTCGTCTCGTAGCGACGGACCCGCCCCTGCGCGTCGAGGGGGTCGCCGGTCGGCCACTGTGCGAGTTCGCCGGTCTGGACCCAGCGTCGCCAGACGTCCGGTGCGCGGCTGTCGTCGTTCTGCCGGGCGCGCTCGTGCAGCCACGTGACCGGGACGGATGCCGGTGTGGTCGTCGCGGACGACGGTCACGTAGTCGGCCACCGGATAGATATTCTATCGATATTACTTTGGGTGCCCTCAGAGAACACGACATCGTGTCTCTCGAACAGCAACCCGCGTCATCACTCGCCGACGCCGGGGAACGAACCCTCCACATCGGCGGCGAGCGGCCCATCCGGATCAGCACCGGCCATCGACTCCTCCATCACGACGGGAAGTGCAGTCGGCCCCACGGCCACAACTACGAGATCTCCATTGAGGTGACCGGTACGCTCTCCTCGGACGGCTGGGTCGTCGACAAGGGCGACGTCACGGACGTCATCGACGAGTGGGATCATCGCTTCCTCGTCGAGGCCGGCGACCCGCTCGTCGAGGCCTTCGAGGCCAGCGACGACGCCGATGGTCTCGTCGTCCTCGAACACCCGCCGACGGCCGAAGTGATGGGCATTCTGTTGGAGGAGAAGCTCTACGACGCCCTCCCGGATCGCGTCTCCGATATTTCTGTTTCCGTCCGGGAAACGGCTGAGCTCTGCGCCGGGGGGTACTGATGCCGGTCAACTCGACCGCCGACTCCGAACCGTCGAGCGCGGAGACGTCTGACGGCGCGACGCTCCCGATCAACGAGTGCTTCTACTCGCTCCAGGGGGAAGGCACACTCGCGGGCGTTCCGAGCGTCTTCGTGCGCACGAGCGGGTGCAACCTCCGGTGTTGGTTCTGCGACTCCTACCACACCTCGTGGGAGCCCACGCACGGCCAGCTGAGCATTGACGACATCGTCGCGGAAGTCGAGTCTCACGAGGAGGCCGACCACGTCGTTCTCACCGGTGGTGAACCGCTTATCCACGAGCAGTCGGTCGACCTCCTCGAACGCCTCGACGAGTTGGGCTACCACACGACCGTCGAGACGAACGGAACCATCTATCGCGATGCACCCATCGACCTCGCGAGCATCAGCCCGAAACTCGCCTCCAGCACACCCACCGAGGAGAAAGACCCGAAGGGCGACGGCGAGTGGGCCGAGCGCCACGACGAACGTCGGATCGATATCGATACGCTCGCGGATCTCGTCGACGCCTACGACTCGCAATTGAAGTTCGTCGTCACCGGCGAAGACGACCTCCCGGAGATCGAGAATCTGCTCGATCGCGTCCGGAACGCCACTTCGACGACGGTTCGCGACTCGGACGTCCTCCTGATGCCCGAGGGAGTGACGCGCGAGCAGTTAGACGTCTCGCGGAACGCGGTCGCCGAGCTCGCGATGGAGTACGGCTACCGCTACACGCCCCGCCTCCACGTCGACCTCTGGAACGACGCCCCCGGTACCTGAGACGATGACCGACCACTCACAGCTCACGCAGTCCGAACGCGAGAGTATCGACCGGGAGAAGGCCCGGCGCGCGACGCGCCTCCTCCTCGAAGCGCTCGGCGAGGACCCCGACCGGCCCGGCCTCGAAGACACCTGGGAGCGTCGCGTTCCCGACGCCTTTGCGACGCTCACCGACGGCAATCGCGCCGAGGCGAAACCGACGATGCGCACCTTCGACGCCGACTCCGAGGACCTCGTCGTGAAGACCGGCATTCCGTTCTACTCGCTCTGCGAACACCATCTCCTCCCCTTCCACGGGACGGCCCACATCGCCTACCGGCCCGGCGAGGAGATCGTTGGCCTCTCGAAGCTCGCGCGGTACGTCCGCTGGCAGTCCCGCCAACTCACCATGCAGGAACGCCTCACCAACGACATCGCGTCCGGCCTCGCAGGCGAACTGGATGCGCCCACGGTACTTGTCGAGATGAACGCAACCCACCTCTGTGAAGCGATGCGCGGTATCGAGACCGAGAGCACGACCACGACCCGGACGACGGTCGGCGACCCGACCGACGTCGAGCGCGAACAGTTCTACGCGGCGGTCGCTCGCGCGGAGGGCCAGCAATGAGCGACGCGAAGCGCGCCGTCGTCCTCGCCTCTGGAGGCATGGACTCGGCGACCGCCGCTGCCGTCGCCCGAGAACGAGGCTACGAGCTCTACATGCTCCACACGAGCTACGGGCAGCGAACGGAGGACACGGAGTACGAGTGTGCGACAGCGCAGGCGGAACACTTCGACGCGGCGGACTTCCTTCACCTCACCACCGACCATCTCTCGAAGATCGGCGGCTCCTCGCTCACGGACGCCGAGATGGACGTCGAGGAAGCGGACTTGGAGAGCGACGAAGTTCCGACCTCGTACGTCCCCTTCCGGAACGCGAACCTCCTCGCGATGGCGACTTCCTACGCCGAAGCGAACGACTGCGACGCCGTCTTCATGGGCGCGCACTCCGAGGACTTCTCGGGGTATCCGGACTGCCGGCCCGAATTCTTCGACGCCTTCCAGCAGGTCGTCGATGTCGGCACCAAGGACGACACCCGGATCAACGTCGAGGCTCCCTTTACCGAGTGGTCGAAGACCGATATCGCCCGGAAGGGAACCGAACTCGACGTCCCCTACGAACTCACGTGGAGTTGCTACCGCGACGACGAACCCGCGTGTGGCACCTGCGATGCCTGCGCCTTCCGCCTCCAGGCCTTCCAGCACATCGGCGTCCGTGACCCAATCGAGTACGCCGAGCGACCGGATTACACAGAGGGGTAACGGTAACGCCCTTGACGGCCGGTGTGACCGGCGAGGGAGTACTTACAGGCCGTACTGCTCGCGCACGAGCCCATCGATCCCGCGGTCGGCGAGGAGTTCCATCGGGACGAGCATGTCGAGTTGGACGACGCCGGGGAGGCGGCCGATCTGAACGCCGCCGGTGAACGTACATCGGGCGCGGATCTCGCCCTCTCTCATGTCGAGCAGCGTGGACGCGCGGTCGAAGGCGTTCTGCGTGGCGGCGTTCACCGTCGCGCCGGAGCCGACCACCTGAAGCGGCCCCATCTCGGTCGTCACGTCGACATCGTGCTCGGCGCCGAGATCGAGTCCCGCCTCGCGCTCCGCGTCGCCGTACGGCTTACTGATGAAGGGGAGGTCCGCCTCGTTGGGGAGGACGATCGGCCCGTCGAGTTCGAGCCCCTCGATTACCTCCACGTCCATCGTGACGGTCCCGCTGACGTCGGTCGTGTGCAACGAGAGCTCGCCGTCACCCTGGTTCGCGTGCAGGTCGCCGACGTAGAGCCCCGCACCGTCGACGTCCACCGGGCAGATGAGCGTCGCTCCCGCACGGACTTCCGGGATGTCCATGTGACCATCGGTGCGCTCCTCGAGATCCGCCTCGGTGTTCACGCCGTAGTCGTGCTCCGCCCCGATGAGGTTCTGTCCGAAGTCGCCAGCGTTGTGCGAGTCGGGCATCGTGACCGACGGCGTCGTACCGATGTTGCCGATAAACGGTCGGAGGCGCCCTAGCGTCCCCGGCATCCCGTCCGGTTCGTACAACAGGATCGGATGCTGTCGGGCGTTCTCGGGGATGTCCATCACCTCCGCGGCGTTCAACGCGAGCTCGTGAGCCCCGTCCGCGTCGAGCGTGATGCCGACGGCGTTCTCGTGGTCGAACGCGACGGTGTAGCCGTACTCGAAGCCGAACGAGGAGGCGTTGGCGCCGCACTCCGCACACCGGATCGCGTCCTCACCCGTCCCCTCGACGATCGAGTCGGGCCACGCGGTGCCACACTCCGGACAGCGGTGGTCGACGAACGGGTCGTCCTGGAACGCGCCCGCGCGCTCGGCCATCGAACCCGTGCTCGTCGCCATGCTCGTCACCTCGACGTCGCGGACGTGGACCGCGACGGCGTCGCCGACTTCGGCACCCTCGACGCGGATCGGACGCGTCACCTCGTGGCCGCCGCGAAAGGAGGGCGTGATCATCGGGCCCCAACAGCCCGGCGGCGTGTACGTGGTGATCGTCCCGCCGTCGGTGACCGTCCCCGCCCACTCCTGATCCGGTCCGACGAGACCCAGCGTGTACTGATCGACGTAGAGCTCTTCGCGCGGCTCGTGCTGAGACATCTCATACCAACCTTTGTCGCAGTTTCGCATAAAGACGCCGCCCGCCGTGAGCGAGAACTCGCTCTCCGCGACGTCCGTCACACGCCCGTAGCGGCGTCGGCGAGCGCCGTACCGGCACCGAACGCCGAGAGGACGGCGAGGAGGCCGAGGCTGAGGAGCGCGTAGTTCGCGATCGGGTTCGCGGCCGTCACGATATCGTACGTGTAGCGCCGACCGTTCCACGGGGCGAAGGGGCGAACGCCGGCGGGCGTGAGCGCGTCGGCGGCGATGTGTGCGAAGATCGAACTCGCGGCGACGACGAACCCGAAGCTCCCGAGGCCGACCGCGGCCGGCACACTCCACCGGGCTCCGACGACGACCCCGACGAGGAGGCCGACGCTCCCGACGACGGCGGCAAACCAGACGGTGTGCGTCGGCCCACGATGCGTGACGGTGGGGATCCGCTGATCGTAATCCGGGACCGTCGTCAGGGCGAGCGTGGCGAGCGCGCCGACGAACACGAGCGTCTCGAACCCGAGCGCCGCCACGGCGAACGCGATCGGCGCGTACGCGAGGAGCGCGGCGCCGTAGTGACCGTACCGGTACACGGTGGTTCGATCAACGCGCTACCGCCGGATAACGGTCCGGGCCGGGCCGCTCGCCGAGGACGCGACGGCGGTGTGCGATCGATGACTCCGCATCCGACGCACCCGGTGCTCTCGGCGTCGATTCGACCCGCCGGTGCTCGAAGCACCCCGATCCGGCCGCCAGCGCCCCTGTCACGACACGACGGGGCGGGAGACGATCCAGAGCGAGAGGACGGTGTAGGCGACCATCAGCGCGACGAGCGGGCCGTGTGCCCGCCACGCTCGCGTTCGGTCGTCGTAGCGGCGCAGCGTCGCGTAGTGGGCGGCGACGACCGCGACGACGTGGCCGGCGACGATGACGACGACCTCGAACCCCCAGTAGGTCGGGACGGAGAGCCACGCGAGCGGCGCGAAGGCGACATCGAGGCCGATCCCGGCGAGCGCCAACTCGGCGACGCGCGCCGCCGACGTGACGACGGCCGTGCTGTAGTGTGCGACCTCGTAGACGACGGCGATCGGGAGGACGCTCGGCGCGATGTGTCGCGCGGTCGCGACGACGTCGTGACCGCCGCCGAGTCGGTCGACGAGGACGGCGGTGAGCGCGAACGCCGCGAGGAAGCCAGTGAAGCCGGCGAGGTAGAGTGCGATCTCGGTGGCCGTGTACGAGATGCCGAGCAGTCCGTGCGCTCCGACGAGCAGCGCTTGGAACTGCGGGGTGCTGGTGAAGCCGTCGAAGCTGATCGTGTAGACGGTGGCGACGACGAACGCGACGCGGCCGACCGATGCCACCGGCCGCGCGCAGGCCGCCCACGGCGCGCGGAGCGTCGCCCCGAGTCGGGAGTCGCGTCGGTGCACGGCGATCGGTGCGACGCGACCGAGGAGGGCGAGGAAGACCCCGACCGGGTCGGCGTGCTCGCGCCACGTCGGACCGACGACGAGGAGGCCGGCGAGCATCCAGAGGGTGTAGGCCGCGAGGAGCGCCGCCGTCTTCGACGGCGACTCCGGGACCACGGTGAGGTTCTCCAGCACGCCGACGAGCAGGAGGAATCCGGCGAGCGCGGGCCAGCCGCCGAGCCACGCGACGTCCCGCTCACGGAGCGCCACCGCTCGCCCTTCGAGCCGGCAGAGCCAGTCGTAGAGGGCGTTCCACGGCGCGAGGACGCGCCACGGCGAGCCGACGAGCGCCGCGACGAGCGCGAGCCCGTGGACGGCGAGCACCCACGTCATGAGCGTGGCGACGTTCGCGGCGCGGATCTGGCGGCCGACGAACCCCCGATAGAGCACGACCGCGAACCCCGCGACCGCGAGCAGTTGGACGCCCGCGACGAGCGCACGCGTCGCCCGCCGCCCGAGCACGGCGTGCGTCCGCTCGTCCGCGGTCGGATCCGAGACGAGGCGCGCGGACGCCGCGGCGGTCACGAGGACCGTCACGCCCGCACCCGCGTAGAGATAGCCGAGCGGGATCGGCGCTGCGAACCGCGACGCCTGGATCTGGTGCGCGCTCACCGTCCCGGCAGTCACGAGGAGGGACACGACCGCCCAGACGGCCCGGCGGAGTGCGCGTCCCCTCATACGTCGAAGGCGTCCTCGGCGAGTCGGGCGAAGCGGCCGCCGCGTCGGTCGGCGACGCGCGACGTGATCCGGGCGCGTTGGTCAGTCATCGCGGATCCCCCCAGAGTGTGCACCGTCATCTCACTCCCCCGTTCGGGGATCGTCTACTAATGTGGTCTCATCATCGACCGTGGTCCGCCCGACCGTCCGTGTGCCGTCGACGGCGGCGTGCTCGCGGCGCTCGTCGTGCGGGCGAGCTACGAGGTGTCGGTGTCGTCGGAGAGCGCGACGACGCGACCGTCACCGTACATCACGAGGATCTCGTCGCGGCCGTCGCCGTCGATGTCGAAGAGCGTCGGCTCCGCCCAGACGGCGACGTCCCGGCTGTACGACGCTTGTACGTCCCCCGTTCGCGGGGACAGCACGTAGACGGTGCCGTCGTTGGTGACGGCGACGATCTCCGATGCGCCGTCGCCGTCCACGTCGCCCGCGACGGGCGGCGGCAGCACGTCCGCGTCCGTCGAGAGCGTCGTTCGCCACTCGGTCGCACCCGTGCTGACGTTCAACGCGGCGACGACGTCGCCGCCGCCGCCGACGTAGACTTCGGGCGTTCCGTCGCCGTCCCCGTCCTCGACGTGACCGAGTGACGGCCGCGTCCAGTTCGTGCGCTGCCAGCGTCGAGCGCCGTCCGCGTCGAACGCGGTGATCGTCGACCCGCCGGACGCGACGACGACGCTCTGTCCGTCGAGGCGGCCGGCGGCGAGCCACGTCCCGCGGGTCGGTCGCTGCCAGACGACGCGACCGGTCGCGTCGAAGACGGTGAGGTTCTCGTTCGATCCGACGGCGATAGTCGGCCCGGAGACGCTCGGGACGTCGATCCGCTTCGGCGTGGCGAGAACGGTCTCGTCGATGTCGTATCGCCACGCGACGCTCCCGTTCGCGGTGGTCGCGAACACCGACCCCCGGAAGTCGGGCTGGACGACGAGACGCCGCGGTTCGGTGAGGACGACGGGGCCGGCGTACCCGAACGACGTGAGGTTCTGCGTCCACTGGGTCTCCCCGGTGTCGGCGTCGTAGACGTACAGGCGTTCCTCGGTCGTCGGCACGAGCACGTCCGCGCGCCCGTCGCCGGTCGCGTCGGCGACCACCGGATCGCCGATCCCGTGGATCGCGCACCGATCCGGATCGATCGCGCGCTGCCAGCGGATCCCGCCGCTCGCGTTCAGCATCGTCACCGCACAGCGCGCGTCCTCCCCCGCGACGGAACTCACCGGTGCGACGACGTCGACGCGGTCGTCGGCCGCGGCGGCGGTGACCGGATGGTGGTTCACCTGATTCGACCGCGGCGTATCCGAGACCCAGTCGACGGACAGCCCGCCGGAAGAGCCCGTGAAGAGGCCGACGCCGACGACGCCACCGAGGGCGAGTAACACCACGACGGCGGCGACGGCCGTCCGAGTTCGCATCACTGGCACTTCGATCGAACACCGTTAAACGCTGTCGGGAGCGCGGCGCGTTCGATCCGCGGACCACGTCACGTGTCCGCCCCGACGACCGCCGCACGGGGCGATCGAGCGCGCGGTTCGACTTAGAGGAGGTCGTCGAGTATCTTCGACTGCGCCGCGACGAGATGCTCGCTGAACGTCGTCGGTCCGATTCCGAGCGCCGCCGCGACCTCGGTCGCGTTCGCGCGCCGCGGCCGCTCGAAATACCCCATCTCGTAGGCGGTTTCGAGGACTTCGAGTTGCCGGTCGGTCAGCCGACCCGCGTCGACGAAGACGTCGTCGCCGGACGTGCTCTCGGCGGGCGAGCGGACGAACCGCTCGATGTCCATGCTGGGGAACCGCTCGCGGAGGTCGGCGACGACGTCCCGGAGCCGGTCGTAATCCTCGGCGTAGAACGTGAGTCTCGGCACGCCCGCGCGGACCTCGTGGCGGACGACCGGGCAGCCGAGTTCGCAGAGCCGCCGCCGGGGACAGTCCACGTCGGCGTCGACGTCGAGCCGGTAGCGAATCGTCTCACCGTGTTCGAAGATCGGCACCGGCACCGGGTCCGGGTCCGCGTTTGGGGCGTCAGCGAGCGAGTCCGGCGCCGTTCCCGTAGAGAACTCGAGCACGCGTACGCGAGACGGGGGATCGGTGTCGGCTCGCCGCTCGGCCACCGCGATCGAGGAGAGGGTCGCCGCGGCTCGATTCGAGAGCGTGCCGAGCGGACAGACGTCCGCGTCGAGGAACGAGACGGTAGTCCGGATCCCGGACGGCATAGCCGTGGGCGACCCTTCGACGCGGGGGTACTTGAACGTGAAGCACCCGACCCGGCGCGGGCGGGGTCGACGGCGCTCAGTGATCGCGCTCGACGATGATCTCGCGGCCGGAGAGGGTCTCCGCGACGAGTCGGTAGAGGTTGATGTCGAGATCGCGCTTCTCCTCGCCCCAGATCTCGAAGAGCGGGCGTTTGGCCTCGCCGTACTGTTCGATGTGCTCGACGGAGAGGTCGTCTCGATCGATCTCCTGAAGCTGGCCCTGTGCGACGACGCTCCGGTACGTATCCGCCTCCTCCTCGTAGACGACGAGGCGTGCCGCCGGGGCGGACGCGAGGAACTGACGCTTCTCGCTCTCCGGAGAGGAGACCAAGCGGAGGTAGAAGGTTCGCTCGTCCGGGTCGTAGCCGTACGAGATCGGGATCGCGTAGGGATCGTCGTCGCGGGCGAGGGAGATCACGCCGGTCTCGTGACGCCCCAATATCGCGTCCGTCTCGTCGGGTGATAGTTCGGTCTGCGTGTTCAGGGCCATCGGCTCGTATCCGGTCAAAGCACGAGGTGCAATGAATATTACTCTGTCCATCCGTCTCGGCACGCGCCGAACGGTGACAGGGCGCGTCCCGACGGTACAGGGGAGACTATGCGAACGCCGAGCGAGAGACGGACGCACCGCAGATAACACACCCTCTGTCGAGGAGCGCGTCCTTCATCGAGGCGTTCACGTCGAGCGACTCGCCGCACTCGGGACAGACGAAGGTGTATTCGGCTTCCTCTTCGCTACCCATCGTAGAGAGTGGATCGTCGTATCACAATAAATATCCCCCTCTTATTTCGACAGCGCGAGAACGGCGCGCGACGGGGCGGGTCCGGCGCCGTATATAAACCACCCCACTATTGGGACTGTCAATTGTTTCTCCTCCCGTCGATACGTCTGAGTATGATTCAGCTCTCGGAGACGGTGTCGCGCGCGGGTGGGGAATCCGACGACGGCGCGACGGTCGTCGACTGCCCGGAGACGGTGCAATCACTCCTCGCGGCGCTCAACGCCGACGACGGGCACGCGATCCTCGACGCGACCGACGAGCGCGCTCGCTCGGCGAGCGAGATCTCGGAGGCGTGCGACATCCCGCTCTCGACGACCTATCGGAAGCTCAGTCTCTTCACGGAGGCCGGACTGCTGGAGGAGCGGACTCGGGCGCGATGCGGACGCAAGCCGGTCAACGAATACCGGCGGTTAGTGGACGACATCGAACTCGACATCGGAGCGGACGGGGAGATCCGGGTTCGCGTCTCACACCGTGAGCGCTCGGAGGGCGGGGCACCCGTCGAACCGGTGCCGCGCTGACGCGCGTCGGATACGGCGGGCTCAGGCGTGGCCGGTCGAAGCGCGCTTCTCGGGGATGAAACACCGGTAGAGGAGCCCCGCGATGAGGGCGACGTTGAGGAACGTGAGCACGACGACCGGATCAGGGTTTTTCGCGAGATAGACCGCGGTGGGGACGAACGCCAACAGCACCAGTGCGGTCAGCCAGTGGAGCGGAACGTCGGCCATAGACGTCAGTCCCTCGCCGATCGGGTAAGGGCTGTCGGGTGTTCCAATCAGGATAGAAACTCCCGATGGGATAAGTGGGCGGTCATCTGACTCGCACACATGGGAGCGTCACGACCGCTCGCCGCGACGGCGACGTCACCGAGACAGGGGTCGCCACCGACCCGTGAGCACGGTGTCTGACCGACGGTACAGCCGGCGGCGGTTCCTCCGCGACACGACCGCCGTCGCCGCGGCCCTGAGCGCGAGCACCGGGGTTTCGGCGGCCGCGTCCAGCCCGAGCTACGACGGATGGTTCACGGGCGACGCGAGAGGCGCCGAAACGAAAAACTACGACGGAACGACGGTCGACAAGACCGGTCAGGATTCGGTCACGATCGAGGTCGGCGCACAGGGCAACGGCGGCTCCTACGCCTACGCTCCGCCCGCCGTCCGGATCTCGCCGGGCACTGAAGTGACCTTCGAGTGGGTGTCGAACACCCACGACATCCAGATCGAGTCGGCCCCCTCGGGGGCGAGCTGGGAGGGCGTCGACTCCATCGAGAACGAGGGGTACACCCACTCGCACACCTTCGAGACCGCCGGCGTCTACAAGTACTACTGCACGCCTCACCTCTCGCTCGGGATGAAGGGTGCCATCGTCGTCGGTGGGAGCGGCGGCGGTGGCAGTAGCGGCGGTCGCAACGCGAGCGCGGATTGGGGCGACTGGTTCACCGACTCCGCGAGGGGCGGCGCCGTCGGGAACTACGACGGGACGACGGTCGACAAGACCGGTCAGGATTCGGTTACGGTCGAAGTCGGCGCACAGGGCAACGGGGGCTCCTACGCTTACGCCCCGCCGGCGCTGAAGATATCGCCGGGCACCGAGGTAACCTTCGAGTGGGTGTCGAACACCCACGACATCCAGATCGAGTCGGCCCCCTCGGGGGCGAGCTGGGAGGGCGTCGACTCCATCAAGAACGAGGGGTACACTCACTCGCACACCTTCGAGACGAGCGGGACGTACACGTACTACTGTACGCCCCACCTCTCGATGGGGATGAAGGGTGGGATCTTCGTCACCGGCAACAGCGGTGGCGGCGGTGGCGGTGGTGGCGGCGGCGTCATCCCGGACCTCAACTGGTGGAACATCGCGTGGATCGCCGGTCCCTCGGCCGTCGCGATCCCGTCCATCGTCGCGTACCTCCTCTGGGACTACCACCGCGCCGGCGCGTTCGACGGCGTCCTCGATCGCGGACCGTCGGAAGCGCCCCCGGAGACCACGGAGGCACCGCCGGCGTCGCCCGAGCGCGAGCTCGATCACGACGAGTACGATCCGTGGGGGACGGCGACGTTGCTCGGCGTCTACTTCGTCATCATCTCGGTCGCGTGGGCGCTGATGTACTTCGTCGAATTCCTCGGAAACGGCCCACACATCTTCGGCTAACACAATGGAGATACACCGCCTCGAAAAGATCTGGCTCGCCGTATCGCTCGTGTTCATCGTCGCGCTCGTCGCCTCTATCGTCTACGGCGTCGCCGGCATGGGCGTCGGCACCGTCGGCGACACCGGACAGCAACTCGACCCGAACGGGCTCGATCAGACGCGGTTCGCCGACCCCGGCGGCCACTGGGTGGACGACGATCACTACGTCGTGAACGTCGTCGCCCGCCAGTTCCTCTTCCAGCCGGGCACCCAGGAGCCGATCATGGTGCCCGCGAACACCACCGTGACGTTCTACGTCACGAGCCCCGACGTCGTCCACGGGTTCGACGTCGTCGGCACGCATCTGAACGCCATGGTCATCCCCGGACAGGAAACCAAACTCACCACCGAGTTCGACGAGCCGAAGTCGTACGGGATCGTCTGTCACGAGTACTGCGGCGCCGGCCACCAGAGCATGGCCGGCCAGCTCATCGTCGTCCCGGCCGACGAGCTCCCGAAGAACGGGAGCGCCGCGTCGGGGAACGCCACGGCGACCAACGCGACCGCCGACGCGGCGAACGCGAGCGCGGCCGTCGCGGCACCGGAGGTGTCGGCATGAACGCCGTCCGCGCCGCCCGGCAGAGTCGCGTGCGCTCGGGGGGTGAGCGCGCGTGACGTACATCGACGACTTCCCCGGTGAGGCGCGCGTCGTCCGCGCGGCGTTCGCCATCGCCTTCGCCTCCATCGGGCTCGGCGGGGCGCTCGGCGTCCTGCAGGCGCTCTTCCGCACGGGCTACAGTCGCTCGCTCTTCTCGGCGGTCGACTACTACTCCATCCTCACCGCACACGGGGTGTTGATGGCTCTCGTCTTCACGACGTTCTTCATCGTCGGACTCTTCACGTGGGGCGTCACGCGCAGCCTCGATACGGGCTTTCGCGATCTGCGCTTCACGTGGGGCTGGCTCGGCCTCATGACGCTCGGCACCGTGCTGGCGTTCGTCTCGGTCCTCGGCGGGATCGTCGGCTGGATCCCGACGCACGCCGCCGTCCTCTACACGTTCTACGCGCCCCTGGAGGCGAGCCCGACGTTCTACCTCGGCCTCGCGCTCCTCATCGTCGGCTCGTGGGGCGCGGGCGTCGACTACGTCCTCGCACTCCGCGAGTGGCGCGCGGACAACCCCGACGAGCGCATCCCCTTACAGACGTTCATGGCGGTGGCGACGATGCTGCTCTGGTTCGTCTGCACGCTCGGCGTCGCCGTCGAGGTCGTCGTCTTCCTCCTGCCGTGGTCGCTCGGGCTCATCCCCCGCGTCGACCCGCTCCTGACGCGGACGCTCTTCTGGTACTTCGGGCACGCCGTCGTCTACTTCTGGCTGCTGCCCGCGTACTTCGTCTGGTACACCATCTTCCCGAAGCTCTCGGGCGGCCGGCTCTTCAGTGACCCGCTCGCGCGCGTCGTCTTCGTGCTCTTCCTCGTGTTGAGCACGCCGGTCGGCGTCCACCACCAGTACGGTGACCCCGGCCTCTCGCAGGGCCTGAAGTTCGTGCAGATGACGAGCACGTACTTCATCCTCCTGCCGAGCCTCCTCACCGCGTTCACGGTCGTCGCGAGCATGGAGCACGGCGCCCGCCAGCGCGGCGGCAAAGGCCTCGTCAAGTGGCTGCGCGCGCTCCCGTGGGAGAAGCCGTCCTTCTCGGGCATCGCGCTCGCCGGCCTCGCGTTCGCCGCGAGCGGGTTCGGGGGGATGGTGAACGCCGGGCTGAACGTGAACGCCCTCGTCCACAACACGATGTGGGTGCCCGGCCACTTCCACCTCACCGTCGGGACCGCCGTCGCGCTGACGTTCATGGCGATCACCTACTGGCTGCTCCCGCAGCTCAGCGGCAAGCGTCTGCGGCTGCGGACGCTCGCCGCCGTCCAGCCCTACCTCTGGTTCGTCGGCATGGTGTTCATGTCGAACGCGATGCACCGCGTCGGCCTCGCGGGCGTCCCGCGGCGCACCTCCGAACCACAGTACGAGCAGGTGATCTTCAACACGCCGATCGCGACCATCGGCGAGCTCCACTTGCAGACCGTCGGCGGGGCCTTCCTCCTGTTCGCCTCGCTGCTGTGTTTCCTCGCGGTCGTCGTCTCGACGTGGCTCGGCGACCGCGGCGCCGAACCCCTCGCCGTCAACGGGCACATTCCCGAGGCCCTCTCCGGCCCGGAGCACGGCCCGAGCATCCTCGATAACTTCCGCGTCTGGGTCGTCCTCACGTTCCTGCTGTTGCTCATCGCGTACGGCCCGCCGCTCGCGGCGATGGTACAGAACGGCCTGTTCGCACCCGGAAGCGCCCCCATCCCAGCCTAACCCATGACGGAACACGCATCCACCCCGAGCGACGACGCGGACGACGCCGAGACGGAGAGCGACGTCTGGAGTCGCCGCTCGTTCGTCCGCTACTTCGCACCGATCAGCATCGCCATCCCGATCGTCGTCGAGACGGAGACCCTCGTCGGTCTCCTGCAGAACGACTTCGGCGAGGACAGCTCGTGGACGCAACCGACCGGCGTCT
The DNA here is from genome assembly GCF_017874695.1 of Halarchaeum nitratireducens. Lineage (NCBI taxonomy): Archaea > Methanobacteriati > Methanobacteriota > Halobacteria > Halobacteriales > Halobacteriaceae > Halarchaeum > Halarchaeum nitratireducens. Next base: position 93,276 of record NZ_JAGIKY010000005.1, read on the forward strand.
CGGTGGGTATCGGCGGCGACCTCCGCCCCGACCTCGACACGCGGCAGAAGCTGCAGAACGCGGTGCTCGAATCGGTCGAAGACGGCCGCCGCCTCCGGCTCGTGGTCGCCGTCCGCAACACCGCCGACGCGCCCTACCGCCTCGAACTCGGCGCCGTCACCACCGAGGGCGGCGACACCGTCGAGGGCGGCTACACCACCGACCCCGTCGCACCGGACGAGACGGCGACCTTCACCGCAGAGTACGCCCTCCCGGCGGACGCGTCGCCCGCGAGCGTCGAGACCACCGTCACGATCGGCAACCAGCCCTCGCGGAAGACCGTCCAGCTCGCGCCCGTCCCGACCCAGTAATCCCCGATGTCCGACCAGACGCACTGCACGCTCTGCGACCTCCCGACGCCCGACCCCCCCGTCACCGCCGACGGCGTCGAGGGTGCGTTCTGTTGTCGGGGCTGCCTCGAAGTCGCGCGCACTCTCGACGACGCGGCCGTCGCGGACGCGGATCCCGAGGACGTCCGCGCGGCGGTCCGCGAGAGCGCGAACGACGACGACGCGGCGAGCGAGGTCCCCGACGGCGCCGAGACGGCCTATTTCTCGGTTGAGGGCATGCACTGCGCGACGTGCGAGGCGTTCCTCGAAAGCCGCGCGGCCGACGCCGACGGCGTCCACGAGGCCGCCGCGAGCTACGCGAACGACGCGCTGAAGGTCGTCTACGACCCCGAGGCGAGCGAGCGCGAGGAGATCGCGGACGCGTTCTCGGGTTACGGGTACCGGGTCGCCGATCCCGACGCCGACGCCGAGCGGACGGAGACGCTCACCACGGGCGTGCGCCTGCTCGCCGGCGGCTTCTTCGGCATGATGGTGATGCTCTGGTACGTCGTCTTCCTCTACCCGCTCTACCTCGGCGGCGACCCGCTCGTTCCGTTCTTCGACCCGCGCGGCGTCGGCGGCCAGTACCTCTTCTGGAACGTCGCCGTCCTCTCGGGTGCCGCGACGGCGTTCGCGGGCTATCCCATCTTCCGCGGGGCGCTCGTCAGCCTGCGCGCACGCCGTCCGAACATGGACCTCCTCGTCGCCCTCGCCGCGGGCGCCGCCTTCGTCTACAGCCTCGCGGTGCTCGTCCTCGGCGGCGTCGAGGTGTACTTCGACATCCCGGTGGTCATCACCCTCGCCGTCACCGCGGGCGAACACTGGGAGACGAAGGTGAAATCGCGGGCGAGCGCGGGCCTCGCCGAGCTGACGGCCGACAGCGTCGACACCGCCACGGTCGTCACCGCGGACGGGACCGAGGAGCGCGCGCTCGACGACGTCGAAGTCGGCGACCGCGTCGTCGTGTCGACGGGCGAGCGAGTGCCGCTCGACGGGACGATCGCGGACGGCGACGGCGCGGTCGACGAGTCGCTCCTCACCGGGGAGTCGAACCCCCGCGAGGTCGACCCCGGTGACGACGTCGTCGGCGGGAGCGTCCTCGTCGCCGGTGGGGTGACCGTCGCGGTCACGGAGACGGAGAGCACGATGGACCGCATCGTCGCGACCCTCTGGGAGGCACAGAGCACGCACGGCGGCGTTCAACACCTCGCCGACCGAATCGCGGGCGTCTTCGTGCCCGCGGTCCTCGCGCTCGCCGGCCTCGCGTTCGTCGCGTACCTCGTCCTCGGCTCCGCCGTCGACACCGCCGTCCTCACCGCGCTCACCGTCCTCGTCGTCTCCTGTCCGTGCGCGCTCGGGCTCGCGACGCCGCTCGCCGTCTCCAACGGGATCCGAAGCGCCCTCGCGCGCGGCGTGGTCGTCACGGGCCCCACGGTGTTCGAGCGGGGCGGCGACGTCGACGTCGTCGCCTTCGACAAGACGGGGACGCTCACTACCGGGGACATGCGCGTTCGCGACGTCGTCGGTGACGAGGAGGCCCTCGACGCGGCGGCGGCGCTCGAACGGTACGCCGACCACCCGGTCGCCGGCGCCGTCTGCGCGTACGCGGACACGGCGGACGACCACACCGTCGCGGACGTCGAACGCCACGCAACGGGGGTCAGCGGGACGGTCGACGGCGAGCGCGTCCTCGTCGGCCGACCGGCGCTCTTCGAGTCCGAGGGGTGGACGCTTCCGAACGCCCTCGCCGCCCGCGCGACCCGCGGTGACGCGAACGGACTCGTGCCGATCGTCGTCGGGACGGGGGGCGTCGCACGCGCCATCGCCGTCGCGGGCGACGAGCCCCGAACGGAGTGGACGGCGGTCGTCGACGACCTCGCGGCGACGCACCGCGTCATCGTCCTCACGGGCGACGAGAGCGCCGCCGCGGATCGGTTCCGCGACCATCCGGGAGTCGACGAGGTGTTCGCTGGCGTCCCCCCGGAGGGGAAGACCTCGGTCGTCGATCGCCTGCGAACGGACGGGACGGTGGCGATGGTCGGCGACGGGACGAACGACGCGCCCGCGCTCGCCGCCGCCGACCTCGGCGTGGCGATCGGGGACGGCACCGCGATGGCCGTCGACGCCGCGGACGCCGTCATCACGAGCGACAGCCTCGACGCCCTCCCCGCCCTCTTCGGCGTGGCGCGCGCGACGCGCCGGCGGACCCGCGAAAACCTCGCGTGGGCGTTCTGCTACAACGCGCTCGCGGTGCCGCTCGCGCTCGTCGGACTGCTCAATCCGCTCGTCGCCGCGGCCGCGATGGGAACGAGCAGCCTCCTCGTCGTCGCAAACAGCGCGCGCGCCCTCTCCACGGAGTCCAGGAGCGTGGGCGACACGCTGCGCGGCCGCGTGAAGGCGGCACTCGCCCGCGTCGGCGGGGCGACGACGCCCCCGTCCTGACGCTTCGTCTCGCTCGCGGCTACGGACGGTACACTCGCCTCGCCCGCTGCTCCCGTCACCCGCATCGTGGCGAATCGAACTGTGCCGTCTGGAGCGTCGGAAACACGCCCGAGTCATCCTGAGAAGGTTTATACGGCAGGGAGTGGTACAGTGTGTCATGAATCTGGATGGGTTCGCTCTCGCTGCAACAACGAACGACCTCAGTCGGGAGGCCGACGCGCGGGCGGTAGCGGACGTACTCGAGTTCCGAATGGACAGCGCCGAGGACCCGATCGGCCAACTGTCCGATTACGACGGCGACCTCCCGATCCTCGCGACGAACCGGGCGAAGTGGTTCGGCGGCGAAGCGACCGACACGGGCCGACTCGATCGGCTGTCGGCGGCGTCCCGATTCGAGTCCGTCGAGCTCGTCGACATCGAGTTGGAGACCGCGCGCGGAACGGGCTGGGTCCTCGACGAGTTCAGGGAGAACGACGTCGACCTCGTCGTCTCACACCACGACTTCGATGCGACGCCGGAGCAGGACGTCCTCGACGCGATCATCGAACAGTGCGCGCAGTACGGGGACATCGCCAAGGTCGCGACGTACCCGCAGCGTAACGACGACGTCCTGCGTCTCCTGAAGGCGATCAACGACGCGTCGAACGACGGGCGAGACGTCGCTGGCATCTCGATGGGCGGACTGGGCAGTCACAGTCGCGTCGTCGCCCCGCTCTACGGCTCGAAACTCGGCTACGCGCCGCTCGCGGAGGACACGAGCGAGTACGCACCGGGACAGATCCCCGTTCGGAAACTCGCGGCCCTCATCGAGGCGCTCCAGATCGCACGCGAGGACGTCACGGAACTGGACTCGCTCACCGAGAAGCTCGCCGAACGGGAGACGCCCGCGTGACCGCTCTCCCGAAGCGGTAACCGCTCGGCGTCAGGAAACGCCGCGAGCCGGCCTGTCGACGCCGATAGATCCGCATCGGACACCGGGGCGCTTAAGCCAGTCCCTCCGTATCAGCCCACAATGCCTGATCGCCTCTGCCAGACGGTGAGCGCCGATGAGTGAGACCCGCGAGCCGACCACGTACACGATCCGGCTCGAACTGGTCGACGAACCCGGCGAGCTCCTCCGGGCGCTCCGGCCCATCGGCGAGAAGGGTGGGAACCTCCTCTCGATCTTCCACGAGCGCGGCGACAAGACCCCGCGCGGGCACATCCCCGTCGAGGTCGACCTCGAAGCCACGCCCGAGCGCTACGAGGCGATCGTCGACGAACTCCGAACCGAGGGCATCAACGTCATCCAGGCCGGGACGGAACGCTACAGCGAGTCCCTCACCGTTCTCCTCTCCGGCGACTTGGTCGACACCGGTCTCTCGGAGACGCTCACGCGGATCCGCGAGAACACGAACAGCACCATCTCCGACTTCGAACTCTCCGCCCCGCAGGGATCGAGCGACATCTCCAGCGGCCGCCTCCGCCTCGGGATCGAGGAGGGCGAGACGGGGCACACGCTCTCGGTGATCCGGGAGATCGCGGACGAGAAGGACCTGCAAGTCGTCGAGCCGCTCTACGAGGGCGGCGTATGAGGCTCGCGATCGTCGGCACCGGCGCGGTCGGTGCGTCGGTCGCGGAGCTGGCCGCCGAGTACGGCCACACCGTCACCGCGCTGGCGGATTCGCGCAGCGCGGTCACGGACGCCGCCGGTATCGACGTCGAGTCCGCCCTCGCCCGCAAGCGCGACGAGGGACGCGTCGGGAGCGGCGATCCGGAGGACGCCCTGAACGGAGCGTACGACTGTCTCGTGGAGGCGACGCCGACGACGCTCGGCGACGCGCGACCCGCGTACGACCACGTTCGCGCCGCCTTCGAGCGCGACCGGGACGTCGTCCTCGCGAACAAGGGACCGGTCGCGGAACGCTACGCGGACGTCCGGGCGCTGGAGCGCGAGAGCGAGGGGCGCCTCCGCTTCGAGGCCACGGTCGGCGGTGCGATGCCGGTCCTCTCGACGATCGAGGACTGCGGCCCGGCGCACGTGACCGGCATCCGGGGCGTGCTGAACGGGACGGCGAACTTCGTGCTCTCGCGGATGGCCGTCGAGGGCCTCGACTACGAGCACGTCCTCGCGGAGGCGCAGGACCTCGGCGTCGCGGAGGCAGACCCGTCCTTCGACGTGGAGGGGACCGACGCGGCGCTGAAGTGCGTCATCGTCGCGAACGTACTCGCGCGGGGCGAACGCGAGTACACGCTCGCGGACGCGGACGTGGAGGGAATCGTCGACGTATCGAGTAACGCGCTTCGGCTGGCGAGCGGAGACGGTCGGACGGTGCGCCTCATCGGCGAGGTCGTGGACGGGTCGGTCCGCGTCGCCCCGCGGACCGTCCCGACGAACTCCCCGCTCGCCGTCTCGGGCACCGAGAACGTCGTCCAGATCGGGACGACGGACGCCGGCCGACTGAACGTCTCGGGTCGCGGCACCGGCGGCCCGGAGACCGCGTCCGCAGTGCTCGCCGACGTTCGCCGACTCGAGTCGACCGCCCGCGACTGACGCTCCACGCGAGGGGCGTCGACGCCACGTCGAGCCCGCAGCGGAGGGTTTTCGCTACTCAGCTGGGAGCCGTGATAGACGTCCGTTGCGGACGGGGCGCCAACCGGCACCATGGACTAGTCATCGAAATAAACACTTTTTACTGATTAATTCACACGTAGACACATGGCAGTTCATAACAATCGAGGAAAGAGCGGATGTTCCGCCACGCTTCCCGATGTCGTCCCATTTGAACTGTCTCATCTGACCCGACAGAGTTGGGAGTTGGGCACGTCCTCCATTCGAGATGAGCAAGCGACGCGTCTCGGCAGATGGCGCTCTCAAGATGAGCAGTGGCGGTTGTCGATCTTCGAGGTTACGAGCGAGACCTCACTGATCCGCGTCCAGACACCGGTCGGCCGCGAACAATTTTACGGTGCACTTCAGTCGGAGCTCCAATCCGCCGTTCGAACCCTCGATACACACCCCTCTTGGGAACGGATTAAGTGAGCATACATATAGGCATTCGACAGAGCTGCCCTCTACCCGCCATTGATCTTGATAACGGTCTCGTCAACCGCGATCTTTGACGGCTTCGCCTAGACATCAAAACTAACGACCTGCTCATTTCTCAAATTGGCTTAGCCAGACAGTGCCGTTTGGCGCCGTTGACAGAATCTTAACAGTGATGAATATTGTGAGAATACAACAATATACTTTGGTGTGTAGCTGAGTCGTATCGGTGTGTTGTCCAGACACGATGGCACCGATCTGACGGCTTGATTCCGTGAGATACGGCGATAAACGCGATTACGGGGCAACTGGGGGGGCGGTGTTTAGTTAAGGCTGAAAAGTGAGGCGTGGTGATTTTGTGCTGGTCTATGGCAGAAATCACCCGCCTCAGCGGTCGTAGCGACTGGATCGAGTTGGATTTTGTGGAGCGAGAGCGGACACCGAGTGAGCTGATGGAGCTCAGTATTCGACTCCATCTGTCGGGACTCTCACTTTCGAATACCGTCTCAGAACTTGAGAAGTTCGGTGTCGAACGGTCACGGAAGGCCGTGCACGACTGGGTGCAGAAGGCCGATCTACAGCCCGCCAGCGACGCGAGTCCGGATCACGTCGCGCTCGACGAGACGGTGATCCGAATCAACGGCCAGCAGTTCTGGCTGTACGCCGCTGTCGATCCCGAAACAAACAGATTCCTGCATATACGGCTGTTTACGACGACTACGACGGCATTAACGCAGCAGTTCCTTCGGGAGGTTCGTGAGAAACACGACGTCTCCGACACCGTATTTCTCGTCGATCACGCCCAGCATCTAGCGGCTGCACTGCATCGAGCTGAACTCCGATTTCAAACCGTTCGTCATGGAAATCGGAACGCCATCGAACGTATATTTCGAGAAATAAAACGACGTACTTCATCGTTTAGCAATAGTTTCAGCCACGTCGATCCGGAGACCGCCGAAACGTGGTTGCAAGCCTTCGCCGTCTGGTGGAATTCGCTTAACTAAACACGATGCCAACAATATTGAATAGCTTTAACATTACTATAATAACCGAACATCTGACCAATAGATTGATAAAACCACACTCATCAAGGAGACGCTAAACGAGTAGTCCCCGGAATAGCTATGTTCTACGCTCCGAGCATAGCGATGTGTCATGGTGATACGGACGATAAGGCGGCTACGCCACGGAAGACAGGGTATCTGCACTGGCGGAACGGCTTTGTAGTATCGCACCAAGATAGAGCACTTAAGCGGTCTATGGTCAGCCGCCGTCGATAGTTAGGACCAACACTGAGAACTACACTATGTCTGTCTCGAACCCTATATGACTACATAGTACCATAATTCCCCAGAAATATATTAAAGCTCCCATTTATGACTTTTTCTTGATTTCGTTATTATACCACACTATCAGGTCTTTCGGTCGCCGACGTAGACCGTCCCATCCTCAACAACGGTGTTCCACGTGGGGAGGATGATGTCACTATCCGCGAGGTGCTCACCGCTGTCGAGGTCGTACGACCATCCGTGCCACGGGCACGAGACGATGCACTCCTCATCGGTATAGGATTTGTCAACGCGCTTGCCGGGTTCCTCGAACTCACCGACGAGTTTACGTTGCGTCTCGCCTTCGCAGACCGGTCCGCCGTCGTGCATGCAGTAGTTCCGGAGCGCGTAGTACTCGCCCTCGACGTGGAGCACACCGACCTCGACACCGTCCACATCGACGAACGCTCGGTCTCCGTCCTCGAACTCGTCTGCGGAGCCGACTTCCACCAAGTCGCTGCTCACAGGCCGAACACCTCCACCGCGTTCCCGGAGAGGATCTGCTTTTTCTCGTCCTCGTCCAGGAACGGCAGGTCGAGCACGGTGGTCGGTCGGTCGTAGTCCCAGTGCGGGTAGTCCGAGGCGAACATCAGGCTGTCCGCGCCCACCATCTCCACGCACTTCCCGAGGTATTCGGGATCAGCCGAGACCTCGAGGGGCTGGGTGCCGTAGTAGAAGTCCGTGATGTACTCGCCAGGCTTCTTCTCGAGGAGTGGCGCCTCCTCCGGGCGCTTGAGGTACTCCTCGTCGAGGCGAGTGATGAGCCCCGGGAGGTAGGTGACGCCGGATTCCATAAACGTGATATCGAGGTCGGGAAACTTTTCGGGAACACCCTGACAGACGAGGCTGACGATCTGGGACATATTCGATTCGAGGAAGCCGAGCGTGTGCGTTTCGATCATCTCCTCGTAGCCTCCACGCACGTACTCGTCGAGGCCGGCGCCGCCCGTGTGGAAGACGGCGGCGAGATCCATGTCCTCGCAGCGCTCGTAGAGCGGATCGTACTTGCGGTTGCCGAGCGGCGGGGTCGCGCCCGCGGTGACGAAGCACGCGCCGACGTACTCCTCGCGGTCCTCGATCATGTCGAAGATTTCGAGCGAGGCGTCGACGTCGTAGTACGGAATGGGGGCGAGGCCGTGAATCCCGTCGTCAGGGTCGAGGACTTCCTCGCTCATGTACTCGACGTACGCCTTCGCGAAGGCGGCCTGTCGCTCGTCGTCGGCGGTGGTGCCGGCGCCGGCGAGGATGAGGTGGGAGATGAGGAGGGTGTCGTCGACGCCGATGGACGCCATCCCCTCGCGGATGCGCTCCGGCGTCTCCGGGTCGTCGGGGTAGGAGGAGTGTTCGCGCGTGATCTTCCCGTAGGCTTGCCGGTCGCCCGTGGAGAACGGGAAGAAGGAGCTGAGGTTCTGCTTCGCGCCCTTCTCGTCGAAGTTCGAGCCCTCGAAGCGCGTCTTCCACGGCTCTTCGAAGTACTCGGCGACGTTCTCGAAGGACTCCATGTAGTGACAGTCGCAGTCGACCACGTGGTACTCCGCGAGTTCGTCCAGGCGCCTCGACTCGCTGTCTACCTGTGACATACCCAGTCATCTATCATTGTAGATAATAAAACCTCGTATTACCGGCCGAAAGAGCATATACCGGCCGATTAGCCGGGACGTTCGCCATCACGGGATAGACGATAGCGGGCCGGATTCGGACCTCAGCTGTCGTTTTACGTCGATATGTCCGTAAATACGGAGACGGCTGCCACCCGTCCATCCCGCTACGCGGAACGAAGTTCGGGAGTCGTCTTATCCGTCGTCTTGATCGGTGAGCGCGCGTTCGACTCGCCTGACCGCCGCCGCGAGCGCGTCAACGAGTTCGTCATGCTCCGCGTTCAGAATAGACGGGGACGCGCTCGCGAGCGACAGCCCCCCGCGAACGCTCCTGTCCACGATAACCGGCATCCCGAGCGCGTAGATTCCCGAGATATGGCCCTCGCGATTGACCGCGTACCCGCGGTCGCGAGTGGTCGTGACGCTCGCGCGTATCGTCTTCCGAACCGCGTCGCCGCTCTCTGCTGCCCGCGTCTCGACGAATCGCTCGATTCGCGGCTCCGGGAGGTGCGCGAGTATCGCCTTCCCGGCTGCCGTCTCGTCGAGGTCAGCCCAGTCACCCACGAGCAACTCCGGGCTCGGCGTCGGATTCGACCCCGCGCCGTCTACGAACATCAGCCGCCCGTCCTCCTCGATCGCGCTCCACGTGGTGTGGCCGGTCTCCGCCGAGAGCGTGCGGATCTCGTCTCGCGCCGCCCGATAGAACGCCCCCCGAAAGCGAACGCGCGTCCCGAGTCGGAACCACGCGTGCGAGAGGCGATACCGGCCGTCCTCGTTCACCGCGAACCCGCACGCGGCGAGCGTCTGGAGGTGCCGATGCACCGTGCTCTTGCTCAGGGATAGCTGCTCCGCCAACTCGGTCACGCCCGCGTCACCGGCTGCGTCCAGCCCCTCCACGATTCGAAAGAGCGTCTCGTCCGACCCCACGCGCCGTTCGCTCATACGCCACACCTCGCACTCCTGGGTTAAAAATTCGTGCCGCACGGGCGCGTCGGCGCCCATGCGAATCGTCTCCCGCGGTTAGAACGGGAAGTCGCGGGGCTCGTGCTGGAGAGAGAGCCACTGCTTCTCGGTTATCTCACGGAGGAACGCCTCGCCGTTGTACGTCCCGACGCCGGACGCCCCGATGCCACCGAACGGGACGTGCGCCTCGTCGTTCACCGGCTGGTCGTTCACGTGGACGTGCCCCGTCTCCATCCGCCGCGCGATGCGCGCACCGGCCCCCACGTCGCCGGCGTGGACGCTCCCGGAGAGCCCGTACTCGGTGTCGTTCGCCATCTCGATCGCTTCGTCGACGTCGGAGAACGGGATGACGGGCGCGATCGGGCCGAAGTGCTCGTTACACGCCGTCGGCATCTCGTTCGTCACCCCGGAGAGGATGGTCGGCTCCACGACCAGCGAATCCTCGACGCCGTCGAGTTCGTGGATGCCGCCGCCGGTTTCGAGGGTCGCGCCAGCGTCGACCGTGTCCTCGACGTAGGAGAGCATCTTCCCGCGCTGGCGCTCGTCGATGATCGGCCCGACCACCGTCGAGGGGTCGTGCGCGCTCCCCCGCGGGAGGTCCTCGGCGCGCTCGGTAAGGCGTTCGACGTACTCGTCGTAGACGGCCTCGTGGACGATGTGGCGGTTGATGCTGATACAGACCTGTCCCTGATGGACGAACGACCCGAAGACGCCCGCGTCGATCGCTGCGTCGAGGTCGGCGCCGTCAGTGACGACGTGCGCGTTGTTCCCGCCGAGTTCGAGGGCGGCCTCCGCGAGGTTCTTACCCGCGGCCGCACCCACCCGCCGACCGACCTCGGTGGAGCCGGTGAACGCGACGACGTCGCTCTCGGGATGGCCGGCGACGCGGTCACCGATCTCGGACCCGCGCCCGGTGACGACGTTGAGGACGCCCGGCGGCAGGTCGGTTTCCTCGAAGAGCTTCGCGAACAACAGTCCGCCCGTGATCGGCGTGTTGGTGGCGGGTTTGAGGACGACGCTGTTGCCGGCGGCGATGGCGGGGGCGACGGCGCGCATTGAGAGGTTCAGCGGGAAGTTCCACGGCGAAATCACCGTCACCACGCCCGTGGGCGTTCGTCGGACCAGGTGTTCCTTGTCGGGGATGTTCGACTCGGCATGCTCGCCCTTCATGCGACGGGGGAGCGTCGCTGCCTCGCTCGCCTGATCCGAGGCGAGTTGGACGGACGTCTCCGCCATCACGCGCGTCCCGCCCGCCTCCGCGACGAGCAGGTCGATGACATCCTCGCGATAGTCCTGGAGTGTCCGGAGGACCTGCTGGACGACCTGCTCGCGCGCGGCGGGTGGGTGGGCGGCCCACGCCTGCCGGGCGTCGGCGGCGGCCTCGTAGGCGGCGTTGACGTCGGCCTCGGTCCCGGCGGGGACCTGCGTGATCACCTCGCGCGTCGAGGGGTCCTCGACGTCGATCGTCTCTCCGCTCTCGCTCTCCCGCCACTCCCCGTCCACGTAGAGCGCGTTCCAGTCCACGCTTGGTGAGAGGTCTGCTGTCATACACCATCCTCACTCGGCTCGTGAAATATAAAATGATAGGAGATAATATGAAGGTGACATATCTCGACGCGTCGCTGTTCACGAGCAAACGCCGCTGTCCGACCTGGCCCGTTCAGCCGAGGTTGACGTTGATGGCTTTCATCTGCGTGTACTCGTCGAGTGCCTCCCGGCCGTTCTCTCGGCCGAGGCCGGACTGCTTGTAGCCGCCGAACGGCTGGCCGGCCGACACGTCGTTGTAGTGGTTGATCCAGACGACGCCCGCGTCCAGGTCGCGCGCCGTGCGCAGCGCGCGCGTGATGTCGTCCGTGATGATGCCCGCCGCGAGCCCGTACTCGACGTCGTTCGCCCGCGCGACGACCTTGTCCTCGTCGCTCCACGAGAACGTCTCCTCAACCGGGCCGAAGATCTCCTCCTGGACCGAACGGTGATCGTGGTCGAGGCCGTCGATGATCGTCGGCTCGTAGAACGCGCCGTCCGCAAGTGCGTCCTCGTCGGGACGTTCCCCGCCAGCGAGGACCGTCGCGCCGCTCTCGCGCGCCGCTTCAACGTACGACGCCGTCCGCTCTACCTGCCCCTGCGAGACCTTCGGCCCGAGATCCGTCTCCTCCAGAAGCGGGTCGCCGATCTGCATCCCGCTCGCGGCCTCCGCGAACGCGCCGAGGAACTCCTCCTCGATGTCCTCGTGGACGAAGAGCCGCGAGCCGGCCGCACAGCACTCGCCCTTGTTGAAGAAGATCGCCATCATCGCCGTTTCGACGGCCATCTCGACGTCCGCGTCCGGATAGACGATGAGCGGGCTCTTCCCGCCGAGCTCCAGCGTCGTCTTCTTCACGTCCTCGACGGCCGTCCGCATGATCTCCTTGCCGACGTCGGTCGAGCCCGTGAACGAGATCTTGTCCACGTCGTCGTGGCTGGACAGCGGTGCGCCCGCGTCCTCGCCGTAGCCCGTGACGACGTTGACGACGCCGTCCGGCGCCACGTCGTCCACGAGTTCCATGAGCTTCAGAATGGAGAGCGGGGTCTCCTCGGAGGGTTTGAGGACGATGGTGTTGCCGGCGGCGAGCGCGGGTCCGAGCTTCCAGATGGCGATGAGGAGGGGGAAGTTCCACGGGACGATACCGCCAACGACGCCGTACGGTTCGCGGAGCGTGAACACCTGCTTGTCGCGGTCGAAGAGGTCGTCGGTCGGGACTGTCTCGCCGGTCACGGACCGCGCCAACGCTGCGTTGTACGTGAGGTGGTCGACGACGAGGCCCATGTCGCCCATCGCCTCCGTGACGGTCTTGCCGGTGTCGAGCGTCTCCAGTTTCGCGAGCGTCTCCTGGTTCTCCTCCACCCGGCGCGCGATATCGGCGAGTACGCGCTGGCGATCACCCGGCGAGTAGCCCGACCACACCTCCTCATAGGCGTTCCGGGCGGCCTTGACGGCGCGGTCGATGTCGGCGGCCGTGCCGGCGGGGACGTCCGCTAGCACCTCGCCCGTGGTCGGGTCCCGCGTCGCGAACGTCTCGCCCGACGCGCTCTCCACCCACTCACCGCCGACGTAGAGCCGATGGTGTTCGGGAAGGACGTCCGCGGCGACGTCGCGGTGGCGTCGCTTGATCTCGTCACTCTCTCCACTGGTCGGTTCCGATCCTGCGCTCATAGTTCGAACGAAGCTATCGAACCCTACTGATTTAAAATTATTGATTATTGCGCTCTGCCGGATCGGTGCGCGTGCGGTCGTGGACCGCTGACGCGTCGCCGACGGTCAGGCCGACTCGTCCGCGGGGTTCGCGTGGTTTCGTGCACCACAGGGGGACCGAGACGGTGAGGAGTCGCGCGTGGGTGACCGCCAACAACGCGGAATAGCCGCCCCTGGTCCCACGGATCACGCCGCGGACACTCGGACTCCTCCGTCTGGGACGACTGTCCGACTATCGCGCCCATTCCTCCAGGAGATAGCTTTATCATCCGATGTTCCGCAATGGACCTATGCTAGCATGACTGGAAGCTCCGAGTGGGTGCCGATGGGCGACATCGCCGACGAGTACGAGAAGAACCAGATGCCGGCGACCGACTCGCTGTCCGGGTCGTCGTACACGCTCAACTTCAAGGACGGGCGCGTCGTGGAGTACGAGCTCCGCGATCCCGAAACGCTCGAGTGGACGGTAACGGCCGGATCGGACGAGGGCGTGGGCGGTCAAGCGGCCTACACTGCGACGAAGCCACGCGACGACATCTACTTCGTGGATCACATGCGAGACGACGCGCCTCGAACCTCCACGTCGCTGGTCCTCGACCTCAACCGGGGAATCGCCACGTCCGTCACCGCAAGCATTCCCGCGTCCAAATCGGAGATGCCCCAGTTGCTACTCGAGAACGCGAACGAGGGCAAATCGCTGTCCGCCGGTGACGTGGCGTTCGACTGCGCGACGATTGGTCAGCCGTTTACCGAAGGGTCGGCGGTACACGAACGCACGGACGACCTTACGGGAAAGCGTATGCGGTACACCTACAGCGATAACAGCGTCTACGAGCACATCTACCTGAACGAAGAGCGCTACGTCTGGCACTGCTTGCGTGGCGAAGAACGCGGCCTCGCGGAAGCGTCTCCGTGCAGTTACTACGAAATCGCGGATGGTCTCTACATGATCGTCTGGGAGGAGGTCGTCCTTCCCGTCATCGGCGTCGTCCTGATCGACTTCCACGCGATGAAGACCACCGGGAAGATGCTTTGCGACGACAAGAACGACTTCGAGGGCGTCGTTAACATCCCGATGGGCGCCCACGCGGAGCAACTCAACGTAACCCCTACCCTCGACTGACCACCACGCGACAACCGTCGAAGCCGCCCGACACGCTACTGGCCCATGAACGGGCATACGATGTCCGCACGCCCCACCGGGACGACGCAGCCGACGCACTGCCGTCCAGCGATCCCGCAGAGTAGCACGACCGATGGTCAGATCAGTGTCACTCTTCCGGCGTCATCGCGCATCCTCGATAAAGGACGCGGCGCGCTCCGCTATCGCGATCGTGGGGGCGTTCGTGTTCCCGCCGACGATCTCGGGCATGATCGAGGCATCAGTGACGCGTAGCCCTTCGACGCCGTGGACGCGAAGTCGGTCGTCGACGACGCCGTCGCCCTCGGCCCCCATCCGGCACGTTCCCACTGGGTGGTAGACGGTCGTCGCGTGCTCCCGGACGAACGCCTCGATCTCCTCGTCGGACGTGACCGACTCACCCGGATGCACCTCCGCGCCGCGATAGTCGTCGAGCGGCGAGGTCTCGACGATCTCTCGGACCAGTTTGACCCCTTCGACGAGGGGCTCGATGTCGCCGTCCTCGGTGAGGTACTGCGGGTCGATGACGGGGGACTCGTGCGGGTCGTTTGACGCGAGGCGCACGGTCCCAGTGCTCTCCGGACGGATCTGGGTCGGCATCATCGTGAAGTACTTCCGACCGTCGTCCGGGGCATCGAGGCCGTGCTCGAGGAGGTAGACCGGGGCGTTGTGCAACTGCAAGTCGGGTGCCGGGGCGTCGGGGTCGGTCCGAACGAACGCGCCGGTCTCGATCACGTTCGAGGAGGGCGCGGGGTTCGCCGGCCCGGCGGTCCGCTCGTACACGACGCCGAGTTTGAGGTGGTCCTGGAGGTTCCGACCGACCTGCGGGAGGTCGACGCGTACATCGATTCCGTGCTTGGAGAGGTGCTCGGCCGGCCCGATGCCGGAGAGCATCAGGAGCTGTGGCGAGTTGATCGCGCCCGCCGACAGCAGCACCTCGCGCTCGGCGCGAGCCTCGTGAGCGGTCCCGTCGCGCTCGTACGCGACGCCGGTCGCGCGGTCGCCGTCGAAGGTGACGCGGGTCGCCTGCGCGTTCGTTTCGACGGCGAGAGTCGACCGGTCGAGCGCCGGCTTCACGAACGCCGCCGCGGAGCTACAGCGTTCGCCGTCCGACTGCGTGAGGTCGTAGAATCCGGATCCAGCCTGCGTCGGGCCGTTGAAGTCCGGGTTGTGTTTGACACCGGCCGCGTCCATCGCGTCGACGAACGCCTCGGAGACCGGGTGCGGGTCCAGCGGTTCCGCGACGTTCAGCGGGCCGCCGGTGGCGTGGTAGTCGTCCGCGCCGCGCTCGTGGTTCTCGGAGCACTTGAACTGTTCGAGCATCGCGTCGTAGCTCCAGGCGTCGCCGCCGCGCTCCGCCCACCGGTCGTAGTCGTACGGGTGGCCGCGGACGTAGATCATGGCGTTCATGGAACTCGACCCGCCGAGCGTGCGGCCGCGCGGGTGGTAGAGCTGTCGGTCGTTCAGCTCCGGTTGTGGGACGCTCCGATAGTTCCAGTCGGCGTCCGTCTCGAAGAGCTCCGGGAACCGCGCGGGCGTGTGAATCGCGTCGTCGTCGTCGGGCGCGCCGGCCTCCAAGAGGAGGACGTCAGCGTCTCCGCTCGACAGGCGGTTCGCGAGCACGCAGCCCGCCGAACCAGCGCCGACGACGACGTAGTCGTAGGTGGAGTCACCCATATCCCTATTATTACGATAAAATATTATAAATCTATCTCCCGACAATATGCGGCGTCTCTCGAAAACCGAGTGAGAGGAGGTTTCGCCGGCTCAAATAGCGGTTTCGAATCGAATAGCCGACGCGCTGGACGCGCCACCCCCACCCGAATAGTTTTTTGACGTTTTCCAGCGGGGGGCGGCCATGGTGATTCGATGCGAGGCCGGGACGCGTCCGGAGTTCGTTCGCTCTCGCGGGACTCCGACTCGCGGCCAGGTGACGGCGCGGCTGTCCCCGGGGAATCGGGTGCGCGCCATGTCGGCACGCGGAACGTCTGTTCCGCCAGTCGGGACGGCGTGGCGGACGTCGACGCTGAACCGCGGCCCGCCGCGACGAAACGCCCCGGGAACCGGTAGAATGTCTGTTCCGTTGATTCTTGTTTCGGGCGGCGAGTCGACTCGGAGTTCAGTCGCTCGGCGTGGCCTTCGCGTCCCGTCTCGCCTTGAGTTGCGTGAGGCCCACGGCGACCACGGAGAGCGCGACCAGGATTCCGAGCGTCGTCACCAGGACCGAGTTCCCCGAGTAGAACAACGCGATCAAGAGACCGACGATGCCGACCACCGCGACGATCGGCGTCGAGTCGGGGCCGCCCGCGTAGAACGGGCGCTCGGCGTCCGGATACTTGTAGCGGAGCGCGATGACGCTCGCCAGAATCGTGATGTAGACCACGATGAACAGGTCGGCCGCGGCGTTGACAAGGACAGTCGGGACGGACACGACCCACAGGAGGACGAGAATAATACCGCCCGTGAGTACGAGTGCAGCATCCGGCGTCTGGAAGCGAGGGTTGATGTGGCCGAGGACCGCCGGTAGGTAGCCCTCGCGGCCGAGGTTCCAGAGCTGCCGGGATGTCCCGGCGAGTACGGCGTTGAACGTCGCGCCCGTCGCAACGAAGCTGATGATCGCCATGATCCACTTGCCGGTGGCGCCGAAGAACACCTCGAACGCGGTCACCTGCGGGAACGGCGAGGAGGCGAGCGCCTGCGAGGCGACCGATCCGTCCATTGCGATGATGAACGGGATGCGAACGACGAAGACGAGCGCGAGCACGGTGAACATCGCCTTCGGGAGGACGTTCTTCGCGTCTTCGACCTCCTCGGCGAGCGGCCCGAGGACCTCCCAGCCGACGAGCAACCAGATAGCGAACGGAATGTACGCCAGGATGGGCGTCCACCCACCGGGCGACCACGAGAGCTGCGACGGTTCAAACGGCGAGACACCGAACCCGCCGATCTGGAGCAGCGACATGACTACGATGGCACCCGCGAGTGCGATCAAGAGAACGGCGGCGGTTTTGCCGACCCAGTCGATGCCGAGGATGTTGATTCCGACGAACCCGACCACCAGTATCGTTCCCCAAATCTGCCACGAGAGTACGTTTGGGAACACGAAGTTTAAAATGTGGCCGACGATGTTCGCCTCCGAGGCCAGCGCAATGAACACCAGCCAGTAGACGAGCCCGATAACGACGCCCGCGCTCGATCCGAAACTCCGTTTCGCGTACGTCGTGAAGCTTCCCGCGACGGGAAACATCGTGGCGACCTCGGAGAGTCCAAATGCCGTGAGAATCATCAGTACGAACGCGATGGCCATGCTGATAATCAACCCAGAGCCGATCTGGCTGACTGCGCTCCCTGCGACGTACAGCGTCGTCGAAGAGGTGACGAGACCGAAGCCGATCGCGACCGCGGTCCAATACCCTAGCTGGCCGGTTTTAAGCTCCGTATTCTTGCCTCCCATAGGTATGACAATAGCCACCAGCCACCAGGCAAGCATAAAATTTTGGATGAAGTCAACCTTTTCGGCGAACATGTTACCCCGTGTTGGCAGTTCGACCGATGGACGTCGTCATCCCGGTGATTTCGAGAACCCGGTCGCCGGCGGAGGACTGTTATCTCAGTGACTTCTCTCGCCGGTCACCGTGCCGTCGAGACTCCCCCCCGAGGTGCGTCCTCCGTCAGCACCCGAGGACTACTCAGATTCCGACGGGCGGATCGCCGACACCGGCTATCCGATGTCGGAGGAGATCACGACCTATCGGCCGGTAGCAGCGTTGTGGGGGACCGATCGCGACACCGGCGACGGAACTCGTCCACCGATACCGGTGCCCGCCCGCTAGCTCCCCCCCAAGAGGCGGTACGCTTCCAGACATCCCCGGCAGCAGAACGTTCCCTCGACGTCCGATGCCGTCACAGGCGACCCCGATAGCGACGCACCGCAGTGCGTGCAGCCGCTCATGGCAAAAGAAGGGGATGGTAGAACGGTAGATGGACGGTTGGAACGGCGATACCGAGCATCGAGAGGCCGTGCGAGAGCGGGATGTAGCCCATTACGAGAAACACCGCCCCGAGCGCGCGTCTCGAAAGCATGCCGTGGCGACCGTTGAGTGACCCGGCCGTCGTGCCGACCGCGAGCATCGTCGGCGTCGTCGAGATCCCGAGCACGCCGAGCGCGACGGCTCCTGACACCGGATCTGCTTGCGTGAACGCGTAGAGGTACGCGGGGAAGAGCAGCGGACACGGGAGCACGCTGTGCGTCGCGCCGAGCACGAGCACGCGCGGCGGGACGACCCAACCGTCCAGCGCCGACGAGACCGACCGATGGAGCCGACCGAACGCTCGTCCGCCGAGCCGTCCACCGGGAACGCGGTCCAGTACGCTCCCCATCCGACCGGACAGCCGATAGAGACCAACGCTAACGATGAACGTGCCGACGACGACACCGAATAGGGCCCGAACGAGCGTCCCATATCGACTCACGGCCGCTGCGCCGTAGAGGACCGTCCCTAACAGACCGAACGTGAAGCCGAGCGCGATGTATCCGGCCGTTCGTCCGAGATTGAACGTGAGCTGCTGGCGGACGAGTGTCGAGCGTTCGATGCCGCCCCGCCGGTCGTCGTAGCGCTCCGCGTAGAGCGACGCGAGCGGCCCGCACATCCCGATGCAGTGCGCGCCGCCGAGGAGTCCGACGAGCGCAAACACTCCCAGTTCGACCGTTGTCTTTTCGACGACAGCGCTCACGCACCACCACCTCGCCCGATCCGTTTCGGCGCGGTCAGCCGCCGGTCCTCGCGCGAACACGCCCCGAGTCGAGAGCGTGACGGGCGATCGGGCAGTAGTCGTAACGCGGTCCGTTCGAGTCTGTGTACGTACTGGGGCATCGATCGCTATCGTCCGCTGTCGCGTGCAGTCGTCAGTCGTCAGTCTGGCTCACCGCGTCGGGATCATCGTACTTCTCCGCCCGGCGCTGCTGGACGTCCTTGATGGCGTGTTCGGGAGGGACGTCTATCGAGGGATTCTCGTCGAAGAAGTTCACCGGTTCGAGCTTGAAGCTCGCGATATGTACTGGGAGGATTGGCCAGTCCTCCGGGCGCGTGATGTGGTTAACGCCGAGCGTATACCAGAGCACGATGTCCTCGCCGTCGAGCGAGCGGTCAGCCTCGGTCCACTCGGGAAGACCCTCACTGCCGGGGTTCTGGTTCGGGTACTCGCCGGCGGGGAACCGCTCGTCGTCGCGGTGTGGAGTCGCCCAGATGTGGTTATCGATGAATGACGCGCGCGCTTGCACGCTTGAGCCGGGCTGCGCGCACGCTTCGACGTTCTCGCCGGGCGCGAGCTTGTATCCGGCCGGCTCGTCGACGCAGTTCGTCTTGTTCGGATTGACGACCTGCCAGTAGCGGCCCTTGTGCGGGTCGGTGAGTTCCTGGGCTTCCTGTTCGGATTCGAGCTGGGTTTTCTCAGCGTAGAACGCCTGCCCAGCCGGATTCATCTGTTCGGGGTCGCCAGGCCAGTCGTTCTGCACGCCGTTCGGTCCCGCAGGGACAGCCTGGTTCTGGACGCGGTAGAGCTCGTTCTCTGCGCCATCGATGTCGACATCGAGGCGGAAATTGAAGAAGTGTTGGTGGATCATCCCCTTCACCTGTGGGGCGAGTTCCTCGGCGAACCCACCAGGGTCCTCGTCGGGAGCCATGAGGCCGACGCTGTCGATACCGGTGAGTCGCACCTGCCCCTCAATGGAGCCGTCCTGGTAGAGGTACCAGTTGAACTGGTAGTCGTAATTCCCAACGGTGGCGACGAAGGAGATGACGAGTCGGCGGTTTCGGCGCACTTCGGTGTTCTCGGTGCGCCAGTCGGTGTGCTTCCAGAGGGTACCGTAGTCCTCCTCGTGGAGGCAGATGGCGTTCGGAATGACGTTGACATCGCCACTGCTATCGCACATGACGCCGTCGAAGTAGTGCATGTAGCCGAGACAGTCACAGCCTTCTGTGAGCGGATTGGCGAGACTGCCGATGTTGTACTCACCGACGTCGAAGGCGTTCTTCCAGTTTTCGTTGGGGTCGCGGCTCCCGTACGGGACGGACATCTCGGCGCAGGACGCGCGATTGAGGACGGAGCGAATCTCACCGTCGTCCTCGTAGCCGACATTGTGGAGGACGAGTCCCTCGCGCTGCGTCCAGCCGACGCGCAAGTGCCAGTTCTGCCACTCAACTTTCCGGCCGTCGATGTCCCAGCTCGGCCCCTCGGGCTGATCGACGTTGTACGGCTTCAGGTCGGTGCGAAGGTCTCGGTGCTCCTCGCGGTACTGCGCGTCTTCGAGTTCGTCGATGACGTTCGACTCGCTGACGCCGGTGTCGAGTACCTTGACCACCTCCATGTCGTCCAGATCGACCCAGGCGTGGACGCCGTCGAGCGGGCGGGCGTATCCGTTGTCGTCTTCGCTGGTCCGGATGAAGGACATCGCGTGCGAGAGGCGACGGTCGGTGTCGATGTCGTCGGGGACGAGGTGGTGGCCGGCGGACCAGGGGTCAACAATAGCGAGGTCGAAGTTCTCGACGCCGCGTTTCGCGACGGCCTGCCGCCACTCTTCGTTCGCTTTTACGGTCTCTTCGCAACGATCGAACTCCTCGAGTGTGATGGACGGCTGGACCCCTTCGATGTGTTCCCAAGACGTGAGTTCGCCGTCGGTGAGGGAGATGTACGCCTCGTACGTCGCCTTCTCGATCGGGTCACGGAGTATGACGAACGCCTTGCGGGATGGCACGGTGCCGTTCTTTTCGTAGTCGCGGAGAGCGTCCTTCGAAGGCTCGTCGAGGACGATTTTCACGTAGCGAGTCGCGGAGTCAATGTCCCGTTCGCTTTCGAGGATGTCGCGTGCAGCCTCGATCTCGCTCCGTGTGAGGGGATCGACTGGATGATCGATAGTCTGATCGACCGCCGATTCTGGCTCTGTCGCCATGACAGGCAATGTCTTTCGAATCAAGCCTAATAAATGCTTCTGTGATCAAGGTCTGATGCTGTTCGATGCGTCCGCTGGTCGAACGGTTTCGTTCGATAGTCCCTGTATACAGGGTTGACGACCATATTTTTACACCAATATCGTCGTAATAGGTTGCTGGATACACTCTACTATTTATGCAGAAATTCCCGCTTCGCCCGACTGGAACAGCGAAACATAGCGTGATAATACACACTATGGTATATTTTCTCTTCTGACAAAAGTATGATGCACATTTTGAGATGAAAATTGAATGATCTATATGCCCTGAACTATATCAATTCCACCATATTGAGAGTTGCCACTCGGCACCTGAGGAGGATAGAGATGATACTCCATATATACGTATTCAAATTCGATACGTCTCTCTCAGCGACCGGTGTGGCACATCACTGGGGTACTAGTCCACGCGGGGTAACGGTTATGTTCCCATGCTAGTATTGTAACCGCATGCCAGACAGAACTGATCGAATTGTACAGACGACAGCGAGATCTTTGGATATCATCAACGTCGTGGAGGCTATGAATGGTGCGACGATGTCCGAACTCCGCGAGCAGATCGACATGGCGGAAAGCACGCTCTACAAGCACCTAAACGTGCTACTGGAGCACGGCTACCTGATGAAACGAGACGGCCAATACGAGCTCGGCTTCGAGCTGTTCCATCTCGGTGAGTACGTCAAGAAGACTGTCGAACCCTACCAGCTCATCAACCGCACGATCACGGAACTGCGAGAAGAGATCCCGGAGCAAGTCGAGTACGGCGTCGAATCGAACGGACTGCTCGTTGGATACATCCCCTCCACTAACTATAATTCGAGCTTATTCTACGACCTAACAGAAGATCCGAGGTGCGACGTCGTAGACTACGCTGGGAGCAAGGCGCATCTCCACACGAACGCGATCGGAAAAGCGATGCTCGCTGAAATGTCCGATCGGCGAGTCAGAGAGATAGCGGATCGATACGGTCTGGCGAAGCAAGCGAAAAACACGATAACATCCATCGACGCGCTGCTCGATGAGCTCACGACGATCCGCAGGAACGGGTACGCGACGACGGACGAAGAGTGGGACGACGGCCTTCGAGAGATCGGAATGGTCGTCGCGCCGTACGACGATGCTATCGGCGGATTCAACGCTTTCGGGCCGTTATATCAGGTCAGTGATGAGCGACTCTACGAGGAGCTGCCCGAGATACTAGCCGACACCGTCGAGAGCTTGGAGGCGGAGATCCGCGCCAGAGACAAGGACGAGAACACCGGCTGAGTCGGGTCAGGAGAGGGGTGGATAGTTGTCCGCCCACGGACGCCGGCGTTCGACCGCGCCGCTCGCCGCCAGCACGGTGTCCTCTGCGAACCGGGACCCGACGAGTTGTGCCCCGATCGGAAGCCCCTCACTGGAGAGTCCCGCGGGGAGGGACGCGGCTGGATGTCCAGTGAGGTTGAACGGCCACGTGAGGAAGGCCTCCTTGTCCGTCGACACCGGCGTGCCGTCGATCGCACCTGGGGCTCGCTCCCCCTTCTCGAACGGCGGTGTGGCGAGCGTTGGTGTGAGCAAGAGGTCGTACTCATCGAGAACGTCCGCAATGGATTCGTACGCGCGAGATCGAAGCACGTTCGCCTGGTGGTACTCCACCGCGCTGTACTCGCGCCCCCGCTCGACGTATTCGACGATATGGGGCGAGAGTTCGTCGCGGTGGTCGGCCATCAGATCGATGTTCATTCCTCGTTTGAGGCTCTCGAAACTCGACGCCATGCTGGACTCAATGAGCGTGTCATAGCTGCGCAAGAGTACTTCGAGCGAGAGCCCCAACTCGACGTCGATCGGCTCGACGGTCGCTCCAGCGGCTGTGAGTGTGTCTGCGACACCTTCGACGATGTCCACAACCGCAGACTCGACCTCGAAGACACCGAGGTCGCTGCTGAACGCGATAGAGAGCTCATCGATCGGGCGTTCGACTGCGTTCAGGTAGTCGATCCCGCCGTCGGGGACGCTGAGCGGATCGCGGGAGTGTTCGCCGGCTATCGTCGCCAGGAGGAGGGCGGTATCCTCGACCGTCCGCGTCAGGCCGCCGTACGAGACGAACGGAGCGACGTCGCGGAACAGGTCCGGCAGCGAGGCGTTCGGGACGGTTCCCGGCGTCGGTTTCAACCCGTACACACCGCACGCGCTCGCGGGAATCCGAAGCGAGCCCGCGACGTCTGAACCGAGCGCAATCGGGATCATCTGGGATCCCACGGCTGACGCGCTGCCGCCGGACGAGCCTCCGGCCGTCTTGCTGGAATCGAACGGATTGCCCGTCGAACCGAACATCGGGTTCGTTGTGTCGCCGGACGCCCCGAACTCGGGGCTGTTCGTCGAGCCCACCACAATCGCGCCCGCGTCTTGGAGTCGCTGGACGATGACTGATGTCGCATCGGGCAGAAGTTCACCGATCGGAGCCACCCCGCCGAGTGTGTACGGCATCCCTTCGACGTGTGAGTCGAGGTCTTTGAGCGCGACGGGGACCCCGTGGAGCGGTCCGACCGGCTCTCCATCGTCAAGCGCGCGTTCCGCATCGGCGGCCTCCTCGCGCGCAGCGTCTTCGCGGAGGTGGACGAACGCGTTGAGTTCGTCGTTGCGTTGCCCGATTCGATCGAACGTTTTATCAGTTTCCTCAACGGGTGAACGACGACCGTGGCGGATGTCGAACGCCAGTTCTACCGCGGACCGCGTCACATTTGCCATGCGTCGCCTGTGTGATGGTATAATATTAACGTTTCGCCGGTGTGGGTATCGGTGTTCGATGTGCCCAGTCGCCGCGCCGGATAGTGGCAGAAGGCGCTCGATCCACATATGAGAGAGCTTTCTAGCGTTCACCGGATTCATGGATGGTAGATACAACGGTACGCTCGCTCCGGTCCGGGGATCTCTCTCTCGTTTTCGGGCGGGCACCCCACCGCTTAGCGTTTGAACCTCCCTCACGAGGGAGCACCCCTCCTATAATGGAGATAACCACAAGAAGAATTACATATATATTGTCGTAATATTAAAAATGGTCTCCACTATTGAGGGAGCGAAGCGGCTCACTGTGCAGTCGCGCGCGTAATCGGGGGGGGGGAGGTTCGTCGGATCCTGACCGTACCAACGTGTTACGGCGAAAGAACTATATTACCACGGTTGAGATTACCACCCATGGTTCGGATGCTGCCAGATAGAGGAGGAGACGGCGCATGAACCGTAACGAAATGCTCGGTGAGGTCGTATTCTCGGGTATCATGTCGTTCTTCATAGGAATGGTTGCATCCACTGTGTTAGTGATCGTCTTCAGCGGTCTCGGCCCGGGGTTCGTGATGCGATGGCTCACGTCCGTCGTGCTCGCGTTTATCATTGCGTGGCCGACGGCCGTCGTTTGTACGCCGCTCGCCGTCCGAATCCAGAACCGCCTCCCGGTACCCAACAATCAGGCCGTATCGTAGGTTCTGGTCGTGTTTAGTTAAGGCTGAAAAGTGAGGCGGGATTGATTCTCGCTATCAATGGCTGAAATCACCCACCTCAGCGGTCGTAGCGACTGGATCAACTTGGAGTTTGTGGAGCGAGAGCGGACACCGAGCGAGCTGATGGAACTGGGTATTCGACTTCATTTGTCGGGACTCTCACTTTCGAATACCATCTTGGAACTTGAGAAGTTCGGTGTCGAACGGTCGCGGAAAGCGGTTCACGACTGGGTACAGAAAGCCGATCTACAGCCAGCCAGCGATGCGAGTCCAGATCACATCGCGCTCGACGAAACGGTGATCCGAATCAACGGACAGCAGTTCTGGCTGTACGCCGCCGTCGATCCCGGAACGAACAAATTCCTCCATGTTCGGCTGTTTACGATGGCTACGATAGCATTGACGCAGTAGTTTCTGCGGGAGCTTCGTGAGAAGCACGACGTCTCCGACGCTGTGTTTTTCGTCGATCACGCCCAGCACCTAGCGGCTGCACTCCATCGAGCAGGACTCCGATTTCAAACCGTTCGTCATGGGAATCGGAACGCTGTCGAATATATCTTCCAAGAAATAAAGCGACGCACTTCATCGTTCAGAAATAGTTTCAGCCACGTTGATCCCGAGACCACAGAAACGTGGTTACAAGCCTTCGCTGTCTGGTGGAACTCGCTTATCTAAACACGATGGATTGACTGACGGGTAGGCTTATTATACCTCGTTGCATATGATCGGACAGTGTCCGAGAAATCGAAACAAGGAATAAACGTTTGCATCAGTCTGCATCCTGATAGCGATGAGCGTGTCTTCCGGTTGGAAGCAGCGGACGACATCGCCCGGATTCTCGTTGACGCACACGACTCGGAATTCACGATTCGCGACCTCGTCAACGAGACGGGGTACAGCCGATCCACGGTTTGGCGTGCCGTCGACTTCTTAGCGAACATTGGCATCGCACACGTTCGTGAGACACCACAGCGAAACTACGTCAAAATCGATCCCGAACACCTCCAGAAGGACGACCCAATCCTCGCGATTGCGCAGTCTGAGTACCGCGAGCCGATCCGAGCGTTCATTCGACGCGTTCGGTCCACACTTGCGGATGAACCTGCCGTCGACGATCTCCTCGGAATTCTCGTCTTCGGGAGCGTCGCACGCGGTGAGGCTGACCGGAAGAGTGACATCGACATCTTCGTTCTCATTGATGGCGACCGCACCACTGCTCGACGCCGTATCTCCCAAGTTGCGGCTAATCTCGAGGAGCAACCATTTGACGGGGACCGATATACGTTCGAACCGTTCGTTGAAACGCCCGAGAGCGCCACACGTGCCGGTGAAAAGCTCTATGAGATATTCCGTGGCGGAATCACGGTGTACGGCACGGAGCGGTTCCACGAGGTCCGAAAGAAGGTGATGGCGAGTGAGCGGTAGTCGAATCGAGTCACTCGTCGATGAAGTGCAGGCCGCGTTCGATCGACGACCGGAGGACGTTGAGGCTGGTCTTGAGACGAATGAAGCGGACGTCCTTCAGCTGCGGAAATCGTGTCGCCTTCTTCGCGGTGCGGACCTCCTTCTCGAGGAAGGATTCTACACGCTCGTAATCGAGGCATCGTTCGTCGCGATAGAGCGTGTGATCGAGTTTCGATTGCTCGAGAGTGGAGTCGAGCCACGAGACCTCCCCGGCACGCATCCTGGTGCCTACACCGAAGCAGCCCAGCGTGGCATCCTCTCAGAATACAGCGCGATGGACATCCAAGAGCTGTGGCGCGATCACCGCGCGAAAACCTACTATCAGGACGGTCTTGCAGCCCGTCAACGAGCTGAAATCCTCTATGAGCTTGCGACCGAGACACACGAGTTCATCGTGAATCAGTCGTCCAAACGTCACGAGTGTCTCTGCACGTAGTCCTACAACTCGTGTTACATCTCCTCAGAGGTGCTCCTCGAAGATGTCTGCCAACTCCTCTTGGACGAGTTCTCGCATTGCGTCGGCGCGGGCTTGGCGACGCGTCTGCTCGTCGAGGTAGTTGCGTTCCGACACCGACGCGTCCCGCGACCCCTGTGAGGCGGCGACGGCGGCGGTCCCCGCTTCGATGGTCGGGCGCTGTTGACGGTAGAGGCGGTACCACGTCCGCCGTCCCATCTTCGGGAGGGGACGCTCGCCGTCGATCGTGACGTCGGCGCGCTCGCCGAGGTCACGGAGCCAGCGCCGTGCTGTCTGCGTGGAGATCGGCTGCTCGATCGACTGACCGGGGAGGAGGTAGCCGGTCCACTCCCCATCTTCGGCGAGCACGTCGATGCGTTCGGTGATGGCGTCGACGCCGACGAGGATCTCGACCGTATTGCGCGTGCGGCGGGCGTTCTTGCGTTGGCCGGCCTCGAAGGCGATGTAGGGGACGTCGCCCTCACCGGGGTCGAGTTCGAGTTGGTCGACGTGCAACTCGCAGGCTTCGATGGGTCGGAGACCCCAGCCGGCGAGCGCCAGCAGCAGGAAGCGCTCCTCGTCGGTCGCGACGTCGAGGAGCGCGACAAGGTCGTTCCGAGAGAGGGCGGGATGGTCGTAGACGGGGTCTTCGTCCC
This sequence comes from Halarchaeum nitratireducens, assembly GCF_017874695.1. NCBI lineage: Archaea > Methanobacteriati > Methanobacteriota > Halobacteria > Halobacteriales > Halobacteriaceae > Halarchaeum > Halarchaeum nitratireducens. The sequence goes on from NZ_JAGIKY010000005.1 coordinate 120,411, forward strand.
AGCCGAAGCGATTCAGCAGACTCTCGGCGGGGTTGTAGAGGCCGCGTCCCATCTCGACGAGGAACGTGTACCAGTTTTTGACGGCGGAGACGTACTTCTTCTTCGAGGCGAGCGTCCCGAGCTCGTCGTCGAGGACGCGGAAGGTGTCCCGGACGCGGGCGATCTCGTCCGGCTTCTCGGTCTCGTCGAGGAGCGGCGAGAGCAGGTCACTCGTGTCGTTCACTTCCCGGTAGGTCGTGACGTACGTCTTCAGTCGGGAGCGACGCGGCCCCACCGTCGTCGGGGCGCGCCCGCGGTCGCGCTCAAGCTCCTCAAGGTAGTCCTCCAGGCCGTGCACCGTGGGCTCGTGGTCGATTCCCCACTCGTCGTTCTTCTCGGGGTTCGGCGGGAGTCCGACTTCGTCGTAGAACTCGCCCGGCGAGAGGTCGTAGTCGCGTCGCAGGCGTTCGACGAACCCCGAATAGTTGCCCTTCAGCCACGCGTAGGTCGGCGTCCCCCGGTCGGGGTCGATATCGACGTCCGGGTCGGCGCGGAGCGCGGGCGCGATCTCCGCCTCGTAGAACTGGGCGAAGTCGTCGAGGTCGTCGAAGCGGGCGTACGTCGCTTCCATGGCTATTCCGGCCGGGAGGGGTCGCTCGCAGCATCCGGTCGGTAGACGTCGGCAGCGGCGTCGATGTCGAGTTCGCGGCAGGTACGGGTGGGAATGCTCGCTCGCTTCCCCGAAACCGTGCGTTCCGAACCGCCGCTCTCACTCACGCTCGCGACGAGGAGCGCGACGCGCATAAGCCTAGTGTGTGACCACACGACTAGCGCCGCCGTCGAGGTGATGGCGCGCCGTACGACGGTTCTGTCCCCGGACTGGTGGCGGGAGTCAGTGCCGCGGCGCCACGAGCCAGCCGACTGCCCGACGTGGGTCGTGGTTCAGTTAGCGACGCTCGTCTCCTCCAGTTCCTGTACGTACTCACGCAAGCGCTCGTCGTCGAGAACGTCGAGGAGGAGCTCGTCGTCCAGACGCTCCGCCCACCGCCGTTTAGCGCGCTCCTCCCGTCGTTGGGCTTCCTCGCGATCCATGTACGACGACTTCATCCGTTCGACGTCCTGCTCCTGGATCTCCCTGAGGTGTTCCGGGTCGATGTCGTGGTCTTCGGGCACACGGTGGGTTCGGAACCGCTCGTTCCACGCCTCCTCGTCGTCCCAGTCGTGATCCACGGTCGACCGGGGCCAGTTCCAGGACCGGTAGGCCGCGACCTTCTCCCAGTAGCCCTGATCGCGGCGAACGTCGACGACGACGGCCATTCCGACCTCCATTCCGTTCCCCGCCGCCGTGAGCGCCTGCGTCCCCCGTCCCACTTGTGCGCCGGCAACGTACAGCCCGTCGACCGGCGCTCGCCCCTCCTCGTCGACGTAGTCCAGTGACACGTGTTCGTGCACGTCCCCGTCTCCGTGCTGGTGTGATTCGAACATCTCGTCCTCGTCGTCCAGCCCCTCGAGGTAGTCGCGGTCGTACGTCGTCGCCGCGACGACGCGGTCCGAATCGACGGTGCGACCCTCCTGCGTCTCGACGAGGAACCCACCCGCTTCGCACTCCTCGATCGAGAGAACCATATCCGAGACGACGGTACCGCCCGCCTCCTCGACGTGTTCGTGTATCAACTCGTAGAACGACTGGATGTCGACGCCCCACGGGAACCCGAGGTAGTTCTCCAGGTATGCACACCGGCTGAGTGCCGACTTCCCGCGGTCGAACACGACCGTATCGAGGCCGTACTGGGCGGTGTACAGTGCGGCGGCGGATCCCGCCGGACCGCCACCGACGACGACGACGTCGACCGTGTCGTTGCTCGTACTCGCTTCCTCTCCCCCGCTCTTCTCCTCTGCCATATCTTTAGGCAGGCCTAAAAGATAATAAGCGTATCGTTTTTGGGGATTAAATTACATAAACGGTGCACTCGGAGACGGCGCGCGACGATTACCGCCCCGTGATCACGTTCGCGAGTCTATCGCGGTCGAATATGTGTCCGTCCGCGAACCGGTCCGGATAGTAGAGGCCGGCGTACCGTTCGAGCATGAACAGATTGTGGAGCGGGCCGCAGAAGATCGGCCCGCCACGGAAGACCTGATCGTTCTCCACCGCGGATAGCTGACTGCCGACCTCGTGATCGCGGATGTGTGATACGATCAACTCCTCGAACGCCTCACGGGTTCGCGCTTTGCCGCGATACCGAAGAAGGAGCGAGTCCGGATCGATTTCGAGAAGCGTCTCATAGTCGATACTGCCACTATCGCTGGTCGAGAATCCGCTGACGTCGGTGTCAGCGAACGCATCGGCGATGCCCAGCGTGTGGAAGTGTTCCTTGTTCGCACCTTTCCCCGAGAGACGGTACGGGTAGAACTCCTCGGGGTCGTCTGGGGCATAGAGGAGCAGTGCGTCGGGCCGCTGGTCCGCCGCCGGGAGTTCCGCTTCGATAGCCGCGACCGTCTCCTCGTGTATCGATCGGATGGCCTCGAACCGCTCGCGCTCCCGGACCACCGCCGCGACCTTCTCGAACGCCTCGTACAGTGTGTAGTATCGGTAGTCGTGCCACGGGTCGGTCCGTCGGAAGATGACGTTCCCGAGGAAGGGCGCAACTCCCTCCGCGATCTCCTCGACGTCTGCGTTCGACCAGCTGTCGAGAATCCGCGTCAGCCAGTGTGGGTCCATGAGGTGAAGGTCCGCGTCCATCTCGTAGAAGACCTCCTTCGAAACACCGCCGTTCTTGCTTGCGAGCTGAGTCAGGCTGCTCGAATCGATCGACACGCCGTCGAGTTCGTCGTAGTGGGTCGTTAGGTACTGGCGGCGGGTTCGGATGGACTCGACCGCATCGCCGTGACCCAGCGCGACCAGCATGTCGATGTACGTGGGATCACACCCCGCGATCACCTCGGAGACGCGATCGAACGCGACGGTGCCGGTCGGTTCCATGGTGACCGCGTACGCCCCGTCCGATGTGGCGTTCGTCGCGGGCTCGGTCGCCGTGCGCCTCGGATCCGACCCGCGGTCCACACAGCCGGCCAGAAGCGATCCAGCGACGACTGCACTTCCGTACTTCATATACTCTCGTCGAGTCGACGCTTCTGCCGCACTCGAGTTGGTGTTCTCGTTGTTCATTTTAGATTTCCCCGCTAACGATGTCGACGACGGCTTGTCGGTCGAACAGCTGTTCACTCTCCGAAATCTCGGGATACAGCTCACCGGAGCCGTATCCCGGCCACTCTCCGAACTGATCGGGGTAGAGCTGCTTGGCCGTCATCTCCAGATTGAAGAGGCTCATGATCGGACCCTGCATCCCGTACCCGGACGGGTAGTAGCGCTCGTCTCGAAGCGCCGGAATGTCGTCCGCGAGTGGGTTGTCGAGGACCGCTTCGCGACCTCGGATGAACGTCTCGCCGAGGGCAGTCCCCCAATATCGAAGCATCACGTCCGGTTGTGCCTCGACAAGCGCCTCGAAGTCGTAGGATCCGTCGGCCTCCAGACCGCCTTCGATCGTCTCGAACGCGTTCTCGATACCCATCGGACGAACATGCGCCCAGATGTAGCCGTCCTGCGTGAAGTCGTACGGCCAGAATGTGCCACCGCTGTAGGCGACGATAGCGACTGACGGCCGTTCGGATTCCGGCGGGAGGTTCGCCTGAATCCGGGCGACGAGGTCATCGCGCATCGATTTGAACGCCTGATAGCGTTCCTCTTCCCGGAGAACGGCGGCGATCTTTTCGATGTACTCCCAGAGCGTGTAGTACTCGTAGCCATCGCGGTAGGCGTCGGGCGGATCGGCGTTTGTTCGGCTGTAGTAGTTCCCGAACCACGGCCCGACGTCCTCCGCGATCGCGTCGATGTCCTCTTCGCTCCACCCGAACGATGAACTCCGCAGGAGCGCGGGATCGAGGAAGTGAACGTCGCTATCGAGCTCGTAGAACGCTTCCATATCCAACACCCCCGGGTCGTCAGCCGACGTGACTCGGCCGAGGTCTTCCCACTCGAAGGTGACCGATTCGAGGCGGTCGTAGTAGTAGGAGACCGTGTTGCCGAACAGCTGTTTGTCGTATCCGATGGCGTTGATCGACTCACCGTGGCCGAGCGCGACGGCAGTACCCGCCGACAACGGGTAGTACGTCAGGAAATCGGATGGAACGCTGTCGAACTCCACGTCCCCGACCGGCGATAGCGTAACCGCGTAGGACCCGGTTGCCGTCGTGGCGGTGTCGGTACTCGCGTCGCTCGTCGCGGCTGTGCTAGTCGGTTCGTTACTCGTTGTACCGACACACCCGGCGAGCAGTCCCCCACCGACGATCGCGCCGCCGCCCTTGAGGACGTCTCTGCGCGTCGACACCTCCTCCGTCGTCGTATCACGTGAGGTCATGCTTCGAACTCCCCGTTGATGATGTCCGCGACGCGTCGTCGATCGAAGAGCTGCTCGTCCGCCGGGAACTCGGGGTACGGACCGCCAGTATAGTCGGGCCACGCGCCGAACCGGTCGGGGTAGAGCTCCTTGGCGACCATCTCCAGCTGGAAGAAGTTCATAATCGGGCCGCCGTACCGGGCGCTAAGGGGATAGACGCGGTTGTTCTTCACCGCGGAAATCTCGCTGGCGACCGGGTCGTCGCGGAGGTTCTGCTTCTGCGCCCGCCAATCGTCCGCCCGAGCGAACGCGTTCTCGACGAGGATGACCTCCGGGTCGGCCTCGACGAGCGCCTCCAAGCCGATCGTATCGCTCTCCGGGATGTCCGCGAGCACGTCGTCGACGCCGAACGGACGCGTGTGCGAACGGATGAACCCGGGACCGTCCATGTGGAAGACCCAGATCGAGTCCAGGTCCGGAGACATCATCACACGGGCTGTTCGCGGACGCTCGTCGTTCGACGGAACGTTCGCTGCGATCGTCGCATCGAGGTCGGCTTTGACTTCCGAGAGCGCGTCGTACCGCGCCCGCTCCTGAAACACCTCCGCGACCTGCTCGAATATCTCCCAGAGCGTGTAGTACTGGTACTGGTCCGCCCAGTCCGCCGGCGGTTCGCTGTGGTTCCGACTCAGCGCGTTTCCGAACCACGGCGCGACCGCCGTTCGGACTTCCTCGACGTCCGCGGTATCCCACGCGTCCATCGTCGAGACGTACGCCGGATCGGCCAGGTGAACGTCGCTGTCGAGCTCGTAGACGATCTCTTTGTCCGGATTCCACGAGTTGTAGAGGTCCGCCCAATCGACAGACACCCCGTCGAGGCGTTCGAGGACCTTGTCGTAGTTGCCCTCGAAGTTGGCGGGACTGTACATCGCGTTGAGCGCGTCGCCGTGACCGAGCGCGACGACCATATCGGTGTGATGGACGAGGATCGTGAACACGCTCTCCGGCGGCTGGTCGAACTCGACGGTACCTGCCGGCGCCAGCGTCACCGAGTATGGTTCGTCCTCCTGCGTCGTCGTGGTCGTCGAATCAGGCGCTGGGGTCGTCGTCGACTCGCCGGCGCTGCCGGTACAGCCAGCGAGCAGGCCGCCGCCAATGATTGCGCCGCCGTACGTCAGGTAGTCACGCCGCGTCGGTACGTCTGTCGTCCTCGTATCGTTGTTGTCACTCATGTTCAGAGATCTCCGTTAATGATGTTCGCTACCTCGTCGCGATCGAATAGCTGTTCACTCTCGGGAATCTCGGGGTACGGCCCCTCCGTGTACGTCGGCCATTCACCGAAGGCATCGGGATACAGTTGTTTCGCGGTCATCTCCAACTGGAAGAGGTTGATAACCGGTCCTTGATTCCGGATGCCGCCGGCGCATACGCGGTCGTTGGTGACCGCGCTGAGCCGCTGGCCGACGGGGTCCTCCTCGAACATCGTCCGGACGTTCTCGATCCCGGATTGTCCCATCGTCTCGGCGACGAGGATGACGTCGGGATCGTGTTCGATCAGCGTCTCGTAATCGATCTGGCGGCTTCTCGATAAGTCTGGGAACACGTCTGTTGCTCCAAGCGGCCGCGTGTGTGCGTAGGTGAAGCCCGGCGCGTTGAGAGGGTATACCCACAGTGACTCGTCGACCACTTTGAGTGTCACTGCTGTCGGTCGGTCGTCTTCGGGCGGACGGTTTCGCTCGATCGACGCGAGCACGGAGGCGTGGATATCCGCGAGTGCCCTGTAGCGATCCACGGACTGAAAGACCTTGGCGACTCGCTCGAAGATCTCCCACAGGGTGTAGTACTCGTATACGTCGGCCCACTCTTCGGGCGGGGAACCGTGTGTGTTGCTGAAGGTGTTGCCGAACCACGGTGCGACGTTCTCTCGAATCTCAGTGATATCGGCGCGATCCAGCGAATCCATCCACGTCATGTATGCCGGATCTGCGAGATGAAGATCGCTGCCGAGTTCGTAGAGGAGTTCCTTATCGGGATTAAACGAATTCGGAAGGTCGCTCCACTCGATCGAGACGCCGTCGATGCGTTCGAGGTAACTGTTCCAAATTTGAGTGGCTGTTTCACCGCCCCAGGTCGCGTTGACAGCATCGGCTCGGCCAACTGCGAGTGCCATCCCAGCGTGATGGGTCAGATCGGTGAAGACGCTCTCCGGCGGCTTCTCGAATTCGACGGTCCCCGCCGGTGACATCGTTACCGAATACGACTCGTCCCCGGTGGTGGTCGTGTTCGTTGAATCAGTCGGTGTGTCCGTCGTTGGCGTAGACTCCGAATCCGACTGCCCGCTACACCCGGCGAGCAAGCCGCCACCCGCGACCGCGCCGCCGTACGTCAGGTAGTCACGCCGCGTTGGTGCCTCGTATCGAGTGGTGTCGTCGTTCATTGTTAGATGTCTCCGTTGATGATGTCCGCCACGCGCTGGCGGTCGAACAACTGCTCCCCCTCGGGAATGTCCGGGTACGGCTCACCGTCCACGTAGCCCGGCCACTCGCCGAACGCGTCGGGAAAGAGCTGTTTCGCCGTCATCTCCAGCTGAAAGAGGTTCATGATCAGCCCCTGCCCGCCGACTCCAGAGGCGTAGACGCGGTCGTTTCGAACGGCGGTCAACTCTCGACCAACGGGGTGGGACTCCAGTGCTGCCTGCATCTTTGCCATGTTGGTGTCAGGGGTGATTCCCCAGAACTGGAGGATCACATCAGGGTCGAGATCCAGCATCCCTTCGAAATCGAGCCAACCGGAGTTCTCCTCGAGGCCACCCGCCTCGGCGAACACGTCCGTGGCCCCGAACGGTCGGGTGAACGAACGCGCGTACCCGGGATCGTTGAGGAAGTACACGCGGAACTCCTCCTCGTTGTGCATGGTGAGCGCGACGCTCGGTCGCTCCCCCGGTAGCTTCGAGGCGATCTCACTCATCAAATCGGCGTGGACCGCCGCGAGCGCGTCGTAGCGCGCCCCCTCTCGAAGCACCTGCGCGACCTTCTCGACGATCTCCCAGAGCTCGTAGTACTCGTACGACCCCGCGTAGGCGTCCGGCGGGGAGCCGTTGAGCCTGCTGTAGTAATTTCCGAACCACGGACCGACGTTTTCGACGATCTCGTCCACGTCCGCCTGACTCCACCCGAACGACGAACTCTGAGCCCACGTCGGATCCATGAAATGGACGTCCGAGTCGAGTTCGTAGAGGATCTCCTTGTCGAGGCCGTCGTTGTAGATCTGCGGGAGCGACTCCCAGTCGGGCGAGACGACGTCGAGGGAGTCGAGGTAGAAGTCGAGGATGTCGCCGTACCACGAGAAGCCGAGGGAGTTGACGGCGTCGCCGTGGCCGAGCGCGACCGCGGCGTCCGCGTACAGTTGACTGTACACCATGGCGCTCTCCGGAACGCTTTCGAAAGAGACCTCGCCCACCGGCGACATCGTTACCGAGTACGATTCACCGTCGGGCGTCTCTGTTTGCCCCCGCGTCAATTCTCCGTTCGACGGTGCGTCATTTTGACGCCCGAAACAGCCCGCGAGGAGTCCGCCACCGACTACCGCCCCGCCGTACGTCACGTACTCCCTACGTGTCGGTGCCTCCGTCGTACCCGTCTCGTCGTTGTTACTCATGTTTAAATGCCTCCGTTGATGACGTTCGCAACCCGCTGTCGGTCAAATAACTGCTCGCTCTCGGCGATCTCGGGATACGATCCACCCGTGTAGGTCGGCCAGTCGCCGAAGATATCGGGATAGAGTTGTTTCGCGGTCATCTCTAGCTGGAAGAGGTTCATGACTGGCCCCTGAAGTGGGTTCCCGCCAGCGTAGACGCAGCCGTTCCGAATGGCCGAGAGCTGTTGGCCGACCGCGTGGTTCGACAGTTCCTTGCGGAGGGACTCGACGTCGTAGTAGGAGTATCCGTAGCGATGCAGAATGACGTCCGGGTCGATTTCGACCATCGTCTCGAAATCGTAGGACGACTCGTAGCTGATGTCACCTCCGGCGAACGCGTCCGTCGCGCCCAACGGCCGAGTGTGCGCGTTCGCGAATCCAGGCGTGTTGATTTTCGCGGGGTAGAACGTCTCACCCATGTAGATCACCGACCCGACGGTCGGCCGCTCACCCTCCGGGGGAAGGTTTGACCGGATCGTTGCGAGCAGATCGTCGTGTATTGACGCGAGCGCTTGGTATCGCTGCTGTGCCCGGAAGACCTTCGCTACCTTCTCCGAGATTTCCCAGAGTGTGTAGTACTCGTAGTCATCTCGGTAGGGTTTGGGTGGTTCGGTGTTCCGGCGGCTGTAGTTGTTCCCGAAGAACGGTGCGATGTTCTCCGTGATCTCCTCGACGTCGTCGACGGTCCAGCCGTCAAACGAGGCGATGAGCGCGGGATCGACGAGGTGGAGGTCGGAGTCGAGTTCGTAAAACAGCTCCATATCGACGGTGAGATTCCCCGATCCAGTGTTGAGCTGCGTGAGGCTCTCGTAATCGAAGGAGACACCATCGAGGTGCGCGTAGAACGCATCGAGCGCGCCCCCGACATCCGTGCTGAATCCGAGGGAGTTCACCGCGTCCCCGTAGCCGTATGCGACGGCCATGTCGGCGTACAGGAGGTTGTACACCATTACGCTCGTCGGCGGCTCTTCGATCTTGACTGTTCCCGCCGGTGCCATCGTCACCGAGTAGCTCTCGTCCGCCTGCGTCGACGTGTCTGTCTCGTTCTCATCCCTCTCGGTCGGTGTCTCCCCGGACTCGGACTGGCCTGCACATCCGGCGAGCAGGCCGCCGCCGACGACCGCCCCGCCGTACTTCAGGTAGTCGCGCCGCGTCGGTGCTGCTGTCGTGTTCGCGTCGTCGTCGGTCATCGTCAGATGTCACCGTTGATGATGTCCGCGACCCGCTCGTGATCGAACAACTGCTCGTCGGGACCGAACGCCGGATAGGAGTCGCCGTTCTCGTAGTCAGGCCACGCTCCGAACTGCTCGGGGTAGAGCTGTTTGGCGGTCATCTCAAGCTGGAAGAGATTCATTAACGGCCCCTGCCAGCGCGTCCCCTGCACGTACACCCGGTCGTTCTGCACGGCGGCCAACTCGCTTCCCACGGGGTCGTCTCGCAGATTCTGCTCCATCTGTTCGAAATCGACCTCTTCCGTGACCGTCCAGAGTGTGAGAATCGCGTCCGGGTCGGCGTCCAGCAGCGCCTCCGTGTCGAGTCGCTTGAACGGACCCTCCAACTCCGCACCGCCGAACACGTCGATCGCGCCGAGCGGCCGGGTGTGGGCGTTCCAGTAGCCGGGCGCGTTCAGTCGGAGCCGGTAGATGTCGGCCAGGTCCTCCCTGAGGGAAAGGTACGCGACGGTCGGCCGTTCCGACTCCGGCGGCAGCCGGTCTTCGATGGTCCCGAGCAGGTCGTCGTGGACGGACGCGAGCGCTTCGTACCGTTCTCGCTCCCCGTACAGCGTCGCGACGCGATCGAACAACTCCCACAGCGAGTAGTACTCGTACCCGTCGGCCCACTCCTCCGGCGGCGTGGCGTGGTAGTTGCTGTAGTAGTTGCCGAGCCACGGCCCGACGTTGTTCGACACTTCGTCGATGTCGCTTCGGTTCCAATTGTCCTCCGTCGTTACCCACGCGGGGTCGACGAGGTGGAGATCGCTGTCGAGTTCGTACAGCTGCTCCTTCGCGAAGCCGTACTCCCCCGCCTTGTCCGCCCACTCGATCTCGAAGTCGTCGAATCCGGCGGTGAAGTACTCGAGACCCGCGACGGTCCCGTCCCACCAGAGGTAGTTGATGGTCTCACCCCGACCGAGCGCACTGGCCATGTCCGGGAACCACGGGAAGTGGGTGAACACGTTCGTCGGGGGTTCCTCCAGCGAGACCGTGCCGACGGGCGATAGGTCGACCGTGTAATCAGACTCCGTCGTCGAGGTCGTCTCGCTCCCCTGCTCGGTCGCCTGACTCGTCTCCGCTGTCTGCGTCGATTCACCCGTCGGTTGGCTGGAACATCCCGCGAACAGTCCCCCACCTACGACCGCGCCGCCGTATTTCACGTACTCCCGTCGAGTCCGTTCGATTCGCCCACTTCCTCGACGACGTCCCGCTCGCTGGCGCTCGCTCGAAGCACGCCGCATCGGCGTTTCAGTCGTCTTCTCGTCGTCGTCACCCACGGTCAGATCTCTCCGTTAACGATGTCCGCGACCCGCTCGCGGTCGAATAGCTGCTCACTCTCGGGAATCTCGGGGTAGTCTTCACCGTCGACGTACCCGGGCCACTCGCCGAGTTGTTCGGGGTAGAGCTGCTTGGCAGTCATCTCCGTCTGGAAGAGGTTCACTATTGGTCCCTGGTATCTGACGCCCTGTGCGTAGATGCGGTCGTTCTTCGCGGCCGAAATCGTCTGCCCGACCGGGTCGTCCCGGAACCGCTTTTTCGTCTCCGCGATACTGTAGCTTGAGGAGAGTCGGAACAGCGCGAGGACGACGTCCGGGTCCGCTTCTGCCATCGCCTCCATATCGACCTGGGCGTTCCGCTCGAAGTCCATGTCGGCGAATGCATCGACCGCACCGAGCGGACGGGTGTTTGCGGCGAGGAACCCGGGCGCGTTCAGATGGAAGACGCCGACGTGGTCTTCGACTGGGAAGGTGAGCGCGACGGTCGGTTGCTCGTCCTTCGGCGGGCGTTTTTCTTCCACCGTCGAAAGCAGCTGCTGGCGTTCCTCGTAGAGGGCCTGATAGTGCTCTTTCGCCTGAAAAACTTCGGCCACCTTCTCGAAGATCTCCCACAACGAGTAGTACTGGTACCCGTCTGCCCACTGCGTCGGTGGCGTCGAATGCGTGTTGCTGTAGTAGTTCCCGAACCACGGCGCGATCTGTTCGCGGATCTCTTCGATGTCCGCCTGATCGAGAGAGTCCAACGTCGTGGCGTAGGCCGGGTCGGTCAAGTGAACGTCGCTGTCGAGCTCGTAGAATCCCTCCTTCCCGAGCCCCCACGAGTCTTTGAGGTTCTTCCAGTCGAGCGAGACGCCGTCCAGCCGCTCGTAGAAGTGGTTCAGTAACGTGCCGTGGTACTCGGGGAAGTAGATTGAGTTGATGGCGTCCGCTTTCCCGGCCGCGATCGCCATGTCGGCCGTGTTCGGCAGCCCGGTGTACACGGCCTCTGGAACAGAGTCGAAGCTGACCTCGCCCATCGGCGCCATCGCCACCGAGTAAGACTGCCCGCTCTGCGAACTCGTTTCGGATGTCGTCGTGGATTCTGTCTCGTCCGCCGTCGTTGCCCCTGAGGTCGTTGAGCTGGGGTCACCGCCGGAACAGCCAGCGAGCAGCCCCCCGCCGATGACCGCCCCACCGTACTTCACATAATCTCGTCGCGTCGGTGCTTCTGTTGTATTCGTGTCGGTGTTGTCACTCATATTCAGAACTCTCCCTTGATGATGTCCGCGACGCGTTGGTGGTCGAACAGCTGGTCCTCCTTGGAAAAGTCGGGGTATGCTCCACCGTCGTACGCCGGCCATTCGCCGAACTGCTCGGGATAGAGCTCCTTGGCGCCCATCTCGAGCTGGAAGAGGTTCATAATGGGGCCACCGAACCGAACGCCGAGTGGATAGATGCGGTCGTTCTTGACGGCCGGTATCTGTTGGGCGACCGAGTCGGTACGGAGTTCGGTCTTGACCTGTGTCCAGTTCGCCCCCGGTGAGACGCCACCCGTTCGCAGAATGACGTCCGGGTCGGCTTCGACGAGTGCTTCGAGGTCGATTTGCGCGCCGACCCGCATATCGGCGAACGCGTCTTCGACACCCAGGGCCCGCGTGTGCGCCCGATAGAATCCCGGGCCGTTCATACTGTACGCCCAGATTCCCTCACTCACACCGGACGGGGAGATGAGCACCCGTCCCGTTCGGGGTCGTTCGTCCGCGGGCGGGAGGTTCGACCGAATCGTCGATAGCAGGTCCTCGTGGACCGCTGCGAGGGCTTGATATCGCTCTTCCTCCTGGAAGACCCGGGCGACGCGCTCGAAGATCTCCCAGAGGTCGTAGTACTCGTAGTCATCCGCCCATTCAGCGGGGGGCTCACCGTGCTGGCCACTGAACGAATTTCCGAACCACGGTGCGACGTTCTCGTGGACTTCGTCGATGTCTGCGGTAGTCCAGCTGTCCATCGTCGCGACCTTCGCAGGATCGGCGAGATGAACGTCGCTGTCCAGTTCGTAGAGTTGCTCCTTTCCCGGATTCCACGATCCGTACAGGTCCGCCCACTGGACGGAAACGCCATCGAGCCCGTTCAGGAACCGATTGTAGAGTCCCTCGAACAGGCTGGGATTGAAGATGGCGTTAACGTCATCACCGTGCCCGAGCGCGAGCGCCATGTCGGCGTGATGAGCGAGGATGGTGAATGCCGCCTGCGGCGATTCAGTGAACTCGACGTCACCCATCGGCGCCATCGTCACCGAGTACGACGAATCGCTCGGAGTCGTCGCCTCTGTGGTCGTGTCTCCACCCACAGTCGTGGTCGTCTCGTCCATCCCGCCGCCGCCCGAACAGCCGGCGAGCAGGCCGCCGCCGACGACCGCCCCGCCGTACGTCACGTACTCCCTCCGCGTCGGTGCTTCGTGTTCCGCGTCGTCGTCTGCCATGCGCTTTAGGCTCGCCTAAAGAACTATATTTGCTTCGGTTCTTAGGTCAGCCAAAACCTACCTCGGCCGGTGGACTTCACTCGTCTCGAAGAGTCACTCTATCCGCCCTCCGAAGACGCTTACAGACCGGTTACTGCCATCTCTCGTCGTGTCTACTGCGTCCGACGAATCCACCGTCATCGCTGACGAGCGCCGTATCCGCGACCCGACCTGTCGAGAGACGACGAGCACTCACCCGTCACGAGCCTAAGGCGATGAGTAGCGCGAACGCGCCGGCGAGAAGTGCCGCGAGCGCCCACACGGACCCTTGACCGAGTGTCCGCATGAACACGGCATAGCCGGTAATCGCTCCGGCGGCGAAGACGGCGATACTACTAATGGCGTGGACGAGCTCGATCCGGATGGTAGTAGAGGAGTCACCGACTTCAGCGGCAATCCCCAATGCGGTCCGTCCGACGTCCCACGCGATCACCGTGAGGACCGCCGCGATCAGTACGAGACTCGGGGCCATCCCCGCGAGACCCGCGAACACGAGTCCGCCGACGAACGCCGCTCCTCCGCCATCGACGAGCAGTCGTGACTGCCGAAAGAAGCCGGCCGCGAGGAGACAGACGCCGAGGACGCCACCGACGAGCGTCGGAATCGAGACCGCGATCACGACGAGAGCACCGAGTCCGGCGATCAGGGAGACCCCAGCGCTCACCCGCGGCACTCGCCCCCGTCGACGCCGGGTCACGATGATTCTCCCCTCCGCGTTGGTTCGAGCGTGTCCGCCGTCCGGACGTGAATCCCGGCGCTTCGAAGGGTCTTGATACGGACCCCCCGCATCAACACCGCGTATCCCTCTCCAGCCGACAGCGACGCGGACTCCTCGGCCGGGAAGGGGGAGTGTACGGAGACGGCGTAGCCGTGCGCGTCGAGCGACCGGACGAGCTGAACGGCCTGATCGTCGAGGAGCGGAGAGACGACCACGATCTGCGTCGCGGTCTGCGTCTGCCGCGTGATCACTCTCAGCGCGTGCTCCGCGTCGAAGTCGGCCGTGGGCGGCGTCCAGTCGAAGGCGTCGTCCTCCGTGAGCAGCGTCCGGATCCGAGCGCGGTGGGTCGCCCCTGCTTGCGGCGCGAGCCAGCACGAGCGCGGGGACACCGCCACTAGTCCGACCGGGATCTGCTCGTCGAGGAGCGCCATCGAGACGTCGTGCGCTGCCGCGATGCTCGCGCGAGCGAGGGGCGTATCTGCGTCACGCCCCACCGTCCGATACGTCTCACGACGGGTATCGACGGCGACGAGCACGCGCGTGAGCCGGGACTCGTCGAAATCGATCGTGGTGAACTCGCCCGTCTTCGCTCGCTGCTTCCAGTGCACGCGCGAGAGCGGGTCGCCCCGTCGGTACTCGCGGACGGAGTGGAATTCGACGCCCGCACCCGCGGCATTCGAGCGCGACGCACCCGGGAGCGGCGTCGTGCGACGGCGATGGCCCGCTATCGCGGCGGGCCGGCGAGGCCGGTGGCAGGTGAGTGTCGTCAGGGCGGGTTCGACGAGGGACTCGCGGCGGTGGAGTCCGGTGACGTCGCGCGTGATGGCAAGCATCGGCCCGAACGCGTGGTGCCCGGGCACGGCCTCGACGCAGTAGGTGAACGAGGCTTTCTTTCCGGGGCGTAAGGCGGTCGTGAATCGCGGCGACCCCTCGGTGACGCGAAGTCCGGGCGGGACGCCGTCGATGACGCGGAGGTCAGCGAGCGTCTCCGAACCCGTGTTCTCGATGCCGATCGTGACCGTGACCTCCGTCCCCGGGGCGGGTGTCTCGATGTCGAGCGCGCGGGAGACGCTGACCGATTCCGTTGGCGGGGTGGCGACGCGGGCGTAGCCGGCGACGATCACGCCGAAGGTCGTGAGCAAGAGCAGCGAGGGCGTCAGCGTGAGGATGCCGAGGCCGCCGAGCGCCAGCGCGGCGACGACGACGTCGCTCGCCCGACTCGCCCGCCGCTCTCGCGCCGTCTCATCGTTCGGCCCCCAGTACTCTCGTACCGAAACCGGTGGTGGCGACTGCCCAGGCGTCGTTCCTTCACGGAGGGCGGGGACAACGGGTGTGTTCGTGGTGCGGTTCGCGAGGGCGGCGACGGCGTGTCGCGCGCGACGCGCGAACACCGCCTCCGGCGACCACAGGGAGCGAAGCCGCTGCCGGATGGAGAGTTCCGGGACGATGTCGCCGGTGAAGAAGGCCGCCGCATCCGAGTCTGCGGTCCAGGTACCCGTATCGAGGCGGGATTCGATCTCGTTGCGCGATCGGTGGTCGCTGTCGGTGAGCGCCCGTCTCGCCATCTCTCGCAGATCGTCACGAAGACGGATACGGGCCGTGGGCGCCGCTTCGCGGCGGTCCGTCCAAGAGATGCCGTCGAGGCGGCGGGCGAAGGACTCGCCGAGCGATTCGTAGTGGGGACGGCGCTCGGGTGTCGGCGTCTCCGGGGGCTGCGTCTCCGCGTCGTCTCCCTGGTCAGTGGACGACGAGAGAACGTCTGTGAGGAAGTAGACGCCGGCGAGGAGGAGGACGACGACGCCACCGAGTGCGAACGGTGCTGTGCGGCCGACCCCGGTCGGAGTGAATCCGCTCCCGAGTGTGGGTGCGACGAGGAGGCAGACGCCGAGAAGGCTCGCGACGAGCCCGACGACGAGGAGTGGGCGGCGTGACCCCGTCATTTGCCCGGTCGTTCGGGGTCGTCGTCGGTCTCGCCCCGGTTGTCGGCGTGTCGTATCGTGTGGAGGGCGCGCCGGGCGTCGCGTTCTCGGTCTGGAGTCGGGGGCGCGTCGCCGTAGCGGACGGTTCGGAAGAGGCGTGTGATGGTTCGAACGGCGGACGCGGGGAGGCCAGCGTCGACGGCGGCGTCCGCGAGTTCGCGCGGCGTCTTGTGGCGGCTGTCATCCGGGCGGGCGATCGCGACCATCGTCTGCCACGCTCGATAGACGTCGTTATCTGCGGGGACGTGCGTCGCCTCGGGCGACCGGGTGTGCTCGGTCGGGTCGTCGGAGTAGTCGGTGGGCGTCGCGGTCGGTTCGACGGGCGCGGACCCATCGTCACCGGTGAGCCACCAGAGGACGAGGGCCCCACCGACGAGGAGGAGAAGCGCGGCGATTGCGAGACGGGCGAACGCACTCGTTGCGTGGGTCGAACCGGTCGCGAGCCCGGACGGGACGCTGAGGTCCGGAAGGAGGTAGTGGCCTGCTGACTGCGTGCCGGTCGGAGTCTCCGCGTTCGAGGGCGTCCCGTTCGAGCCACTCGTCCCCGGCGATCCAGAAGGGCTCGAAGCGGCGGTCTGGGCGGGGTGCGCCGCGTGCAGCGTACCGGCTGCGGCTCCGAGGACGGCGAGCCCGAACACGGTAACGAGGAGGGCTGCGAGGTGGGAACGATTCATGTCTGGCGGCGTACGTGGACTCGTTTAGTGACGCGCCGTAATAAGGGTTGGACCGTTCCGGGTTCGCCGCCACTCGTACCCGATGTGGGGATGCATCAGTCGTGGGCGATTTGGAGAGCGTGTTCGCCATCTCTTTCGCGCAGTCACGTTCCACGATCAGAGTAGCCCGGGGATCTGGAGTAGGAGAAACCCCACGACACCCGAAACCACGGCCCAGAACCCGACGTCGCCGATCTCGAAGTCGGACGGGGAGCCGGTGAACAGCTCGTATATGGACGCAAGTACCATCCCGACACCGGCGATGCTACCCGAGATGAGTGGGAGGCTCGCGCTTCCATTGACGAGAGTGAGGATTGCCCCCGTTGCGAAGACTGTACCGTAGATCGCCATGCATGTGTAAAATACGTAGAACCGTTCCATGGCGTCGTAGTCGCACAGGACCACCATAAACGTGGGGAGCCGGTCCCGCGACTGAGGGGATACACCTATCTTCTGTGAGAGGGAAGACGCGTCCATGGCCCTCCCGGACTGATTCGAGCAGGCGGGGATCGTCGTCGGCTCTACGATACTGCTTTCACTCCCGATGAGTGAGCTGAGCGCCGCGCTCGTCGGGTACAGCGTCCAGCCGACGTGGCTGTTCGTCGTCTCGCTCGTCCCCGGAGCCATCGTCGGGCTGTTACTCGCCACCGGCCATCTCCCCGTCTCGTACTCGCAGGTGTGGGCCTTCTCACTCACCGGGTGGCTCCTCGCGTACGTCGGTTGGGCTCTCGCAGGACTTCCCGTCCCACCGACCGATCAGACCCTCGGAGTTCTCATCTGGGTCGTCGCACTCTGTCTCGCCGGCGGCCTCGTCTGGCTGCGCCCCATTTCGCTCGCCCGAAAACGACTTGGCCACACCTGAGACGGATATCCCCCTCTCGATGGCGTACACGTCACGCCATCAGTCGGACATCTTCGCTCAGTTCGCTGCCCACCCTCCCAACCGTCTCCTCGACTGCACCGCCGCGACTGGAGCACGAAACCGCGCGGTAGCGGTTACCGCGGTCGTTTCCTCACGCGGGCTCTTCGATAGTCGGGACGACGAGTCCATCTACGATGTCGGCGATGATGCGGTGTCTATCGACGTTTTCGACGGTGGCCTGCGAGGTGAGGACGAGACGGTGCGCGAGAACCGACTGAGCGACGCGTTTGACGTCGGTGGGCGTCACGAAGTCGTGTCCCCCGATGATGGCACGCGCGCGACTGACCTCGAGAAGCCGCTGGGTTCCACGGGGAGACACGCCAGCGTGGACGCGGTGGTCGTCGCGGGTCGCGCGGGCGAGGTCCGCGATGTACTCGACGACGTCGTCACCGACGCGGACGGTCTCACAGGCTGCTCGGAGAGCACGGACCCCGTCGGGTGAGAGGAGCGCGTCGAGGTCGGGAGTCTGCGTCGTGCGCCCGAGTCGTCGGTCGAGAATCTCGACTTCACCGTCACGATCGGGATAGCCGAGAGCAGTTTTGATCGTGAAGCGGTCTACTTGCGCTTCCGGGAGCTCGAACGTGCCCTCCTGTTCGACCGGGTTCTGGGTGGCGAGCACGAAGAACGGTTCAGGGAGCCGGTGGGTATCGCCCTCGACGGTCACCTGCTCTTCCTCCATCGCCTCTAAGAGGGCGGCTTGCGTTTTGGGCGGTGCGCGATTGATCTCGTCGGCGAGCACGACGTTCGCGAAGATCGGGCCTCGTCGGAAGTCGAAGGACTGCTCGTGTTCGTCGTAGACGTAAGTGCCGGTGATGTCGCTGGGAAGGAGATCCGGGGTGAACTGGATGCGAGCGAAGTCGAGACCGAGCGTCGCGGCGAGGCTGCGGGCGGTCAGAGTCTTCCCAGTCCCGGGGACGTCTTCGAGCAGGACGTGCCCTCCGGCGAGCACACCGACGAGTACGTCTTCGAGGACCGCTTCGTCGGCGACGACCGCCCGTTGAAGGTGTGAGAGCACGGCGTTACACCGCTTACTCGCCTCACCGATGTCCATAGCGAAGTATCTCCCCCCGTATGTATGAACGTTGGGTCCCGTCTAGTGACGCCGACCCTGCCGGGCTCGACTGTCTGCGGTGATCAGTGAGAATTAGGTATGGCTGGAATAGTGAGTCCACGGTTCGGTGCCTCACAGAGCCCTCGTCGGCAGTGCCCTCCGCGGCGTGGTTGAGGGCTGGGAAGTCACGACGTCGGTCAGGGCGTGATGTGGCGCCGAACAATCAGCCAGTACGCGACCGGCAGGCACGCGACGAACGCGACCGGCCAGAACAGCATCTGCGAGACAGGATCGGGTGGAAGCACCACGGCGGAGACCAGAAAGCCCCCCACGCCAGCGACGGCGACGACTGCCGCATACTGCTCTCGTCGGGACGGCGACCGTTCCCGGTCGTGTTTGCGGCGCCACCAGCCGACGTAGTAGAGGAGGAGGACGCCGGAGAGTGGTGCGAAGACGGCCCAGAAGAGCGGGTGTGGATTTCCGCGAGCGCGGGCATCGAGGGCGACCCACACGCTGACGGCGACGGACACGACCAAGAGGAGTATCGTTCCGAGGGTGGTGATGAGGGGGAACGCGGGGGACATGGATTACCGAGGGCTCGTGTCGATTGTAGGTCTTTCCGGTCCAGATACATGGCCGATGACGCCGGTCGTCGACGGCGGTCGAGTAATCCGGGGTAGTGCGGGTAGGCTACGCGTCGTTTCCGTTCGGCATACGACCGGCGGTGCCATCCGCGGCGCCAGTTCGTCGCAACCGATAGCCGAGCAGCAGTACGAAACCGACTGCGGTGAGGACTTCTCGGGGTCATCCCCATTCGGAACGACCGTGTGGGTGTTCGATACGCGTGCCGACTTCGCCGTCTCGGGACGGTGAGATGGTCACATTCTGAACGCCCCTTGAATCGACCGCCGACGAGTTCGCGCGAATCGCGTCCCAATCCGTAACCATCGTCACAGTGCCGTTCGCCAAATCGACCCGCACCGAGTACGCGAGCTCGTGTCGCTGTGGTGCGCCGGGCTGTTGAATCTGGACGACTGCTCGGTCCGTCGCATACGCCGGCTCACGGTGGACGACAACTGTCCCGTACCCGTCGTCGCTAGTGACGTTTGCGATCGTGAAGGCATCGCCCGTATCCGCGGACTCGCCGGTCTCGGTCGCGTTATATCCGCCCGCCTGCTCCGATGGAAGAGCGAGCGTGTGAACCGGGTCGACGGTGACGGTGTAGTTCTCCAGTGCCGTGAGCCCCGTTCGTACGTCTGGTTACGTAGCGCGATCTGTCGTGCCCGCTGGCGTTCGGTCGCCGTCAACGGTGACTCCGTTTCGGCCCGCACCCTGAACCGGGTGGAACCGACTTTCTCGACCCGAATGGTCCGCGCGTTCGAGACGTCTCCGAGGAGTGTGACGTCGTTACCGGCGTTCGACAGGGTGACGCTCTCATCGGAGATCCGGCGTGGAGCGCGGAGCTCGACGGCGTGTACGACCGCGTCTCAGGAACGATCCCGGTACACGAGTCCGGCTCGGATGAGCGGTGCGGCGAGGGCGACGAGTGCGACGACCCACGCCAGCCGCGAGTACGGTGGTGCGGAGAGGTGGCGATAGAGCGCGACGAGCGCGAGCGTCCCCGCGGACGCCCCGGCCCAGACGCCCCATTTGAGTCGACCGGTCACGTATCCCGAGTCGACGCTCGACTGCGCCGTCGTGTCCGCCGGCTCGCGGAGGCCGTCGGGGTCGTTCCACTCGTCGTCGCGTCGACGCCGGCGGCTCCCGGACCGATCGGTGAGGAAGCGCCAGGTGGCACGGAGCCACCGGCTTCCCGGCGTGAGGAAGTCCGCCGCGAGGAAGAGCGCGAGGGCCATCGCGAGGAATCCCGGGACGAAGCCGTAGCGCGCGACGACGAACGAACTCGACGGGTCGTTCGGCGCGTAGTGGACGGTGACGGAGCCGCCCTCTCGGTATCGATTCACGACGCTCGCGGTGTGCCTGCCGTTTCCCAGCGACGTGTAGGGCCCCGCGAAGACCGCGTGGCTCACGAAGCGCTCGCCGCCGACGGTGTACGCGTAGGTGAGGTTCGCGTCGTACGCGGTGTTCCCAGTGAGGTGGATGCCGCCGACGCGCGTGTACTCATCGACCTGCGCCGTCAGGACGGTCCCCTGTGTCGTCTCCGTCGCGTCGACGTACTGGTACTGGTGGACGACGTAGCCGGCGCCGCCGACGAAGAGGGCGAGGAGGAGCGCGGCGACGAGGAGTGGTCGCTCGAACTGCATCGTACCGTACTCCGCGGCTTCGCTCAATAGTGATTCCGATCGATGTCGCGTACCGTCCGGTCGACGTGGCTTCTCGGAGCTGTAGACCGACTGCGTCACGGTCGCCACTGACGTGGCCGTAAACCGTCTGTCCGCTCCGGGAGTGGCGCTCGGGTCGAGCAGTATGCGCCCGTAGAGACACTCACGACGTGGCGAATCAGCGTACTGGAACGCCGAACGACGGTACAATAGCCGTTTGAGCTAGACCCATCACTACATATATCCCTCGCATTAGTGGAACGCAGAGCCGCTGGTACGCGAGAGGGTTTACGTACATACCATTGTAATTGCGTGCGTTGCCCGTCCACTTACACGCCCACCGCATCGCACCGTTTCACGGCTACGTGAATCCCATTCGGGTCGTACCCGGGGCGTTTCAGCCCAGCGCTGGGTTTATATTCTAAAGTGCGATATCTGGAGACGATCCATGGCGAACAGTCGCTCCGGCACCAGTCAGTTTCTCTCGGACGAAACGTCGGCGGCCACGGACGAGGCGCCCCCGTCGCTCGGGCCGGACGACGCCGCGATACACGTCGATGGGCTCACGAAGACGTTCGGCGACGGCGAGGATGCCGTGACCGCCGTCGACGACGTCTCTTTCACCGTCGCGCCCGGCGAGGTCGTGGGGTTGCTCGGCCCGAACGGCGCGGGGAAGACCACGACGATCAAGTCGATTCTTGGCCTCGTGCTCCCCGACGAGGGCGAGGTGCGCGTCCACGGTGTCGACGTCCACGCCGATCCACGCGCGGCCTACGAGCACGTCGACGCCATGCTGGAGGGCGCGCGTAACGACTACTGGCGGCTGACCGTTCGGGAGAACCTCCGGTACTTCGCCGCGATTCGGGGACAGGATCCCGACGCCGTCACCGACCGCCACGAGGCGTTACTCGACCACCTTGACCTCGCGGACAAAGCGGACACGGCGGTCCGCGACCTCTCGCGCGGCATGAAGCAGAAGGTGTCGCTCGCGAGCGTGCTCGCCGGCGACGTCTCCGTCGCCTTCCTCGACGAACCCACGCTCGGCCTCGATGTCGAGAGCTCGCTGAAACTCCGGAGCGAGCTCCGCCGACTCGCCGACGAACGCGGCCTGACGCTCGTGCTCTCCAGTCACGACATGGACGTCATCGAGGACGTCTGCGACCGCGTCGTCATCATGAACGACGGCCACGTGATCGTCGACGACACCGTCGAAGACCTGCTCGCGGGCTTCGAGACGAGAGGCTACCGCATCACCGCTCGCGGCGTCGACGACGCGACGATCGCCGACTTGCGAGCGCGCTTCCAGCTGTCCGACGTCCAGCGCACCGGCGATCGGGTACGCTTCGAGGTTGCCGCGAACACGGAGACGTTCTACCGGCTGACCGACGCGATGGAGGCCCACGACCTCGACGTCGCGAGCGTCGAAACGGTCCAACCGGACCTCGCGGAGGTGTTCGTCGAGATGACGACCGCGGCCTCGGGCGGCGAGCGTGCAAGCAGTGGGGACCCGCTGAGTACCCACTCTCCGTCGGCGGAGTCGCCCGACGGTAAGGGGGGTGGACGGCAGTGACGGACGCCGAGGAGCGAGCGGTGACAGAGCGGGATGAACGCGGTGGCGCTGGCCGGAGCGCGCGCGTCCGTGCACCCGAGCGAACCGGTAGCTACTACCACCTGCTGAAAGCCGTCATCTACCGCGACCTCCTCATTTGGGTTCGGTATCCGCTGAACGCGGCGCTCGGGCTCTTCATGGGCGTCTTCTTCTTCGCGCTGATGTTCTACGGCGGGACGCTCGTCGCGGGACAGGCCTTCTCGGACTCCATCGAGGGGTTGATCGTCGGCTACTTCCTGTGGACGCTCTCGCTGGGCGCGTATTCGGGGATCATGAACGACATCCAGTCAGAAGCGAGCTGGGGCACGCTGGAGCGACACTTCATGACGCCGTTCGGCTTCGGCCCGGTGGTGGTCGCGAAGTCCATCGCCATCGTCTTCCGGACGTTCGCTACCTCTATGGTGGTCCTCGCCGTCATGCTCCTCCTCACCGGGACGACCCTCAATTTGAACCTCGTGACGGTACTCCCGGTCGCGGCGCTCACCCTCGCCGGCGCGCTCGGCCTCGGCCTCGTGATGGGCGGACTGAGCGTTCTCTACAAGCGCATCTCGAACGTCGCCAACCTCCTTCAGTTCGCGTTCGTCGGCCTCATCTCCGCGCCCGTCTTCGATCTCCCGTGGACGCGGCTGCTCCCGCTGGTGCAGGGAAGCGCGATGCTCCAACGCGCGATGGTCGATGGCACCCGCCTCTGGGAGTTCGACCCGCTCACCCTCGCGGTTCTCGTCGGAACGTCCGGCTGCTACCTCGCGCTCGGATACGTCGCGTTCAGTCTCGCGACGCGGCGCGCGCGCCGGCTGGGCGTGCTCGGCGACTACTGAGAATCGGGGAGAGCATCCCGATCAGCGTGAAGTTCGGTTCGTTCAGACTCCGTGTAACCGATCAGTACGCTTATCATGCCGGAGTGGCACATCCGACGTATGTTCGAACGGTTCAGTCGTGGGCTCGACGTCGTTGACGGGAGTCTCGACGTGTTCCGGGCGAACCCCCGCCTCGCAGTCCTCCCGCTGTGCAGTCTCCTGCTCGTCGGGAGCGGCTTCGCAGTCGCGGCCGGCATCGCCCTCCACTACGGCCTCGTCGCATCGGTATTCACGAACGACCTCATCAAGTACACCGCGATCTTCATCGGGCTCGCACTCACGTCGAGTCTGGGTGCGTTCTTCAACGTCGCGGTCGCACACTGCGCGTTCCAGTATTTCGACGGCGAAGACCCGACTGTTCGCGACGGCCTGCAGTCCGCGTGGCGCTCGCGCCGTGCCATCGCCGTCTGGGCGCTCACCTCCGCCACCCTCGGGACCGTCCTCTACGTCCTCGACGAGAAGTTCGGATTCCTCGGGAGCGCCGCTCGCCTCGTCTTCGACCTCGCGTGGGGGCTCCTCACCTTCTTCGTCGTCCCCGTCATCGCCGTCGAGGACACCGCCGACCTCCACACGATCCTCCGTGAGAGCGGGCACGCGTTCAAACAGACGTGGGGTGAGAGCGTGAGTGCCTCACTCGGCGTCTCACTCGTTGTCCTACCGATCGCGGTCGTCGGCATCGTCCTGCTCGGGGCGGCCTACCTCGGTCTCCACGGCGCTGCTGCGTGGCTCCTCGGCGGCCTCGGTCTTCTCGTCGTCGTCGCCGCGATCGTTGCGGGGCAGGTCCTCGGGATGGTCGCGCGCACCGCTCTCTACGAGTATGCGACTGACGGCCGCCGCGTTGGTCCGTTCGCTACTCGCGACCCCGACAGCGTCTTCCCCGACTCGTGACGTAGATGAAGGACACGGAGACAGCCTCACGGCGGCGTGTCCTCCAAACGGGCGCGCTCACCGGCGCACTCGCACTTTCCGGATGTCTCGGATCGATCACCGGCACCCGAGACACGGCAGCGCGCCAGATCCCGCTGGCGACTACAGCACCAGACACGTGGCCACGGAACGGATACGATGTCCAGAACACCGGCCAAAACCGGACCGCTACTCCACCACGGTCCTCGCCGACGACAGCGTGGTCCGTCCCCGTCTCGGGAACGGTGTCGTCGGTCGCTGTCGGCCCGACGCTGGTGTATGCGAGCTCTGACGAAGAGACGCGGGCGATCACACGCGCTGGGACCGGGGAGTGGTGCGCTGACGTCGGTGGCGCGCCCACCTACGTCGAGGGACGCCTCTACGTGAGTACCGACCGGGGAGTGATCGCACTCGACGCGACGACGGGCGAAGAGATCTGGCGCGCGACCGACGCGGAACGATCGGCGGCGCAAGTCATCGAAGCGGCGGGCACGGTCTACGTCGCCGGCCACAAGCACGTCGTCGGCCTGCATGCCGACACGGGTGCCCGCCGCTGGCAGCTTGAAACAGCCCGGCATCCGGCGCTGGTCGCTGACGATGAACGGGTCGTCATCGTCACCCGCGACCGCGTTCAGAGCCTCGTCCCCGGTGCGCAGACGGACGGCCTCCTCGAGGAACCAGCACCACAGACACGGCAGACGATGTCGCCGGGGTGGCATCCGGACGTCGTCTCAGCGACTCTCGTCGGGAATACGGTGTTCGCTGCGCAGTACGGTAGCAGGACGGGTAACACGCCGGGGATGGTCCGCTGTTACGATCTCACGTTCGCTGATGAAGAGTGGCTCACGCAGTTCTCGTGGGACGGGCTCGGTGTGATCTCGGTCACTGATGACCGTGTCTATGCGACGCCCTATCGGGCGACGACTGATCCACCGGACGGGTCGCTCGTCGTGCTCGATCGGGCGAGCGGCGAGGTGCAGTGGCGCTACGACGGTGCGATGCTCGGACGCCCGGTCATCGGTGGGGACGTCGTCGTCACCGGCGGTGCCGATCCGGGCTCTCCGACCGTCTGTCTCTCCTCCGATTCGCAGGCGACGGCAGACTGTTCCGATGGACGGAACCCAGCGACCTCCGGCGTGCTTCACGCCTTCGATACGACCACCGGTGAACGGCTCTGGACGCGCTCTCCGGGTGGCTCATTCGGTGGGTATCCGGTCGCCCTCGTCGGCGACGCGGTGTACTACGGCGATAGTACTGGTATACACTCGCTACAGTAGTCTCGTTCCCTACCCAAGCGACCGTTCGGCCAGCACGCCCGATACGCGTCGTCAGTGGTGCTAAAGGTCAGTCCACCCGTTCTGAATACGCCTCATTGGCGTCTACCCAAGTGCCGTAGTTGCTGGACTGTACCATCGGCGGCCGTCTATGGGATTTGATGAGGGATCCCGCATCTGAGGTTGACGAACCCAGCTATTAGCTGAGCACTGAAAGTGAATATGATTTATCGCCAAATAGATGGGGAACGGTACAAGGGGAAGGGCAGTAGTGAATTCGGGGCTGAAAGGCGGTATATATTGGAGCCACAGTACTATGCAATAGGATTGCTTGAAGTACGGTAGATGTCGAGTGAAGAATCGGAGTTGCGGTCCGACTCCGCGTTAGAAAAGCCGGAATATGACCGGCTTGGATACGGCGACTTCGCAGAGGATCTTGCTGAGACAGTGCATACGCGAATCCCCTCAAACGAGTTCATCATCGGAATATATGGCCAGTGGGGGTCTGGTAAGAGCACGATTCTCAACTTCGTGGAGTATGAGCTACGGCAAAAAGAGAATCCACCGGTCATCACAAAGTTCAATCCGTGGTGGTTTTCTGGTCAATCAGATCTCATCGAGAAGTTCTTCTCCCAGCTTAGCGCAGGCTTAGACACGGGTGGAGAGTACGACGAAATCCGCGATAAGCTTTCGAAGCTCGCTGATGGACTCTCCTGAGTCCCACTTTCTACGATAACAGGGATACCGTCCGGAAAATTCCTTGCCTGGCTTTCAGATACACTCCAATCAGAAAATCCAGACCTAGAGGGGCTCAAAGAAGAGATATCGGAGGGCCTTAGAGAATTAGATCAACAGATCGTCGTGTTTATCGACGACATCGACCGCCTGACTGAATCTGAGATACGGCAGATGTTTCGCCTCGTAAAGGCGGTGGCAGATTTCCCAAACATCACCTACGTACTAGCGTTTGACCAAGAAGTGGTCGTCGAGGCATTAGACGGAGAACAGGGTGTTGGAAACGGACGGGCGTATCTAAACAAGATTATCCAGCTGCAACGGCGCGTTCCCCCTCCTGCGGAAGGCTCGCTTAACCACTTCTTCACCGAGCGACTAGAGGAGATCGTTCAGGACGACGCTGTTATTTTCGACGACACCACGTGGCAGTCAGTCTATCCGAGAGGGGTTCAGCCATTGATTCAGACGCCGAGGGACGTCATCAGGCTAATCAACGCCATAGATACCTCGTATCAAGCATTGGGGCGCGATGCGAACTTCATTGATATCGTCGGATTAGAAGCACTCCAGGTCTTCCACAACCCAGCTTATGAGAAGATTCGTGACAACCCATCTCGGTATACAGTCAGTACGCGGTCGAGCAGGTCGTCAGAGGACGAGGATTACTCCGAGCTGTGGGAGCACCTCGATGAAGAGGAACAAACGATAGAGCCGCTGCAAATCCTTCTCAGGTATCTGTTTCCGAAGGTCAAAACCGGGAGGCTGGCGATAGGACTCAGCTTTTCCAGAGACACTGCCACATATCGAAAGCAAAGGCGAGTGTGCCATCCCGATGTCTTCCCCTACTATTTCAGACAAACAGTTCCCAGAGGAGAGCTACCAATCGGAGAAATCGAAGCCATACTCAAACTCACCGACGACGCAAACAAGTTTGCCACCCAACTCCGGGACCTTGCCTCCCAAGAGACGCAATCCGATCGGTCACTAGCTCATACGTTCTTGAGCCAACTTCCCAACTATATGGAGGATATCGAAGATGGCGACGAGGTAGTCAAGGGGTTGTTCTTGGCGGGAGACAAGCTTATTGAAACGGACCCCGCTCGGAATACGTTTGACGACGGTAATCGTGGGTATCTTCTTCAAGCGATATTCCAGATTCTGGATGGACGATCTAAAGACGAGAGCTTCGAGCTATTGCATAGATCGATTCAGCAGGGAGAGGCCCCCTACTTTGCCACGTATTTGCTCGGAGTGCTGCTTCAGGAGCACGGAGAGTACAATAGTGACGAGATCAAGCAGGAAGACAGGAAGCTAGCCAGAGAACACGTAGAGAACTTAAAAGAGGATGTAGTCGGCTTGATTGAAGAGCGGGTGTCAAACGACGCTCTTCTGGAAACGCCCAATGTATACATGGTTCTCACTCGATGGGCAGAGTGGGCAGATTCGGACAAACCGACCCAGTGGGCCCAGGAGCTCGCTGAAGATAGAGAGGGGCTATTCACTTTGGTTCGGGCCTTTGTCAAAGAAGGACAGCATGGGGCACTTGGAGCACCTAAACAAACCGTAGAATACCTCGATCCGAGGGATCTTGACGTTTTCATCGACAGCGCAGAAATACAGAGACGTCTCGAAGATTTCGACCAAGATGAGTTAGAGGAGGACGAACGAAAGCTGCGACAGCTCTTCGAGAAGGGGCAAGAGCTTCGTGAGGACGGGAAAGATCCAGGTTCACTTGAAGCGTGGCTTTTCGAGAGCCGAGGAGCAGATTAGCCGGCTACCAGAAGTCGAATCTCCCCCAGCCACGGGATCCGAAATTCTGCCGTGCCCTTCACCCAAGATGGTTTTACTGGAGAGCTGATTCCGCCGACCTGATCGTAATACGAATTGTGGTCGCCTTTCGTGATGAAGCCGCTGTGTGGAGCCGGACAATATTCGAGCTGACGGCAACTTTGTGCGCCTTCTGTGTAGTCGTGATCTGTTTTACTGTACCAGTTTTCGCTTTTATTGACCCAGAACCGGGCGCGGTGAATAACGGGAGTCCGATTCGGGTTTCCAAATCGGTTATAGATGAGCACGTCTCCTGGCTTGTCGAATTTGCTGTAGCCAGACTGCTTGCCGGCCTGGTACGTGACGATTCCGGTACCGTTGATCGCCTGCGACGATGAGAATCGGTGTTCTTCCATAACGAAGACGAGATCACCGCGCTCCAGGTGTGGCTGCATGCTCCCAGATTCAACAGCAACTAGGGAAGGCCAGAGGCCACTAACTGCAAAAAGAACTAGCCCGACGAATGCGACGATAAGAGCGGTGCTGAGTAGCTCTCGGATGAATATGAGAGGTCCCGAATTACTTGTCCAGAACGCCGTAGCGGATTGAATGAACCTTTCTTTGAGATTCGGGCCACGACGATCAGCCATTAGGCTGTGAGATTATCCTACTCGATAATAGTACTTCTCGACTGGATTTTGATATTAGACCATTTGATTTAAAATCAATATTTGAGTGATCTATCATAGTGCCAGAATTGGGAGAAGGTTGAGCACACCGGTGATGATTAGGGTAACATATGAACTGGTCAATTTGTTTTCTGTGCTCGTCACGTATGAAAGAGAAAAGCAACAATGTGCAGAGTAAGCGCATACAACAGTCGGTACTAAGTGAGAAGCAGTATAAGTGCCAGGCCTCCCGTCGTGGTATCCTCCGGGGGGTTGGAGGCGTAGTCGCTACCGGGACGACAGGTGCCTGGTTCACGGGTCTCGCTACCGCGACAGAGGATTCTCACTCCCCTGTAGTTGTAGAGGAAGTCAAGAAGGTCAACCAGACTGTGTCTAACGACGTCAAGGAGATCAGGTACATCGTTAAGGTAGTCGAATACGATGGGGAAGGGAATGTTGAAGATACGACTTACTTCAAAGGGAGTGTGAACAAGAAAACCAAAACCAGGTCAAAGACGATCGACACTACGAGTACTAACACCAGCGAAACCGAGGGGCTGTCAATTCAAGAAGTGAATAAGGCAACCTACGAGAGTTTGGAAAGCGGAAACGATGGGGCTTCGTTAGCAGGGCCGGTCCAACCTATGGATAGCGAGGGTGTTGTTGAGCGTCACAAACAAGTGAGTGAAACGACAGGGAACTGCTCGGTATACCGCGACTACTCTCATCAGTTCAAGGGAGTTACTGTTGAGTTCACGCAGCGAGTCAACGATATCGGAATTACGACCGCAGCCGCAGCCATCGCCATCTATATCGAGTCGGCGGGTATCGGGATCGCTGTGACAGTTATCGGTGCGGTTATCGCACTGATATCCGATACCGACTCGGTTACAGTCGGTGTGAACGAGGTTGACACCGTCTTCGGAACAGTCCCAAATCAGAAGATAGTGGGTGCTGTTGGCTACGGCGTCACAGACGAAAGTAAATTTGTCTCACCATCAGACGTATCGGGAGTCGTCTCTGCGGGCCATCCATTCCACTAATCTGGCACGCCCCACAGAACGTGACCAATTAATGGTAAACGGGTGAAATAAACTGTTATGAAAACGTCAAGAAGTAACGGCAGTGGACTACGAAGTCGAATTGGAATCATCGGTGAAAGCATCTTAATCGGGACGGTACTATTAGCCGCTCTTACAGCCGTTTTATACATAAACGGTAACACCCTCCAGTTCAGTAGCATGGCTGGTATCGTCCTCGGAACGATGAGCGGCCTCTGTCGGTATCTCATCCAGAGTTATCGGTCGTAGTCGTACGCAGACAGTAGCCCAACGATGACATCAGAGAAGACAGGCCGAGAGGGATCCACGTGGTATCGAAGCAGCTGTTATGGCTCGTACGTGCTTGCGATCTGTATATTGATAGTAGCTGCACTCGTCGTCGGACTACTCGACCCACCCCCAGCCGTCGCGACAGCGGTCCGCGTACTCATCACTGAACTCACACTGAACAATCAGGCGGTGACGACAGTCCTGTTCGTCGGACTCCCGCTCGTACTCGCAGGTACAGTCTATCTTCGCGCCGTTAGCGTGCGCACACCCACAATCATCCTCGCTGCGTTCGCCACTCCCTGCCTCCTCGTCGCTGGCTGGGCCACATACAGCCGGGTCGCGACCACTCCCGGCGTCGCGTGGAGCGGCGTCCTCACGCTCGCTGTCGGGACGCTCCTCGCAGTCATCGTCCTCACAGACGCCGTCCTTGAACGTCTCGCGGCCCCAAGTCGGTGGCACTAACTAAACCAGTCCCTGTTTGGAAGTCTCAGCAACGGTCCAGCGTCATCGTACTGACCGTGAACGCTTTTGCATACCAGCCTAGTAACAAGTCGCATGGCCCTCCAGATCAACAGCTTCGAGACTCCACGAGTCACTTCGAACTCCAGCGGTGAGCACCAATGAGTGCCATTGAGACAGCTGGGCTCACCAAGCGTTACGATGGCACCCCCGCGGTCTCCGATCTCGATCTCACCGTTCACACTGGAGAAGTGTACGGGTTCCTCGGCCCAAACGGCGCCGGGAAGTCCACCACCATCGACATGCTGATGGACTACACACGTCCGAGCGCGGGCCAGGCGACGATCTTCGGGCAGGACGTTCGCGACGACGCGAGCGCGATTCACGCCCGCACAGGCATCCTTCCGGACCGCTTTGGCGTCTACGGATCGCTCACCGGGCGCGAGCACCTCGACTATATCCTCGACGCCAACGACGCCACCGGCGACCCCGAAACCATCCTCGGTCGCGTCGGGCTCAGTGACGCAATCGACCAACGGGCGGGTGGCTACTCGAAGGGGATGCAACAGCGGCTTGGGCTCGCGATGGCGATCGCCGGCGACCCCGACCTCCTGATCCTCGATGAGCCGTTCTCCGGTCTCGACCCTTATGGAGTTCGGCTCGTTCGCGACGTGGTGGCCGCCGAACGCGACCGTGGCGCAACGGTCTTTTTCTCCAGTCACGTCCTCGATCAGGTCGAACGCATCTGTGACCGCGTCGGCCTCCTCGCTGACGGGGAGCTCGTCGCCGAGGGCACCCCCGCAGAACTCCGTGCAACCGCCGGTGTCGAGAGCCGCCTCCACGTCGATACCGACGTCGACGACACCGCACTCACGGCCGTTCGAAACGTCGACGGGGTCACATACGTCACGCGAACGGACGCCGGCGTCGAGATCGCGTGCGGTGCAGAGAGTCGCTATCACGCGCTCAACACACTCGCCGACGCGGGCGCACCGATCCGGACGTTCAATGTCGACACGGGCACTATCGAGGATGCGTTCGTCGCGATGGCTGACGCCCAGCGGGAAGCGACACGTGGCCGCGACGACGCGTAATCAGTCGAGGGGACGTCGCTGATAGACGACCATCGCGACGGCCACCGGAAGCGCGAACCAGAGGAGGAGTTCCCCGAACGCGACAGCCGGATGCAGATACCACGCGGGGACGTCCGCGCCATAGGCCGTCTTCACGACGACCGTGTTGGTGAAGACGTCCGGTTGGAGATCGGTAATGACGCCCATCGCGTTCCCGGCGGAGTTCGGGACATCGAGGATCGCGTTCGTCACGACGCGATAGAGTGAGATTGGCGGGAGCCATCGAAGCAGGAGATAGGTCGGGCTTGCGGGTGGGGCAAAGCCACTCACTGCCGTCCCAGTGAGTGCCTGATAGAGTGCGTTCGAGAGTTGGAACCAGGCCAGATACAGGCCGCCCGAGACGAGGATGATGATGCCTGCGAGCGACTGCCGACGCGTCAGTGTCGAGAGGGCGACGCCGAGGCCGGTCAGACAGAAGAAGAATACGACCGTCGCCGCGAGAAACGCAAGGAGCGTGCCCGGTGCCACGAAACCGTAGCGGGGTGCAGCGACGAGACACGTTCCAATCACTGCGAGCACGAGCGGAAGTGTGATCGCGCTCGCTCGGCCGATAATGAGTCCGATGAGGGTCTCTCCGCGAGAGATTGCGGTTCCAGCAGTCACACGGAGGCTTCCAGAGTCGCGTTCAGCGACGACAACACGGAAGGTCAGCAGAAGGGTCCCAACCCCGCCAAGGAATCCGAGCGGCGTCTGCAGGCCAGCGAGTGGCACGCGTGGCCCGAGCGCGTCACGAATCAGTGCCGAGGGGGAAAGGCTGAGCACGCCGGCAACAAGGACCATCGCACCGAGCACCCAGATACCAGGACGATGGGTGAGCCGCCGAAATTCACGGCGCGCGAGCGGTTGCCATCGTCCAGGAAGCACATCGACCCAGCCCCCACGGCCGGTTACGGCACTGAGCGGGATCGCACCGAATCGGCGAACTGACGGGCGTTTCGTCCAGAGCCGTCGAAGGAGACCAGTGTTGCCGCCCGGGGTGAGATCGCCGCGCCGGATCCCGACAACGCCGCCGAGCAGTGCGATCGTGGGCCACGCGAGAAGAATAGGGATACCAACCCACGCTGGAAGCGGTGGGGTCGCCGCTGCGAGTGTCCCGTGCTCGTGGAGCGCGTCGCTAACCTGAAGCGCAGCGCTTCCGGGCCCGACCGGGACGCCCAAAAGCCAGTCGGTAACGACGTAATAGGCGCTCGGAAGGGAGATCCATTTGAGAGCCTGAAACAGCTCCGGCTTCGCCATTTCGTTCCCCGGTGACGAGCCCGTGATGAGACCCCAGAGGAGGGCGGTCGTCAGATCGCTCCAGAAGACACTGAGAAAGAGCGTTAGGCCGAACGTGATGGCGGCCGCACGCGTCGTTGAGGACTCGACGGCCGATATCGCGACGGTGACGGCTGTCCAGGCGAAGACATAGATACTCGAGAGAGCGAGCAGTCCGACGAACATCGGGAGTGAAAAGCGGCCGTAGGCGAACACACTATACCCAACGAGTAGCGGGGTGGTGGCGAGGACGGGGCCGGCGAGAGCAGCGCTGCGACCGATCGTCTTCCCGAGAACGAGATCAGCGCGGGAGAGTTCGGTGCCGAGGAGGACGCGAGCGGTGCCGGTCTCGCGTTCGCCGATGATTGAGCGGAAGCCGAGCGCGGCAGCAGCAAAGGGAACGACGATTGCGACGGCGGCTTGCGCACGCGGGAACGCGACGGCAGTCCCGAGCCCCTGGACGACGTTCGAGTCGAAGGCTGTCGGGAGGCGGCTGACGAGGACGAGACACAGGCCAATCAGCCATGGTGTCTTCCCACGAATACACCGTCGAAATTCGGCTCGTGCGACTGGCATGGAGGGCATAGAGGCGGGTGTGCGCCCGAGAATAATAATGCCTCCTGGTATCAGAAGGTCAACTAGAAATTGACATCCTTCCCGCCCTGAACGGCGGGGTTTTACCTTGTAACATCCATAAACTTCGACTCTTTGAAGACGTACTTGTTACTGCTCTATCTAAAAGACTCGTTAGTGCATATGTGTATTGAACTGTTATCCGGGGTGAACACGCTTCATCGCCGAGGTGGACGACGCCATCGAGGTGTGTATTGAACTGTTATCCGGGGTGAATATACTCTCTGAGAGAAACTATGCGGGTGTAGATGAGCGTTTTAAACCGGGTTCGAGCAGCAAAAGGTGCTGAGGATGATTCAACACCCCCGTATTTTGGAGTGAAGGTAATGCTCTTGGGTACGAATTTCACCGTATTCAGTCTCGTTTTCGGAGTTGATCTGGTAGCGTATCTCGGGTTGGCAATTACTCTTCTTGGTTTTTTATTGAGTAGTTTAATCGCCTCCTTCGATATCTAATAGTTTACCTCCCCGTTAGCGGCTGAAGACTTCGACAAACTCGGAGGCAGAAAAAGAGATATGACGCTCTATCTGATTAGCTGTAGATTACGGGATATGATTGAGGCAGCGGCATACTTGATAGTAGCAGGATCACTTAGTGCTGTTTTCCTCCGTGGCAAATGGTCATTAGGAAACCGAGTTACGCTGGGTTCGATAGTATTTGCTCTGCTAGTGGCCGCATTTGATGATGTCACTAACCTAATCGCATCGGATATAGTCGTATTTGTCCTCGTCGCTAGTCTAGGCGTCACTATTTTTGGACACATATACTCTCGATAACTACAATGCGAATTGAGCGAGGACAGTCCGAGAGACGAACTGATCACCCTCAATGCCGAGGCGTACATCGTCAACGCCGAGGAGTGGTCCACAGGGAGACAGAGAGAATCTATAAGTCTCGTAAATCGGATTAACGAAGTCAACGGGTTCTCCAAACGAGCTTACTGAACCTCTCAAGGAGAACACGGTCAAGGGTTGTGAGCACTTGAACGATACCGAACTACGGCAGTTCTTCGGCTGCGTCAACGAGATCCTCTTCGGTCGTCCATCGGTGGAGTCGCTCCTCCTGCTCAAAGAGTTCAAAGACGCCGTCCTGCATCCAACCGAATGGGTGCGCTTCGTCGTCGTACTCCTGGTTGAGGACGTGACTCTTCGAGAAGTATTCGACCGTCCCGACGAGGAGTCCCTGTCCGACGAGGAAGTCACTCGGGTTCTTCTCGGCGACGTTGACGAGAGCCGTAGCTCTCGTCTGCCAACCAGAACGCTTCGCGTTCTGGTGACGCCGACGAGCGTCGTGACGATATCCGCGATCAGGCAGAACTTCTAGATGCTGTTGTCCCACTCGCCACGAATATCAACCAT
The DNA here is from genome assembly GCF_017874695.1 of Halarchaeum nitratireducens. Classification (NCBI taxonomy): domain Archaea; kingdom Methanobacteriati; phylum Methanobacteriota; class Halobacteria; order Halobacteriales; family Halobacteriaceae; genus Halarchaeum; species Halarchaeum nitratireducens. Next base: position 155,120 of record NZ_JAGIKY010000005.1, read on the forward strand.
CCGGAAGGCGTAGGCATCCTCCCGCCGGTTCAGTCGATCGACAACGAGGTTGAGCCGCCGAATCGGCTCCCGGTCGTAGTTTCCGAGGACGAAATACGATTCTGTGATCATCATCCTCGACGAGATCGACTTGATGAACGACGACAGCGTGCTGATGAAGCTCTCGCGCGCTGAGGAGGCGGGGAAAATCGACTGTAGCGTCGGCGTCATCGCGATCAGCAACAAGATCCAGTACGTCGACAACGTGAACGAGCGCGTGAAAAGCAGCTTCCAGCACAAGGAGCTGTTCTTCAAGCCATACGACGCCAACCAGCTCCGGGAGATCATGTTCAACCGCGAGGACGCCTTCCAGGACGGCGTCCTTTCCGAGGACGTGATTCCGCTCTCGGCGGCCTTCGCCGCGCAGGAACACGGCGATGCTCGGAAGGCGATCGACATTCTTCGCCACGCCGGGGAGGTCGCCTACGAGGCCGGGGCAGAGCAAGTGACGGAGGAATACGTCCGCCAGGCACAGCAACACGCCGAAAAGGACCGGTTCAGAGAACTCGTGAACGGCGCACCCACCCAGGCGAAGGCGGCGTTGCTGGCGCTCACGGAACTGAGTGTCAACAGCAACGACGATGCGTTCCTCACGAGCCGGGTGTACGGCCAGTACGAACGCATCTGCAACCATCTCGATATGGATATCCTCTCCGTCCGTCGCTTCCGCGACATCCTGAAAGAGCAGGCCTTCCTCGGGGTTGTCGAAATCGAGAAGATCAACAAGGGGAGTGCGGGCGGCATCCACCTCCAGAACCGCCTCATCGAAGATGCCCAGGTCGTCCGCGAAACGATCCTCGAGGACAGCCGGATGCAGGACTGGACTCGCGAGTAGTGACCCCCTACTACTGAGTGGGTACGGACGACGGAAATCCGGGGTGGGGCGTGAGGAAACGACGGAAACGAGGGGGGTCGAAAATTACGTCGGAAACGTGGGGTTAGATCGAAACGACGGAAACCAGGGGTGGGGTCCACTACGACAGTTCGTTGACGGCTCCGAACGAGCTCAAAACGGCGTCCCTCTCATCGGAGATCTCTCGACGAATATTGGTTCGGTCCCACCCGAGCGGTGAGAGCACGCTCTCGACCGCTCTGACCAGCTGCGTTTCGTAGTACGAGGCGTCGTAGGTCTCGATCGCTTCGTGGGCGAGGGCGACACGGTCTCGCGAGGATTTCTCGTCGTCGACGACCACATATTCGATATCCTGGCCGGGTGGACTGCCAGTTCCTGCTCACGGGCTCGCTTCAAGGCGGCCACGTTCTGGGTATTCTGTGAATAGCCTTCCAGCGGCTTGGAAACACGATTCCGTTCGACGAGCCGCTCCACTGCTACGTTGCCCGCCTGCAGTTCATCGATTGCTCGTTCGAGACGCCCGAGCACCGCGTCCGGAGATCGAGTCGCGTCAAGCCGTTCGAGACAGTCCCGCTGGATGTCCTCGATGAACGGCGGGGTCGATCGCTGCCGGGCTTCGATGCCTCTGATCTTGAAGTCGTCGTCGCCGGCGACCTTCCCGAAGTACTTCGTCAATGCGCCGGCGTCGCTCTCGCGCTGCGGCACGAACGCCACCCAGTCGTAGTGGGCTTCGTGTTCGAGGCGAATCTCGACGCGCTCCGTGATCTCCGTCGCGAGCGTCTCGAGGTTCTCGCGGGCATCGTCGTCAACGTCGGGGTCCGGGGTCACCCAGATGGAGTCGACGATCCCGTGAACGACCCGCCAGTCGCCGTCTTCCAGCCGCTGTTTCGCCGTCAGCAGAATCTCCCGAGCGAACGCGTTGATCGCTTCGTGGCACTCGATGCGGCCGAGCCTCGCGTTGCTGAACCCCTGGTAGCCGAAGCAGGCGACGAGGATCCATCTCAGGGCTCCCGACCGCCCCTCGAGTTCTGCTAGTCGGTCCTCGTCGGGATCGTCCCGTTCCTTCTCGCGACGGATGGCCGCCTTGATCTCGTCGCGGGCGTCGACGATCGGCTGGAGGACGTCGACGAGCCGGTGACGGTGTCGCCGGCGACGGACAGCTCCCTGTAGACCTCGTTGCTCGTTTCGGTTACCGGGACGCTGAGCCGGAGCGTCGACAGCTCGCTCGTCGGCGTCGGATCGACGCCAGTCTCCAGACAGTACCGGAACTCGCGCGAGAAGTCGACGTTGAAGCAGGCGAGCTCTCCGATCGGATAGTCGGGGAGCTGGCGCGTTTGCCGGGCGAGCGAAGTCACGCGGTCGATGTGAGTGACGCCGACGGCGAGGACTGGTTCCTCCTCCCGTCGGAAGCCGGGTCGTCGCGCAACCCGTTCAGTCGCGACGACGTCCGGATGCCGGTCGTACACCGACTGGAGTCGCGAGAGGTCGAGATCGGCGTCTAGGTCGCGAGCGCCGACGTAGAAGCGTGGGCTGTGGTCATCGCGCTCGGTCGCGACGGCGCAGTGCCCGCCGGAACCCCGCCCAGCTTTCTTCGATGGCCCGCAGCGCATCCCGATACGTCGGCTTCGTGCGCCCCATCGTTATCGCCCTCCGGTCCCGGTTGCCGTCCACGCATCGAGCAAGGGATCCGGGGTAGCTGTTACCGTCTCACCGTCAGCGGTGATGCCCGTCCCGACGCCCTCCGAAGTCGGCGTCGAGGGCGACGGCGTCGTCGGTTCAACGCCGACCTGCGTGGCGCGTGCCGCGAGCAGCTGCTGCCAGTACGCGAACGTCGTCTGGTAGTACGCGCCGTCGACGATGTCGCGACCGACATCGTCGAGCGGTTGGACTCATACACGGAGGTGTCGCCGTCGGGAACGGGCTTTCACGTGCTCGTCGAAGGCGACCTTCCGGACGGCCGGAATCGTCGTGGGAGCGTCGAGTGCTACGAGACAGCGCGGTTCTTCACTGTTACCGGCGATTATGTGAGGGAACGCCGGAACGAATCGCGCGCCGACAGGACGCGCTGCGTGGCATTCACCAGGACTACGTCCAGCCGGACGAGGAGGCGAGCAACGATGCCGACGCCGGGGCGTCCGCGACGGCGGCCGCGGCGCCGGACGACGTCGACCTTGAGGACGAAGAGCTCCTTGAGAAGGCGAGGAACGCGTCGAATGGCGAGAAGTTCGAGCGGTTGTGGAACGGTCGTCTCGGTGGGTACGAGAGTCAGTCGGAGGCGGATATGGCGTTCTGTTGTTTGCTTGCGTTCTGGACGGGCGGCGACGAGTCGCAGATGGACCGGCTGTTCCGCGAGTCGGGGTTGATGCGAGAGAAGTGGGACGAGGTCCACTACGCGGACGGTGCGACGTACGGCGAGAAGACCATCGAGCGCGCCGTCCAACGAACTTCGGAGTTCTACGATCCCGAGACGTCGCAGACCGCGGATGACGTGGAAGCGGACGGGCAGAGCGCGACGTCGCGTGGTGAACAAGGGGAGGCGTATCTCGCGGAGAAAAATCGCGTATTAGCCGACCGTGTCGAAACACTCGAAGCGACACTCGAGGAGAAAGATGACCGGATCGCGGAGTTAGAAGCGATGATCGAACGCCTCGAGAACGAACTCGATGCCGCAGAGGCAGAGACGGATACAGAGACCGAGCGCGATGAAGAGTCGTCGGTGTGGGGTCGAACGAAGGGCTGGTTCGATCTGGAGTGACGACGTCTGGGGTGACGACAATCTACTTGGAGTTCTCATCGGAGACGGAGCCAGTACTACTCTGACTGCCACGGTTCCGCCAGTACGTCTCGGAGTCGTAGTCCTCGGGGTCACCGCCGAGATCAGCCGCGAGGTCATGGCGGAGCTATGCACGTGGCTTCTGGATCTCCTCGTGGACCGATTCAACTTCGTCGCCAACCGTGGGTGCTCAAGAGGACGGGGGAGAAATGCCACGTAATGGGGTTTGCCGACTCGGCATCGCAACCACGGATCACCGAGCTTTCAGGCATCGATCCGATTGACTTCAAAATTCAGAATACACAATTCCTTCAGGGCGACGCGGAGTACGAGCAGACTGGCGCAGAACAGTTCGATGTGCTCCGGCATCGGATCTGGGTGACGCGAAATGGGATGTTCAACGCGTACTCGACGAGTTCCCCCGAGATGCACCGTTGTACGAGCAGTGTGCTGGCTGGATGCATGCAATCGCTGGAAAGCACTTCTTTCCAGACGCGAACCATCGGACAGCACTCGTCCTCCTCCGTGAACTTCTGCGTCAGAACGAGTTCTCGCCGGGACGGTGGCCAGCGTCCGTCTCGCGAGAAACCGTCCTGCACTCCCATCGAGTACGTCGACAGCTCCCACCAGTCCGGCTAGATACGCTCTATCGGCACGACCGACTCCTCCTGGTCTGGCTCCTCTACTTCAAAATCGTCCTGTGGAACCCAGCTCGATAATGTAGTCTCCGGCAGGCGGAGTCACTCCTCGTCGTCATCGGGTGTCGCCGCGAACGCCTCGTATAGGTCATCATTGTCCGCCACATCACGATCCATGCGGCGTTGGGCGTCTTCGTGCATCGTACATTCCCCTACTCCGTTCGTGAATTTAGTCTTTCGGGAATCAATGGTGCGCGTGCACGTGTGGTCAGTTAGTGACTTCGACGGCTACGATGACGACGAGGAGGGGGCACGGCTGAGCATGGCATGTCGTCGCGACGGCGCCGACGACGCTACACTACCAATCTGCTATGGAGTTGATGCCGGCGATTCGGATCAGATATTCACGGTGGGTGTCTCCGCTGGTCGTGTTTCTCGCCCCTGTGAGGGCTGGAGGGGCCGATACAGCCCCTCTCAAACAGTATGTTCGACCACAACAAGCGATACAATCAACGACGTCCCGACACGGAACTGGAAACCGAACAGCACCCACGAACACCACTCCAACTCCACGTGCCGAACGACGTCGGGGAGGTCGCGATCCAGCGGTTCGTCGAAGGCGTCATTTCGACGCTGAAGCGTGAACGAGTCGGCGTCGAGTATACGTCGACGACGCTTTTCGGCGTGAAGCGTACGCAGTACCTCGCGCAGGGAGATGGAACGACCGTCCAGAAGCGGATGTATGATCCACGGCTCGGGTGGCGGGAGACGTCCGTCCGCCAACTCACCGTTCAGGATGATCTCGTCGCTCGACTCACGCTCGATCAACCAGTCGAGGATGGACAGTGGACGCGACGCCGCGACGTGTGTCGGGTTCGCCCCATCGATGTCCTCCGAACTCGCTAGACGGGTTATTAACCAACACAAGAGGACTATTGGAAGGTTTGTTGGTTAAATCCGGATCTCCCGGAGAGGATGCAGTCGTTGGTGGGACGGTTCACAAGCGATACGGTCATACACTTGTTTACGACCTTCAAGCCTCAATGACGCGATTCTCTGACCCATCCGACCCACGAGCACCACTCCCGGAGTGGGTGCAGGAGGCCTGCCAGATTCTTCGCGACACTCCCGATGTCTCACAGAGCGACTTCACCTACGAGGAAGCCTATGCACTCCCTGAGGAGGCCGACACGTTCTCCATCGAACACAGTGACAGCGAGTACGCCGTCGAGCGACTGCTGAATCGTGGCTATCTCTACGAAGCCAACGGCACCTTCCGCGTCACCGAAACCACACTTGACTAGGGGGACGCGATCCCACGGGGTTCTCGGAGACGGACAAGAGTTGGAACGGCACGATAGAGAGACAACGTGTAGCGAAACGACAGGGCGCCCTGAGACGACCGTCCATAATGTATGAGGAGGCGTCCTATGTTTTTTACTACGGCGGGCTGAAGCAAATACACTTAGGACGGTTGATGATGGCCCCCAATATCTCTCCCCGCTATGGGTTTTACGGGTTAGGTGGCCTTTGCATAGCACTTGGGTTACAGCATGCTGTGTTTGAGGGGGATGGCATAGGGACGCTGCTGGAGTCACTGATCATCTGGATCCTTGCAATCGTCGTATTACGCACAGCATACAACCTTTCAGAGAGTAATATTTCCCACTCTGGACAGTGGCGGTCATTCTATCTCTCAATCGGCGTCTCTATTTCGTTTGCTCTCCTAGCAGTTATTGTCTGGTTGATCTGGCATCTTGAGGGGAGTCCCGCTGAGCTGTCCTTTCTAGTATCGTTTGCCAGCACTCTCGGAGTAGCAGTCGGTACTCGAGGCAGTCTATACGCAATCGAGACTCAAGAGACACTCAAAGAAGCCCAAGAACTCTCTAAGCTGCTGCAGATCAATCAACGGGTGATGCGGCACAACGTCAGAAACGAATTGTCGATCGTGTTGGGCTACCTGGACGAGCTTGAACGCGACACCACTGCATCAGCGAGAGAGCAGAAGCTCACAATCATCCGCAAACGTCTAGAGTCCCTACTTGACAATGCCGAGCGGACCCGGCAGCTCGTCTCGATTTGGGAGGAAAAAGAGAAGCGGGAACTCGATCTGACGAAGGTGATCGAAGCACAACAAGCACGAGTCCAGGAGGAGTATCCGGACCGTACCCTTACTACGGACCTCCCGGAGTCCTGCCGTGTGCGGGTGAATTCAGCCTTCTCTCTAGCCATTGAGGAGGCGATCGAGAATGCATTCGAGCACAATCCAGCTGACACCGCCGTCTCAGTAGTAGTGAAGGAGGACCGCGATAGTGAGGTTGTCATTGAGATCAAGGATACGGGCGAGGGAATACCGAGCGTTGATCAAGAAGCGATCAACACCTCTGAAGAAACCCCACTCATTCACACCCTCGGACTTGGGCTATGGGTCATTTACTGGGTGGCAGAGATGTCGGACGGCCGTGTTGAAATCAAAGATAAGGAGCCACAGGGGACAATCGTTCGGATCATACTCCCACAGAGCAGATCTGGACCCATCGACTCCTATTGGTAGCCCCAAGGCACGTCGTAGCGCGGCTGAGGGTTACACGACAGGAGTGTGCTCGGTCAACAGGACTGTCCTCGGCGTGGTTCCGATGGCTATCTTCCCTCCGAAGAGGCCATCAGCCACTGAAGACAGTGGTATAACTCTCCGGATGAGGATATCCCGTTCGGCATTTCAGCCCTCAGTCGACTGTGCATCCGTCTTTAGTTAAGCCTCACACCTCGGTTGTGTAGCGGTAGCGAGCGTCTCTTGTAAGATTGGTCGTCGCTTGTGGATCTTTTGAGCGTC
>NZ_JAGIKY010000006.1:0-155618 GCF_017874695.1 Halarchaeum nitratireducens
CTCGAAACCTCGACGAGCACGTCGACCTCGACGAGTACGTCGACGAGCACGTCCACGAGTACGTCCACGTCGACGAGCACGAGTACGTCGACGAGCACGTCGAGTTCGACGAGCACGTCGACGTCGAGCGGTAGTTCGCCGGGCTTCGGCGCGGCGCTCGCGCTGATCGCGCTTGCGGGTGCGGCGCTGCTGGCGCTCCGCCGCGAGAACTAACGCAACACGACTGACCGGCGAAACCGGTCACGCGACTTCGCGGTCCTTTCTTTCGCGTACACTACCCGAGCAGCGGCGGCGTCGTGCGTCGACACCCACCCGCTTAAGGTGATCCGTACCGTCATTCCGGGTAGTCCCTCCACGTAGCCATGAGTTTCCCTCGCGCGATCGCCCTCCTCTGTACCCTCCTCCTGTGCACTTCGGGAGTCACCGCGTTCGTCCCGGTCGACGCCGGGCCGTCGGCCGCCACCCTGGGCGGGCCGTCGGCGTCCGCTGCGGTCACGACGCCGGGATACCTCCCGGTCACTGCCGAGCGGCGCGGCTTCGCGTCGGTGGACGTGAGCGTCACGGACTCGCTCGCCACGTCGCGCGCGACGCTCGATCAGCGTCTGACTCGCGCGACGCTTCAGCAGCGACTCGACGACGCCGAGAACGATACGGAGCGGCGCCGCATCGTCTCGAACGCGACGACCGTCCTCGAAACGCGCACGAACGCCCTCGTCGCGGACGCGGCCGACGCCCGCGAGCGGTTCCGCCGCGGCTCGCTGTCGGCAGCGAACTACAGCACGACGCTCGCGTCGATCGACGCGCGTGCGGAGTCGCTCATCTCCCTCGCGCAGTTCATTGAGGCCCGCCCAGCGGCCAGCGCGACGTCGAAGACGCGCGCGGCGCAGCTCCGTGCGCAACTCCTCGCGTACAGCGACTCGCTCCGCGATCGCATCGCGGCGGCGACCGACGGCGAGTCACGACTGGATCGCCTCTACGTCGAGGCCGGCCCGAACGGGACCGCGCTCGCCGCGGTCGAGGACGAGTCGTACGTCCGGACGGCCTCGCGCCCGACGAACTACGACACCGACCCGGCCGGGGTTCCGTCCGGGAGCGCGATCATCGATCACGTCGAGTCGCTCTACCCGTGGGTGATGAACCAGAGCACCGGCGTCAGCTTCGTCCCGATCCCGATCCAGTCGAGCTCGGCGAAGTACGCGTATCGATTGTCGCTCACGTACTCGAACGGGACCGTCGAGTCGTACGTCGACATGAGCTCCGGCGAGGTCTACCAGGAGACGGAGACCCTCGCCCTCGACGGGCTCGCGGCGTCGCCGGACGCGTCGACGACGAGCGGCGACACGCGGCTGACGGTCAGCCGCGCGTACTCGGGCGGGCCGATGCGCGTGTCGGTGACGGCGGACGGCTCGCCGACGTCCGCGACGGTCTCGATCGGAAACGAGACGGTGGGTTCGACGGGCGCTGACGGTCGACTGTGGACTCCCTCGCCGAGCGATTCCGTCACCGTCAGCGCGCGGACGGCGACGGGCGAGACGCTCCGGGTCCAGTCCACTTCGTTGCCGGCCGCGTAAGCCCGGGACTCGCCCCTCAATCGGTACGGCGTCACTTCCTGCTCGGGGCGGAGTGGCTTTCGAAGCGCTTTTGCACCGGACGACTAACCAAACAGTTGGTTAGCTACCGGATGTTCGCTGAACCGTCTCCGTCCCCGCGTCGCTCGCTCGCTCGAACAGCTTCGCCGCCGTACTCGATGCCATGAGTCAGGCGGTCGAAGGGATCGGACGGGAGCGGCTGGTCATCCTCGCCGGCCTCATGCTCGCCGTGCTGATGGCCGCGATGGATCAGACCATCGTCGCCGCCGCGCTCCCCGACATCCTCAGCGATCTCGGCGCGGGGCAGGACAAGATCACGTGGATCATCACGGCGTACCTGATCATGCAGGCGGCCTCCACGCCGCTCTACGGTCGTCTGAGCGACATGTACGGTCGCAAGCCCCTCTTCTTGGGCGCGATCGTGATCTTCTGGGTGGCCTCCGGGCTCTGTGGCGTCGCGCAGAACGCGACGCAGCTCACGTTCTTCCGGGCGATCCAGGGGATCGGTGGCGGGGGACTGATTTCGCTGGCGCTGACGATCATCGGCGACATCTTCAGCCCCCGCGAACGCGGGCAGTACATCAGCGGGATGTTCATCCTGATCGGGATCGCGACGATCCTCGGCCCGCTCCTCGGCGGGTGGCTCACCGATCACTACACGTGGCGGTTGATCTTCGTGATCAACCTCCCGATCGGGCTGCTCGCCATCGCGGTCATCGAGCCGACGCTGGACCTCCCGGTCCCCGACGAGGACCACACCATCGACTACCTCGGCGTGCTGTTCCTCTTCTTGACGACGGTGGCGGTCATCGTCGTCTCCGAGAAGGGCAGCGACTGGGGGTGGGACTCGTGGCGGATCGGCCTCCTCATCGTCACCGCCGTCGTCGCGCTCGCGCTCTTCCTCGTACAAGAGTACGCTTCCCAGGAGCCGATTCTCCCCCTCGAGCTATTCCGGAATCGGGTCGTCGCGGCCGCGATCGGGCTCAGCTTCTGTGCCGGCATCGGTCGGCTCCTCGTGATCAACTACATCCCGACCTTCCTCCAGTACACGCAGGGGGTCTCCTCGACGACCGCGGGCGCGCTGATCGCGCCGATGATCATCGGGATGGTCGGCTTCTCCTTCGTCGTGGGGAACCTCATGACCAGAACCGGCCGCTACAAGCCGTTCCCGGTGATGGGCGCGGTCTTCGGCGCCGTCGGGTTCTTCTTCCTCTCGACGATTCACGGCGGCACGTCGTTCTCGACGCTCGCGATCTATCTGTTCATCACGGGCGCGGGCTTCGGCCTCATCATGCCCGTGCTCACGACGGCCTCGCAGAACGCCGTCCGCCCCGAGTACCTCGGCGTCGTGACGACGATCATCACCTACCTCCGCACGCTCGCGGGCGGGATCGGCGTCTCCGTCTACGGGACGCTCTACAGCAACTCCTTCAGCGACATGATGGTCCGTCTCACCGGCCGGGCGCAGTCCCGCGGCACGCTCGATCCGGTCCTCCTTCACACGCCGCGGTACGGCCGCGTGCTCCGAGACGACATCGTTCGCGCCGTCTCGCTGAGCATGGATCAGATGTTTCTCTACCTCATTCCCGTGATGGCGATCGCGTTCGTCATCGCCCTCCTCCTCCCCGAGCTCTCACTCTCCCAGCAGTCGAACGTCGAGGAGATGGAGAGCGACGGCGGCACCGATGGCACCGACGCACGACCGACGAGCGACTGAACACCCAGACACACAATGCAGTACGAACGATACGTTACGAGTGCGGTCATCGCGCTCCTCATCGTGAGCGCCGCGCCGCTGACCGCATCGGCACTGACGACGAACAGCTCCGTCGCGGGTCACCCAGACCTCCACGCGTCGGTCATCGACAACGAGTTCACGGCCGGTACCGAGGCGACCCTCGACCTCTACTTGCAAAACGACGGCGTCATCACGCAGGGCGGGCCCGCCGCGTACCAAGAGCGCGTGAAGACCGCGCGTTCGACTCAGCTGTCGATCAGCAGCGGCGACAGCCCGATCACGGTCCACACGAAACAGTATCCCGCCGGCCACGTCGGCGACGGGACGAACGGTCCCTACGGGATCGACATCACCGTCCCCGAGGGAACGGACCCCGGCACGTACCACCTCACCGTCCACGCCGAGTACACCTACACCGCCCAGGTGCGCTACGGCCCCGAGCAACCGCGATACACGGACTACGAGCGCGACGTGACGTTCGACGTGCCGGTCGTCGTCCGCGACCGCGCGCGGTTCCGGGTCGTGAACCACTCGACGGACGCCCACGTCAACCAGCGCGGGACGTACAGCGTCTCCATCAAGAACGTCGGCTCGGAGGTCGCGACCAACGCGGACGTGAAGGCGTCCTCGCAGACGCAGGCAATCTCGTTCGGCTCGACCGGGAAATCGGCCAGTGCCTCCGTTGATCGCTGGGAGCCTGGTGAGACGAAGACGCTCACGTACGACACCGCGGTCGAGGACATCTCCGGCGTCCACAACTACTCCGTCCCCGTGAATATCACGTTCAACGACGCGGACGGCGTCACCCGTCACTCCAATCGCCTTCTCTCGACGTTCCGGCCGCTTCCGAAGCAGACGTTCTCCGTCGACGACGTCCAGAGCACGCTTCGGATCGGCCGCAGTGACGGGACCCTCACCGGGACGGTGACGAACACCGGGCCCGCGCCAATTCATGATGCGACGGTTGTGGTACAGAACAACCTTTCGTCGCTCTCCTTCGACCAGCACTCGTACGCGTTGCCCGATCTCGACGCTGGTGAGAGCACCTCGTTCTCCTTTGACGGTGGGACGGTCTCGAAGACCGAGAACGCGAGTTCGCTTCCCGTCGAGCTCGCCGTCCACTACGACAACGAACACGATGACGCCTACACGAGCGATGTCCACGAGGTCCACGCGTCGGTCGGTTCGTACGAGTCCCTGTTCAATATCACGGCAGTGAACGCGATTCCCGCCGGTACCCGCGGTGACACGCCGAAAGACTCCGACTGGAGCAAACTCACCTTCCGGGTGACGAACAACGGCGACACGACGCTCCACGACATCAAGCCGAGCGTCGTCTTCGACAACCAGTACTTCGAGCGGCCGATCGAGAGCAACTACCGGACGAGCGTCATCACGACGCTCGAACCCGGCGAGTCGACGAACGTGACGTACGCCGTGAGCGCGGCCGGCGTTGCCGGCGGCACGACGTACCCGCTCGACGTCGTCGTCGACTACGACCAGCCGAACGGCGTCAGCCGGACGACGACGTCGTACACGATCCCGGTCCGGATCTCGCAGAGCTCCTCGCTCCCGCTCCTCCCGATCGGCGGCGGCGCGATCATCCTCATCGGCATCCTGCTCGGCGCCTTCATCTGGAAGCGCCGCTCGCCCGACGAGGACGCGAACGAGGAGTAGCGGCGCTCGTCGCGGCCCGCTCTCCGCGCCCGACAGCGCTCGTCCGACCGTCACTCATATACTCTCGAACGCCCAACGCGTAGCGTATGGCGCTCGAAACCACCGACACGCTCGCGTGGATCGTCGTCGGGCTGTTCGCCGCGAGCGCCCTCCTCGCCACGCGCGACGACTACGAGCGCGTCGCACGCGCCGTCGCCGCGCTCTCGTGGGCGCTGTTCGCGCTCTTCTGGGCGCTCCTCGTCCCCCACTTCTGGTTCGAACAGAAGAGCGTCATCGAGACGGCGCTCATCGCCGCCGCGGTCCCCGGGTCGCTCTACGTCGCGTACCTCGTGTACGCAACCCGGCCGTCGCTCATGATACTCTCGCGCGCCGTCGCCGTCATGGGGCTGATCTACCTCCCGGTTCTCACGATCGACAGCGTCGAGCGGGCGCTGATCGCCATGACGGCGCGCCACGGCGCGTGGCTCCAGAACGCCCTCGGCTATCACCCGCAGGTCCTCACCGGCCCGACGGTCGAATCCTCGCACACCGGCTTCCCGCACGCGTTCCTCTACGTCGTCGACGGCCATCGCTATCTGCTCGAAGTCCTCCTCGCGTGCACCGGTATCGGCAGTATCTCGATCGTCGCCGGCGTCATCATCGCGCTCCGCGCCCCGGTACGCCGTCGCCTGCTCGCGCTCGGCATCGCGGTCCCCGTCATCTACGGGCTGAACGTCGTTCGCGTCTCCTTCATCGCCATCGCGCACGGCAACCAGTGGTTCGAGGGCGCGCTCTCCCGCCGGTTCGTCGAGCTCGTCTTCAGTCCCACGCAGACCGGCATCACCTCCTACTACATGGCCGATCGCGTCATCGCCCAATCGCTCTCCGTCGTCGCGCTCGTCGCGCTCACCTTCGTCCTGCTCCGTCTCCTCCCCGAGCTCGGGACCGTCGTGCGCGACCTCCTCTATCTCGCCACCGGGAACGAGTACGACGTCACTACCCGACGCGACTGACGGGCGCGCGCGTCGCCCCGTCGTGTCGTCGCTTCGGCCCGACGCGCCCGCCGACGCCCGCATTTCCTCGACGGCCACATCTCTTCGACGCCGAGAGAGCGGCTTCGCCACTGCTCACGTCGGTATCAGTTCCGAGATGGGCGGCGCCGTGGCGGGTCGCGCCGTCGCGCCGTTCGGCGCTCGGTGACCGGCCACGCGTCCCTCGACGAGGGGTGAAAGCGTCGCTCACCGAGTTGAAGTCAGAGAAGCGCCCGGAGCGGGATTTGAACCCGCGTCACGACCGTGACAGGGTCGTATGATGGGCCACTACACCATCCGGGCTTCGAACGCATCTCTTCGTAGCCGGGTGAACTAATTAAGACTTTCTTTCCGACCCCCTCCGCGTCAGGTGTTCACAGGAGTGAGGGAGTGCGGGTGGCTCAGTGACCGATCGCCCAGGGGTACCCGCCGTGTTCGGGTCCGTCAGGCGCCGTCCCCTCGTCCGACGGGTTCGCCGTGGCCGCCGGGAGCACGTCGTCGACGCGAAGCACGGTCGCCGCCGTCTCGAAGGCGTTCGTCAGGCACGACCGGAGCACCGTCGGCGGCTCGACGATCTCTGCGGCCCGAGCGTCGACGAGCGAGCCGTCCACACCGATGCCGATGTCCGGGCCGTCGGCTCGCTGTCGACGCTTCAGGTCGGCTATCGCCGTCATCGGATCCCGACCGGCGTTCTCCGCGAGCGTCCGCGGGAGCGTGGTGAGCGCCTCCGCATACGCCGACCGGACGAGTTGCTCGCGTCCGCTGACCCGTGTCGCTTCCGACGCGAGCGTCCGCGACAGCGCCGTCGCGCTCGCGCCGCAGCCGGGGACGACGCGACCGTCGCGCACCGCCTGCCGGAGGACGTCGATCCCGTCCGCGACGATGCGGCGCGTCTCCTCGACGACGTGCGGCGTCCCGCCCCGGAGCACGAGCGACGCGTGAGCCTCGACGGGACAGTCGGCGACGACGAGCGTCGACACGTCCCCGATCTCCCGCCGGCGGATCGAACCGGCCCGGCCGAGCGCGGCCGCGTCGAGGTCACGCGGCGACGGAACGGCGTCGGCGTCGGTGGCTCGCTCGATCGCCGCGAACTCGTCCGAGCGCGTCCGCTCGACGACGAGCACGCCGGCGCGCGCGAGCGCCGCCCGGACCCCGTCGTCGACCGGTTTCGCGCAGAAGAGCGCGTCCGCCCCGCTCTCCCGGACGGCATCGACGAGCCCCGCCGTCGCGTCGCGCTCGTGGTCGCGGACGCGCTCGAGCGTGTGGGCGTCGTCGACGGTGACGGTCGCCCCTGCCGCCGTGTCGTCGAGGCCGATCGCGTCGCGCACGAGTGCGATCCGCGGCGCCGCGAGCGACGGGACGCCCGCCCCGACGACCGGCGCGATGCTCGTCGAGGACGCGTCGTGATCCACGAGGATCCCGTCCACGAGCGTCGACGCGGCCACCCCTTCGCCCGCGTAGCCGTGGAGCGTGAGGCGACTGGCGTCGAAGTCGACGCGCCGCAGCGCCGAGACGACGGCCGTCGCGAAGTGGCCGACGGCGTCGTCGTCCCACCGGCCGTTCACGGTCGTCGCGACGATCCGCTCGAGGCGTTCGCGCTTGTCGTCGTCGAACGGGGCCGCGTACTCCGCGAGGCGCTCGCGAGCCCGCTCGGTCGCCCGCGCGTACCCCTTGACGACGGTTCGCGGATGGACGCCGTCCTCGATCAGCTCACGCGCGCGATCGAGGAGCGCGCCGAGGAGGATCACGGTCCTCGTGCTCCCGTCGCTCGCCGCGCGGTCCTGACTCGCCGCCGCCGCGACCGCGGATCGCCCGATCGGGTGCGCGACGTCGAGTCGCTCCAGCACGCTCGATCCGGTGTTCGTCACGAGGACGGAACCGTCCCGGTCGACCACCATCGTGTCCATCCCGTTCGGGCCGAGGGTCGTCCGGACGGTCGCCGCGACGGCCGTCCCGGCTTCGAGTGCCGGCCGGGCGGGTTCGTCCGTCGACCGCCGACGCGTCGTCGCCTCCATCACTCCCCGAGGGGGTCGTCGGTCACGAGCAGCTCGCCGCGGTCCGTCCGGTTCTCCAGATGGCCGGGCGACACGTCGAACTCGAAGACGCCCTTTGGCACCGCGAGCGTCGAACAGGCGTTCGGGACGTCGACGACGCCGCTCTGTCGACCCTCCGCGGGGACCGTGCCGAGGATGTGGAGCGCCTGCTGGCCGGTGTACCCGAACTCCTTCAGGTAGTCGATGGCCTGTAAGCACGCGCGGCGATAGGCGGTGTGCGAGTCGATGTAGCGCTGCTCGCCCTCCTCGGTCACCGAGTAGCCGCAGAACGTGACGTAGTCCTCGAAGGTCGGCCCGCGATGGCCCGGCTCGAAGATAGGGTGATCGACGCCGTACCGATCCATGCCGTCCTTCACGACGTCGAACTCGACGTCGGCGTAGCCGGCCATCTCGATGGCGCCACAGAACGTGATCTCCCCGTCTCCCTGCGAGGCGTGGAAGTCGCCGATGCCGAACTTCGCCCCCTCGACGTAGACGGGGAAGTAGACCGTCGACCCGATCGAGAGGTCCTTGATGTCGTGGTTCCCCCCGTGTTCGCGCGGCGGGACCGTCCGCGCCGCCTCCTCGGCAGCCGCTTCCGCCGCCTCGGGGTCCATCTCGCCCATCTGTGCGCCCTCCGGCGTCGGGAGGTTGGCGACCGGGGGCTCCGCCTCGCCGGTCGGGTGGTTGGGGATCGACTCGGGATCCGCCTCGTACCGCTCGACGAGGTCCCCCTCGCGCTCGTTCCACCTCTCCAGGAGCTCGTGGCTCGGCGCACAGCCGGCGAGCCCCGGATGGATCTTCCCCTCGTACCGGACGTCCGGAACGTGTCGGGAGGAGACGGTGTAGCCGTCGATGTCCCACACCGACTTCGCGGCTTTCGGGAAGTGATCGGTCAGGAACCCCCCGCCGTTCTGCTGTGAGAACGTCCCGGTGAACCCGAACTCGGAGCGGTCGTTGAGCGGCCCCATGTCGTGAAACTCGACCTTGAGGAGGTCGCCGGGCTCCGCGCCCTCGACGTGGACGGGGCCCGCGAGGTAGTGGACCTGTGTCAGGTCGACGTCACGGACCTCATTCGGGTCGTCGTTGTCGCCGATCTGTCCCCCAGTCCAGTCGAGGGCTTCGAGGCGCATCGTCTCGCCCGGTTCGGCCTCGACGGCCGCGGGAATGTCGGGGTGCCAGCGGTTGAACGGGTTCGGTCCCGGCTGTTCGTCCGGCGCGCTGTCGGTGTCGACTTCGAACGTGACTTCGGGCATTCGAGCTCTCCGAGAGTCGTGTCAACAACCATCTCGATAAGCCGTTTCCTAATACACACGACATTTCATCTCTGACGTGTGAATACCTATAGGACGTACTAGCAGTTACCACTATAACGGCCGGCCGCGCTGTCCAGTGCGTGACCGCACCGCACGCGCGGACGGAGTTGACAAGACTTAACCTCTGCGGGCGCAAAAGATACTGTAGTATCTCGTGAGAGCCGCTTCTGCCCCCACCCAGGTGCACCCATGGTAGATGAAAGCCAACACGAACTCGTGCCCGACCATACCGTCCTGCCGGAGGACGAGGTAGAGGACGTCCTTGAGGAGTACGACGTCGAGCGGACGTCGCTTCCGAAGATCAAACGCCGTGATCCCGCGCTGCCCGACGACGCCGAGCCCGGCGACGTCGTGAAGGTCGTGCGCGACTCCCGAACCACGGACGAAGCCATCGTGTACCGACTGGTCATCGAATAATGCAACAGCAAGATCGACGCAAGCTGTCGAGAGAGTACTTCTCGAAGGAACGGCTCGCCGAACACCACTACCGCTCGTTCAACTCCTTCCTCGAGCGGGGAATGCAGGACGTCGTCACGGAGAAGGGTCGTATCGAGACGGACATCGGGGACAAGGAGGATCAGGAGCCGGTCTTCGTGGAGCTCGGGGACGTGCGCGTCACGACGCCGCGCGTCCGAGAGGCCGACGGCTCGGAGGAGCTCCTCTACCCGCAGGAGGCGCGTCTGCGCAACATCACCTACTCCGCGCCCGTGTTCATGGAGATGAGCATCGTGCGCGGCGGCGAGGAAGAAGAGGAGACGGTCCTCGACACGACCGAGACGAAGGTCGGTCGCATGCCGATCATGGTCGGCTCCTCGAAGTGCAACATCGCGGACTTCAGCGACGAGGAGCTCGTCGACATCGGCGAGGACCCCGCCGACCCCGGTGGCTACTTCATCGTCAACGGATCCGAGCGCGTGCTGATGACCTCGGAGGACCTCGCGCCGAACAAGATCCTCGCCGAATACGACACGAAGTACGGCGACGAGATCCAGGTCGCCAAGACCTTCAGCCAGCGACGGGGCTACCGCGCGCTCGTGCTCTGCGAGCGCAACCGCTCGGGCATCCTCGAGGTCTCGTTCCCGTCCGTCTCGGGCTCGATCAACTTCGTGACGCTCGTGCGGGCGCTGGGACTCGAATCCGACGAGGAGATCGTTCATCGCGTCTCCGACGACCCGGAGATCGTGAAGTTCATGCTGGAGAACTTGGAGGAGGCCGACGTCCAGACGGAGGCCGAGGCCATCGAGACGCTCGGCAAGCGCGTCGCCTCCGGGCAGGGCAAGGACTACCAGCTCAAACGCGCGAACTACGTCATCGATCGCTACCTCCTCCCGCACCTCCACGAGGAGGGCGTCGAGGACGAGGAGACGCGCATCAACAAGGCGTACTACCTCTGTCGGATGGCCGAGGCGTGCTTCGAGCTCGCCCTCGAACGCCGCGAGGCGGACGACAAGGACCACTACGCCAACAAGCGCCTGAAGGTCAGCGGCGACCTGATGAAGGACCTCTTCCGGACGGCGCTCAACAAGCTCTCGCGCGACGTGAAGTACCAGCTCGAACGCGCGAACATGCGCAACCGACAGCTCACCGTCAACACGGTGGTCCGCTCGGACGTGCTGACCGAGCGCCTCGAGCACCCGATCGCCACGGGCAACTGGGTCGGCGGACGCTCCGGGGTCTCCCAGCTCGTCGACCGGACCGACCACATGGGCGTGCTCTCACACCTTCGGCGACTACGCAGTCCGCTCAGTCGCTCCCAGCCCCACTTCGAGGCGCGTGACCTGCACGCGACCCAGTGGGGTCGGATCTGTCCCTCCGAGACGCCGGAGGGACCGAACTGCGGCCTCGTGAAGAACTTCGCGCAGGCGATGGAGCTCTCACAGACCGTCGACGACGAACAGGACTTGAAAGCCGAACTCTCCTCGATGGGCGTGGAGGGAGTGCCCGGTCTGCAACACGAGAACGACGCGCCCGCGGACGACTAACTACATGAGTCAGGCACGAGACGCGAAAGTCTACGTCAACGGGAGTCTCGTCGGGACCCACCCGGACCCCTACGAGCTCGCCGATCAGATCCGTGAAGCCCGCCGCCGCGGCGACGTCTCCGAGATGGTGAACGTCTCGGTGAAAGACCGTACCCGCGAGGTCATCGTCAACGCCGACGCCGGGCGCGCGCGGCGCCCCCTCCTCGTCGTCGAGGACGGCGAGACGATCGCCGACGAGTCCGACGTCGAGGCCGTCCAGAACGGCGAACGCGACTTCGAGGACCTCGTCGACGAGGGGAAAGTTGAGTTCATCGACGCCGAGGAGGAAGAGGACATCCTCGTCGCCGTCGAGGAGGATGAGCTCACCGAGGACCATACGCACCTCGAGATCGACCCGCAGCTGATCTTCGGGATCGGCGCGGGGATGGTCCCGTACCCCGAGCACAACGCTTCGCCGCGTATCACGATGGGCGCGGGGATGATGAAACAGAGCCTGGGACTGCCGGCGGCGAACTACCGGATCCGTCCGGACACCCGCCAGCACATCATGCACTATCCCCAGGCGGCGATGGTCAACACCCAGACCACCGAGCAGATCGGCTACGACGACCGGCCCGCCGGGCAGAACTTCACGGTCGCCGTCATGAGTTACGAGGGGTTCAACATCGAGGACGCCCTCGTCATGAACAAGGGGTCGGTCGAGCGCGCGCTCGGTCGCTCGCACTTCTTCCGCACCTACGAGGGCGAGGAACGACGCTACCCCGGCGGCCAGGAGGACCGCTTCGAGATCCCCGGTGAGGACGTGCGCGGGTCGCGGGGCGAGGACGCCTACACGCACCTCGACGACGACGGGATGGTCAACCCCGAGACGCAGGTGGACGAGAACTCCGTCCTGCTCGGGAAGACCTCGCCGCCACGCTTCCTCGAGGAGCCGGACGACATGGCGGGTCTGAGTCCCCAGAAGCGCCGCGAGACATCCGTCACGATGCGATCGGGCGAGGACGGCGTCGTCGACACGGTCACGGTCATGGAGGGCGAGGACGGGTCGAAGCTCGCCAAGGTGAGCGTCCGCGACGAGCGCGTCCCCGAACTCGGCGACAAGTTCGCGTCACGGCACGGTCAGAAGGGGGTCATCGGTCACCTCGCGCCCCACGAGGACATGCCGTTCACGGAGGAGGGCGTGGTGCCCGACCTCATCGTGAACCCGCACGCCCTGCCGTCGCGGATGACGGTCGGTCACGTGCTGGAGATGCTCGGCGGGAAGGCGGGCGCGCTCGACGGGCGGACCGTCGACGGCACGGCCTTCACCGGCGAGGACGAGGAGGAGATCCGGGCGACGCTCGAGGCACACGGCTTCGACTCCTCGGGGAAAGAACAGCTCTACTCGGGCGTCTCCGGCGAGAAGATCGAGGCCCAGATCTTCGTTGGGAACATCTTCTACCACAAGCTCTACCACATGGTCTCGAACAAGGTGCACGCCCGCTCCAAGGGGCCGGTGCAGGTGCTGACGCGCCAGCCGACCGAGGGGCGCGCCCGCGAGGGTGGGCTCCGCCTCGGCGAGATGGAGCGCGACACCGTCATCGGGCACGGCGCCGCGATGGTGCTCAAAGAGCGCCTGCTCGAATCCTCCGACCAGGAGTACGTCCACATCTGTGGCAACTGCGGGATGACCGCCGTGGAGAACAGAGAACAGCGTCGCGTCTACTGCCCGAACTGCGGGGAGGAGACCGACGTGCACAACATCGAGATGAGCTACGCGTTCAAGCTCCTGCTCGACGAGATGAAGGCGCTCGGTATCGCGCCGCGTCTCGAACTCGAGGACGCCGTCTAACACATGTCAACAGGCCAGTCACCCAAGGAGATCGGGGAAATCAGCTTCGGACTGATGGACCCGGAGGAGTATCGAGAGATGAGCGCGACGAAGGTCATCACCGCCGACACGTACGACGACGACGGGTTCCCCATCGACATGGGCCTGATGGACCCGCGACTCGGCGTCATCGACCCCGGACTCGAGTGTAAGACCTGCGGGAACCGCAGCGGGTCGTGTAACGGCCACTTCGGCCACATCGAGCTCGCCGCGCCCGTCATCCACGTCGGCTTCTCGAAGCTCATCCGACGGCTGCTGCGCGGCACCTGCCGGAGCTGCAGTCGACTCCTCCTCACCGAGGAGGAGATGGAGGAGTACAGCGACGACCTCGAACGGACGCGCGGGCTGCGCCAGGACGTCTCCGACGTCACGAAGGCCGCGATCCGGGAGGCGCGCAAGAAGAGCAACTGTCCCTACTGCGGGGAGGCCCAGTACGACGTCAAACACGAGAAGCCCACGACGTACTACGAGGTCCAGCAGGTCCTCGCCAGCGATTACTCGGAGCGCATCGCCTCCGCGATGCAGCCCGACCCCGACGAGGACGACGCGGGCATCAGCCCGCAGGCGCTCGCCGAGGAGACGGACATCAACATCTCGCGCATCAACGAGATCCTCAGCGGCGAGTTCCGCCCCCGAGAGGACGACCGGAAGGCCATCGAGAAGGCCATCGGTGCGGAACTCACCACGGAGGACATGAACAAGCTGATGCCGAGCGACATCCGGGACTGGTTCGAGGACATTCCGGGGGACGACCTCGAAGTGCTCGGCATCGACGCGGATCGCTCCCGTCCCGAGTGGATGATCCTCACCGTCCTCCCGGTACCGCCCGTCACGGCGCGGCCGTCGATCACGCTCGACAACGGTCAGCGCTCCGAGGACGACCTCACGCACAAGCTCGTGGACATCATCCGCATCAACCAGCGGTTCATGGAGAACCGCGAAGCGGGTGCACCCCAGCTGATCATCGAGGACCTCTGGGAGCTCCTCCAGTATCACGTCACGACGTTCATGGACAACGAGATCAGCGGCACGCCGCCGGCGCGCCACCGCTCCGGTCGGCCGTTGAAGACCCTCTCACAGCGCCTGAAGGGCAAAGAGGGACGGTTCCGCGGGAGCCTCTCGGGGAAACGCGTGAACTTCTCCGCTCGGACCGTCATCAGCCCGGACCCGACCCTGAGCCTGAACGAGGTCGGCGTTCCCGAGCGCGTCGCGCGCGAGATGACGCAGACGATGGTCGTCAACGAGCAGAACATCGAGCGCGCGCGTCAGTACGTCCGCAACGGCCCCGAGGGCCACCCCGGCGCGAACTACGTGCAGCGGCCGGACGGTCGGCGCGTCCGCGTCACCGAGAAGGTCTGCGAGGAGCTCGCCGAGCGCATCGAGACAGGCTGGGAGGTCCAGCGCCACCTCATCGACGGCGACATCGTGATCTTCAACCGCCAGCCCAGCCTCCACCGGATGAGCATCATGGCCCACGAGGTCGTGGTGATGCCGTACAAGACGTTCCGGCTGAACACCGTCGTCTGCCCGCCGTACAACGCGGACTTCGACGGCGACGAGATGAACATGCACGCCCTCCAGAACGAGGAGGCGCGCGCGGAAGCCCGCGTCCTCATGCGCGTACAGGAGCAGATCCTCAGCCCGCGCTTCGGTGAGAACATCATCGGCGCGATCCAGGACCACATCAGCGGGATGTACCTCTTGACGCACGACAACCCCTCGTTCAACGAGACGCAGGCGCTCGACCTGCTGCGTCAGACCCGCATCGACGAACTCCCGCCCGCGGACGGCGTCGACGACGACGGCGCGGAGTTCTGGACCGGCTACACGCTGTTCAGCGAGCTCCTTCCCGACGACCTCAACCTCGAGTTCAAGTCGAGCACGGGCGAGGACGTCGTCATCGAGGACGGCCAGCTGATCCAGGGGACCATCGACGAGGACGGTGTCGGCGAGTTCGGGAGCGACATCGTCGACACCATCATGAAGGTGTACGGCGCGACGCGCGCACGCATCTTCATCAACGAGGTCGCGGCGCTCGCGATGCGCGCGATCATGCACTTCGGGTTCTCGATCGGGATCGACGACGAGTCCATCTCGGCCGAGGCTCAGGAGCGCATCGACGACGCGATCGGGAACGCGTACGACCGCGTCGAGGAGCTCATCGACTCCTACGAGGCCGGCGACCTCGAGAGCCTGCCCGGTCGGACGGTCGATGAGACCCTCGAAATGAAGATCATGCAGACGCTCGGGAAGGCCCGCGACTCCGCCGGCGACATCGCGGGGGATCACTTCGAGGACACGAACCCCGCGGTCGTCATGGCCGAGTCCGGGGCGCGTGGCTCGATGCTGAACCTCACGCAGATGGCGGGCTGCGTCGGCCAGCAGGCCGTGCGCGGCGAGCGGATCAACCGCGGCTACGAGGACCGCACGCTCAGCCACTACGAGCCGAACGACCTCTCCGCGGAGGCCCACGGCTTCGTGGAGTCCTCCTACACCTCGGGACTGAACCCGAAGGAGTTCTTCTTCCACGCGATGGGCGGCCGCGAGGGCCTCGTCGACACCGCAGTCCGGACGTCGAAGTCCGGCTACCTCCAGCGGCGGCTGATCAACGCCCTCAGCGAACTCGAAACGCAGTACGACGGGACGGTTCGGGACACCTCCGACACCATCGTCCAGTTCGAGTTCGGCGAGGACGGCACGAGCCCGGTACGCGTCGCCTCCGACGAGGAGGCCGACATCGACGTGGAGAGCATCGCCGACCGCGTCCTCGAATCCGAGTTCGAGAGCGAGACCGACCTGGAGGAGTTCATCGGCGAGCGCGAACCGCCGACGAACCTCTCCGAACACGGCGAGTCGTGGACGATCGAGGAATCCGCCCGCGCGGAGGGTGACGACTAAATGACCGAGATTACGGACGACATCGAGGCCGTCGTGGAGGACACCGACCTCCCGCGGCGCCTGAAGGAGGACGTATACGACACGATCGAGGCCCGCGACGGCGTCGACACGGAGAACGCGAACTACATCGCCAAGGCCGTCGAGGCTCAGTACACGAGCTCGCGCGTCGACCCGCTCGACCCGGTCGGGACGGTGAGCGCGCAGTCCATCGGGGAGCCCGGGACGCAGATGAGCGTCCCCCACGACGAGCGCGTGCTCGTCCGCCGTCACGGCGAGACCGACGTCGTGGAGATCGGCGATCTCGTTGACGACGTGCTCTCCACTCGCGAGTCTCGGACGATTGACGACCACGAGGTCGCGCTCGCGCCCGACGACCTCGAAGTGCCGAGTCTGCGCTCCGATGAGGGTGTCGAGTGGAAGCCCGTAGAGGAGGTCAGCCGGCACGACGCACCCGAGGATCTCCTCGAGTTCACGCTCGAGTCGGGGCGGACGATTCGCGCGACGCGCGCGCACTCGTTCGTGAAGCGAGTGGACGGCGAGATCAAGCCGGTCGCGAGTGACACGCTCGAAATTGGTGACGACCTTCCAGTCGTCGGCTCGTTCGACGGAACCTCGGACACTGCTGAGTTCGACTTCGCCCCCGTCACGGCTGCCGACGGTGGAGCCACGGTCGAAGGTGAGGGATCGGACGAACTCGATCAGACCATCGCTCGTGCGTCTTGGGAGCGCATTGACGCCATCGACGCCATCGAGCCCGCACACGACCACGTCTACGACTTCTCGGTCGCCGGGCTTGAGACGTTCACGACTGCGCAAGGCGTCGTGACGCACAACACGATGAACACGTTCCACTACGCGGGCGTCGCGGAGATCGACGTCACGCAGGGCCTCCCGCGACTCATCGAGCTCGTGGACGCTCGGAAGAACCCGGACACGCCGATGATGACGGTCCACCTCGAGGACGAGTACGCGACGGACCGCGAGCGCGCCCACGAGGTCGTGTGGAACATCGAGGCGACGAAGATCCTCGCTCTCGGGGACATCTCGACGAACGTCGCCGACATGATCGTCTCCATCGACCTGAACGAGGACACGCTCGCGGAGCGCTGGCCCACGGTCGAGAGCACGACGGAGATCGCCGGCGAGATCGCCGACATCATCCAGGACAACCTCGGCGTGCAGGTCACCCAATCGGGCACGGTCATCGAGTTCGGGCCGGAGGAGCCGAGCTACCGCGAGCTCCTGCAGCTCGTCGAGCAGCTCCGCGAGATCACGTTCAAGGGGATCGAGGACATCTCGCGCGTCGTCATCCGCAAGGAGGAGACCGACGCGGGCGAGGAGTTCGTCCTCTACACGGAGGGTTCGGCGTTCAAGAAGACGCTGAAGATCGAGGGGGTCGACGCCTCCCGGACGACGTGTAACAACATCCACGAGGTCCACAAGACCCTCGGCATCGAGGCGGCCCGCGAGGCCATCATCGACGAGACGATGACGACGCTCGAAGAGCAGGGCCTCGACGACGTGAACATCCGCCACCTGATGCTGGTCGCGGACATCATGACGAACGACGGCACGATCCAGTCGATCGGCCGGCACGGGATCTCCGGGAACAAGGACTCCGTGCTCGCGCGCGCGGCCTTCGAGGTGACGGTGAATCACCTGCTCGACGCCGCCATCTACGGCGAGGCCGACGATCTCGACGGCGTCATCGAGAACGTCATCGTCGGAAAGCCCGTCCGCCTCGGGACCGGCGACGTCGACCTCCGCATGGGAACGACGAGCGACTGACCCGTGACGGTCACGCTCTCCGACGAGGCGCGCCGCCTCATCGCCGCGTTCGAGGACGCCACAGACGCGACCGCGGTCGATTGCGTCGTCGACGACGAGCGTGATCGCGTCGTCTTCGTCGTGAAGGCCGGCGAGATGCCACAGGCGATCGGTCGCGGCGGCGAGCGCGTCCAGGGGCTCGAAGACGACCTCGGTCGGGACGTCGAACTCGTCGAGGACGCCCCCAGCGCGGAGGCGTTCGTCGCGCACGCGCTGAGCCCCGCCGCGGTGTACAACGTCACGATCAGCGAGAACGACGACACGGTCGCGTACGCCGAGGTCGCCCACGAGGACCGCGGCGTCGCCATCGGCCAGTCGGGGCGGAACATCGAGATGGCGAAGGAACTGGCGAAACGCCACTTCGACGTCGACGACATCCAGCTCACGTAGTCCCCGCTCGCGCCCCCGACCCGGCCACGCCCTCACGTTCTTGTAGCGCGCGCCGTATCGCAGTGTATGACCGCGGTGTCAGTCGCGCGCGTCCTCGATCGGGTCGTCGCGGCGATCACGTCGTACCACGGCCTCCTCGTGCAGCTCGGGGCCTTCGTCGCCATCGCGCTCGTCGTCTACGCCGTCGGGCGTCTCGCCGTCGTGCCGCCGCTCGTCCGCGCCGTCCGCGCGCGAAACGACGAGAATCGGACCCTCGTGGACGCGACGGAGCTCTACGCTCGGGTCGCGATCGCCGCGACCGCGCTCGTGCTGGCGACGGCCGCCGCGGGGTTCGGGAGGGCCTTTCAGGGATCGGCACTCGTCGTCGCGGCGGCGACACTCGCGCTCGGCGTCGCCGGCCAAGACGTCATCGGAAACCTCGTCAGCGGCGTCTTCCTCGTCGCCGACCCGGACTTCAGCGTCGGGGACTACGTTCAGTGGGGCGATCAGGAGGGGACGGTCGAAAAGGTCGACTTCCGAGTGACGCGGGTTCGGACGGCCGCGGGCGAGACGGTGACCGTGCCGAACTCGCAGCTGACGACGAACGCGTTGATCTCGCCCTACGCGGGTGCGACGTACCGCGTCTCGGAGACGTTCGGCGTCCGCCACGACGCCGACGTCGAGACCGCGCTCCGCCTCCCCAAGGAGGCCGCCGAGGCGGACGAGCGGATCGTCGCCGACCCCGAGCCGACGGTGCAGGTCGACGGCTTCGGTGCGAACTCGCTCGACGTCGTCGCACGCTACTGGGTCGGCGAGCCGACGGAGACGCTGATCGCCGAGGTGCGCTCGGCGTACGTCCGACGCGTCGCGGACGCCTTCGAGGCGCACGACATCGCGCCGAACCCGGCGAGCCGGACGGATTCTCGGGTTCGCTCGCGGTCGCTGACGCCCGGTCGGAAGCACGCGACGACGACGGTCGTGTGCCGTAGCGACACGGAGATCCGCGAAAGACCGGGCTTAAGTAGTTGCACTGGGAAATACCGCGCATGCCGAACGGCAAGTACGCCGCGCGCAAACTCAAGAAGGACCGCCAGAACCACCGGTGGTCCGACTCCGACTACGCGCGTCGGGAGCGGGGGCTTTCGGAGAAGTCCGACCCCCTCGAGGGTGCGCCCCAGGGACGAGGTATCGTGCTGGAGAAGGTCGGGATCGAGGCCAAGCAGCCCAACTCCGCCATCCGGAAATGCGTCCGGGTCCAGCTCATCAAGAACGGCAAGCAGGTAACCGCCTTTTGCCCCGGTGACGGTGCGATCTCCTTCATCGACGAGCACGACGAGGTCACGATCGCTGGCATCGGTGGTGCGAAGGGTCGCGCCATGGGTGACCTCTCGGGTGTGAACTACAAGGTCGAGAAGGTCAACGGCGTCTCGCTCATCGAACTCGTTCGCGGTAACGCGGAGAAGCCCGTCCGATAATGTCCACGGAAGAAGCCCCCGAACCCGAGACGCCCGCCGGCACCGAGGAGTCCAGCGAGGCCGACCTCTTCGGCGTCTGGGACGTCTCGGAGATCAGCTACGCAGACCCGTCCACGAAGCGCTACATCACCGTGACGCCCATCGCACACACGATGGGGCGTCACGCGTCCAAGCAGTTCCAGAAGAGCCAGATCTCGGTCGTCGAGCGGCTCACCAACCGTCTGATGAAGACGGGCCGGAACGCCGGCAAGAAGCAGCAGGCGCTCAAGATCGTCCGCGAGGCCTTCGAGACCATCCACGAGCGCACCGACGAGAACCCGGTGCAGGTCCTCGTCACCGCGGTCGAGAACGCCGCGCCCCGAGAGGAGACCGTCCGCCTGAAGTACGGTGGCATCTCGGTCCCGAAGGCCGTCGACGTCGCGCCCCAGCGCCGCGTCGATCAGGCGCTGAAGTTCCTCGCCGACGGCGCGCACTCGGACTCGTTCAAGACGCCGACGTCCGCCGCTGACGCGCTCGCCAACCAGCTCATCGGCGCCGCCGACTACGATCTGCAGACGTACGCCATCTCCCAGAAGGAGGAGAAAGAGCGCGTCGCCGCCGCGGCCCGCTAACACGGCTCTCATTTCTTCTTCGTCTTCTCCAATATCGCGTAGCGACGGCCATCGACGTTCGGACCCGCCCCGCTCGGTACCGCGTCAGTCGGCCGCCGGCCCCGTCGTCGTTTCGTGGGCGTCCACGTACGCGCGCACGAGGTCGACGAGCGCGCGGCGGTGGGCGGACTCGTCCGGGTCGTCCGCGAGCGTGCGGAACCGCTCTTTGAACCACGTCACGTCGACGCCGGGGGCGTCCGAGTCGGCGAGGTCGGCGAACTCGTAGATCCGGTGATCGGCCGGGACGGCGTCGTGGCGTTCGAGGAGCGCGAGCGCGAACGCGGCGTTGACGGCGGTCAGCTCGGGATCGGCAGCGGCGGTGAGTCGGTAGCCGCCCGCGGGCTCGGTGTCGGACGGCGGCCGCTCGGCGACGGCGGTGGCGAGCTGCGATTCGAGGAACGTGAGGAGTCTGTCCGTCGGCGCGACGCTTAGGGTGATGTCGTCGGCGTAGATGTCCTTGGCGTGGTTGGCGAGCTGTTCGCACTGCTGGAGGACGCGACGCTCGACGCGCCGGCCGGGGAGCGCGAGGAAGAGGATCTCGGAGAGCCCCATCGTATGCGAGACGTGATCGGCCTCGTATCGGGCCATGTGAGCGTACTCGTGAATCGCGAGCTCGCGCGCCATCACGGACGTCGCGGCGCGCCGCGAGATGTTGAGGACGTGCCGATCGTCGTAGTGACCGGCCCACGTCCGCTCGTCCGGATCCTCCCGGACGCGGACGTGTACCGGTTTCTCGACGTCGTACTGGTGTTCGAAGAGGTCCCGTGCGCCGAGGAACGGCCCGGCGGGGACGGAACCGTGGACCCGTACATCCATGTGTGCGAATACCACGACCCGGACGGGGTTGACTCTTGCGCCCACGGCGATCGTCGCCCCGCGCGCGTTTCGGGACCACCGGACGGCGAACGGGCCGTGTGTTGCCGGCACACGCGCGGAGACGGAAACACTACCCTTTTCAACCCGCTGGCGGTACATGCGTGCATAATGGGCCGACGCAAGAAGATCGTCGAACAGTGTGAGCGGCTGATGGACGAACCGGAGCAGATCCGGAACATCGCCATCGCCGCCCACGTCGACCACGGGAAGACGACGCTCACCGACAACCTGCTCGCCGGTGCGGGCATGATCTCGGACGAGACGGCTGGCGAGCAGCTCGCCATGGACACCGAGGAGGACGAGCAGGAGCGCGGTATCACTATCGACGCCGCGAACGTCTCCATGACCCACGAGTACGAGGGCGAAGCCCACCTCGTCAACCTCATCGACACGCCGGGCCACGTCGACTTCGGTGGCGACGTGACGCGCGCGATGCGCGCGGTCGACGGCGCGCTCGTCGTCGTGGACGCCGTCGAGGGCGCGATGCCTCAGACGGAGACGGTCGTTCGGCAGGCGCTCCGCGAGGGCGTCAAGCCGGCGCTGTTCATCAACAAGGTCGATCGCCTCATCAGCGAGCTCC
The DNA here is from genome assembly GCF_017874695.1 of Halarchaeum nitratireducens. NCBI lineage: Archaea > Methanobacteriati > Methanobacteriota > Halobacteria > Halobacteriales > Halobacteriaceae > Halarchaeum > Halarchaeum nitratireducens. The sequence continues at coordinate 21,891 of NZ_JAGIKY010000006.1, forward strand.
AGGAGGGCCCCGAGGAGATGCAAAAGCGCCTGCTCGGCGTCATCAACGAGGTCAACGAGCTCATCCGCGGGATGACCGAGGAGATGGACGACATCGACGACTGGACCGTCTCGGTCGAGGACGGGACGGTCGGATTCGGCTCCGCGCTCTACAAGTGGGGCGTCTCGATGCCGTCGATGCAGCGCACCGGCATGGATTTCGGGGACATCATGGAACTCGAGCGCAACGACCAGCGCCAGGAGCTCCACGAGCGAACCCCGCTCTCGGACGTCGTGCTCGACATGGTGTGCGAGCACTTCCCGGACCCCATCGAGTCCCAGCCGCGACGTATCCCGCGCATCTGGCGCGGCGACGACGAGTCCGACATCGCGGAGTCGATGCGCCTCGTCGACGAGGACGGCGAGGTCGTCCTCATGGTGACGGACATCGGCGTCGACCCGCACGCCGGCGAGATCGCCGCGGGTCGCGTCTTCTCCGGCACGATCGAGAAAGGACAGGACCTCTACGTCTCCGGGACCGCGGGCACGAACCGCGTCCAGTCCGTCGGGATCTACATGGGCGGCGAGCGCGAGGAGGTCGAACGCGTCCCGGCCGGGAACATCGCCGCCGTCACCGGCCTGAAGGACGCCATCGCGGGCTCTACCGTCTCCTCCACGGAGATGACGCCGTTCGAGTCCATCGAGCACATCAGCGAGCCGGTCATCACGAAGTCCGTCGAGGCGAAGAACATGGACGACCTGCCGAAGCTCATCGAGACGCTCCAGCAGGTCGCCAAGGAGGACCCGACGATCCGCATCGAGATCAACGAGGACACGGGCGAGCACCTCATCAGCGGGCAGGGCGAACTCCACCTCGAGGTCATCACCCAGCGCATCGAGCGCAATCAGGGGATCCCGGTCAACACCGGTGAACCGATCGTCGTCTACCGCGAGGCGCCGACGCAGGAGTCCCGAGAGGTCGAGGGGCGTTCGCCGAACAACCACAACCGCTTCTACATCACGGTCGAGCCGCTCAGCGAGGACATCGTCGAGACGATCCAGCTCGGCGACGTCTCGATGGACATGCCCGAGCAGGAACGCCGCGAGGCGCTCCAGGAGGCCGGGATGGACAAGGATACCTCGCAGAACGTCGAGGACATCCACAACACGAACGTCTTCATCGACGACACGAAGGGTATCCAGCACCTCAACGAGACGATGGAGCTCGTCAACGAGGGGCTCCAGGAGGCTCTCAACGACGGCCCGCTGGCGGCCGAGCCCGTGCAGGGCGCACTGATCCGTCTGCACGACGCGCGCCTCCACGAGGACGCCATCCACCGCGGTCCCGCGCAGGTCATCCCCGCGGTCCGTCAGGCCGTCCACAACGCGCTCATCGATGCGGAGATCAAGCTCCTCGAACCGATTCAGGACGTCCGCATCGACGTCCCCACCGAGCACATGGGTGCGGCGAGCGGCGAGATTCAGGGCCGCCGTGGCCGCGTCGACGACATGTATCAGGAGGGCGACCTCATGGTCGTCGAGGGCATCGCGCCCGTCGACGAGATGATCGGCTTCTCCAGCGACATCCGCTCTGCGACCGAGGGTCGTGCGTCGTGGAACACGGAGAACGCCGGCTTCCGCGTCCTCTCCGACAGCATGCAGCGCGAGATCATCATGGAGATCCGCGAGCGCAAGGGCATGAAGACGGAACTCCCCGAAACGGTCGACTACTTCTAAACGGCCGCTTCCCGTTTCGACGCGCCGCGGCGGCGTCGGCCCGTCCGCCGTGATTTCGCTTCGTTCCGCCGTTCGGCTTTCCGCTCTCCGGCCCGTGCGTCCGTCGTCCGACGGCCGTGCCGAAGGTTTCTAACGCGGCGGGGGCGTTCGATCAGGTATGCACGCGGACACGCCCGCGATCCGTCGGAGCGACGCGCAACCACCCGTACGTGTCGCTTTGGGAACATCAAGCGGGAACGCCGTGGGGTGGTCCCGGTGAGCGACGGGACCTCGGATGGCGACGCCGACGAGCGACAGGCGCACACCGTTCGGCTCGAGCTCGTCGACGAGCCCGGCGAACTGTTGAAAGCCCTCCACCCGATCGCGGAGAACGGCGGCAACCTCCTGAGCGTCTTCCACGAGCGCGGGTCGCTCACCCCGCGCGGGCGCATTCCGGTCGAAGTCGACCTCGAGTGTACCGCCCGGCAGTTCCGGACGGTCGTCGAATCGCTCCGCGACGCCGGTGTCAACGTCATCCAGGCGGGAACGGAGCACTACGGCGAGGAGGTGATGGTCCTGCTCTCGGGCCCCCTCGTCAGCACCGACCTCTCGGATACGCTCTCGCAGATCGAGGCGTGCACGTCGGCTTCCGTCGTTGACTTCTCGATGACCGACGAACCGGGGGTGGACGACGTGGCGAGCGCGCGCCTGCGCCTTGCCGCCACCGAGGGATCGACCGACGCCGCACTCGACTGTGTGCGGGACGTCGCCGACGAGAAGGAGTTGCACGTCGTCGAACCGCTCGTGGAGGGGAGCGCATGAGGCTGGCCGTGATAGGCGCCGGCGCGGTCGGTCGAAGCGTCGTCGAACTCGCCGGCGAATACGGGCACGACGTGACGGCGTTCGCGGACTCGACCGGCGCGATCGTCGACACCGACGGGATCGACGCCGACGCGGCGTTCGCGCACAAGGAGCGCGTGGGCACCGTCGGCGAGGACGATCCGAGCGCGGCGCTCGGCGCCGAGTACGACTGCCTCGTGGAGGCGACGCCCACGACGCTCGGCGACGCCCACCCCGGATTCGAGCACGTCGAGGCGGCGCTCGAACGCGGCCGGCACGTCGTCCTCGCCAACAAGGGGCCGGTCGCGGAGCGCTACGACGACGTGATGGCGCTCGCGTCGTCGAGCGCGGGTGACGTGCGCTTCGAGGCGACGGTCGGGGGTGCGATTCCGGTCATCGCCACGATCGAGGGAATGGATCCCTCGCACGTCACGGCCGCCCGTGGCGTGCTGAACGGAACGGCGAACTTCGTGCTCTCGCGGATGGCCGCCGAGGGGCTCGGCTACGAGCACGTCCTCGCGGAGGCCCAAGACCTCGGCGTCGCGGAGGCCGACCCGACGTTCGACGTCGACGGCACGGACGCGGCGCTGAAGTGCGCGATCCTGGCGAACGTCCTCCACGGCGGCGGGTACTCGCTCGCGGACGTGGACGTGCAGGGAATCGCGGACGTCCCGTCGAGCGCGCTCGACCTCGCCGCCGAGGACGGCCGGACGGTCCGGCTCATCGGAGAAGTCACCGAGAGCGGCGACGTTCGCGTCGGTCCGCGACTGGTCACGGAACACGACACGCTCGCGGTCACGGGCACGCAGAACATCGTCCAGCTGGAGACGACGAACGCGGGGCGGCTGAACATCAGCGGCCGGGGTGCCGGCGGTCCGGAGACGGCGAGCGCGGTGCTCGCTGACGTCGGGCGACTGCCCGAGCGCTGACCGTCTAGCTACTCCTTCCCACGGCACGAGGTGCCAGTATTCGGCCGCGTCACGGCGCGACAGGGGCGCTCGCCTTTCGAAACCGTTTTACACGTAACTGGCGAATACGTTGCACAGAGCGCGCGTTCAGCGCGACCCCTGACCATGAGCGACAAACCGCACCAGAACCTGGCCGTCATCGGCCACGTCGACCACGGAAAGAGTACGATGGTCGGGCGGCTCCTCTTCGAGACTGGGAGTGTGCCCGAGCACGTCATCGAGCAGCACCGCGAGGAAGCCGAAGAGAAGGGCAAGGGCGGCTTCGAGTTCGCCTACGTCATGGACAACCTCGCCGAGGAGCGCGAGCGTGGCGTCACCATCGACATCGCCCACCAGGAGTTCGACACCGACGAGTACTACTTCACCATCGTCGACTGTCCGGGTCACCGCGACTTCGTGAAGAACATGATCACGGGCGCGTCCCAGGCCGACAACGCCGTCCTCGTCGTCGCCGCCGACGACGGCGTCGCGCCCCAGACCCGTGAGCACGTCTTCCTGGCCCGCACGCTGGGCATCGACGAGCTCATCGTCGCCGTCAACAAGATGGACGTCGTCGACTACTCCGAGGACACCTACAAGCAGGTCGTCTCCGACGTCACGGACCTCCTCAAGCAGGTCCAGTTCGACACGGACGACGCCTCCTTCATCCCGACCTCGGCCTTCGAGGGCGACAACGTCTCCGAGCACTCGGAGAACACGCCGTGGTACGACGGCGAGACGCTCCTCGAGTCCCTCAACAGCCTGCCGGAGCCGCAGCCGCCGACGGACGCGCCGCTGCGCCTCCCGATCCAGGACGTCTACACCATCTCCGGTATCGGTACCGTCCCCGTCGGACGTATCGAGACCGGGACGATGAACACGGGCGACAACGTCAGCTTCCAGCCCTCTGACGTCGGTGGCGAGGTCAAGACCATCGAGATGCACCACGAGGAAGTCCCGAGCGCCGAGCCCGGTGACAACGTCGGGTTCAACGTTCGCGGCATCGGCAAGGACGACATCCGTCGCGGTGACGTCTGTGGTCCCGCCGACGACCCGCCGAGCGTCGCCGAGACGTTCACGGCGCAGGTCGTCGTGATGCAGCACCCGTCCGTCATCACGGCGGGGTACACGCCGGTCTTCCACGCCCACACGGCGCAGGTCGCGTGTACGATCGAGTCCATCGACAAGAAGATGGACCCGTCCTCCGGCGAGGTCGCCGAGGAGAACCCGGACTTCATCCAGTCCGGCGACGCTGCTGTCGTCACCGTCCGCCCGCAGAAGCCCCTCAGCATCGAGCCGTCCTCCGAAATCCCGGAGCTCGGCTCCTTCGCGGTCCGCGACATGGGTCAGACCATCGCGGCCGGCAAGGTCCTCGACGTCAACGAGGCCTAACGAATGCAGCAGGCACGTGTTCGGCTCGCGGGCGTTAGTCCGTCCGACCTCGACGACATCTGCGACGACGTCCGCGAGATCGCGGACAAGACGGGCGTCAGCCTGAGTGGGCCGGTCCCGCTGCCCACCAAGACCCTCGAGGTCCCGTCGCGCAAGTCTCCCGACGGTGAGGGGACGGCGACGTGGGAGCACTGGGAGATGCGCGTCCACAAACGTCTGATCGACATCGACGCCGACGAACGCGCGCTTCGTCAGCTCATGCGGATCCAGGTCCCGAACGACGTCAGCATCGAGATCGTTCTCGAAGACTGAGCGGCTCTTCGACTCTCGATTCTCCCCGTTTTTCGCGCCGTCGAGCGCTAGCCTCGCCGATCAGCCGTCGTGCGAACCCCCTCGAGTGGTGGGTTCCACGGACAGACGCTCAAACTCGGCTTCGCCGACGTCGATCGTCTGACGGAGTTCGACGCGCCCGTGGGCCGGCCAGTGGATCGATGTCGACCAATACTTCTACCCACAGACCGATGGCCGGGCCTCCCACGACCTCACCTATTCGACGCCCGGGTAGCGCTCACCTCTTCCCTCCGTCTCCCGCGTGTCCCTCTCGCCGCGAAGCAGAACCCTCAAATACGTCCCCCCGCTACGTATGGATGCGAACGAGGGCTCGTAGATCAGTGGTAGATCGCTTCCTTCGCAAGGAAGAGGCCCTGGGTTCAAATCCCAGCGAGTCCATACCAGTTTTCTGGTAGTTTCGAAGGGCGGAGAAACGGCTTCGTCCGTCGTGCTGCCTGTCGAATCGTCCCCGAGTACACCCGTCTGAGCGTCGCGTCTCGCGTGAATGGATGCCCGTTCGGCATCCACCCCCGCGGCGTCCGTCGATCGGCGCGAAGGAAACCGAGGTGGTCAGCGTGAGTGGCACGCTCCACTACTGCCCGACCTGTGGCGGCCGCCTCGAAACGACGACCTCGCCGGGTGGGCTTCCGCGTCGTACCTGCCCGCAGTGTGGAGGTGACGACCGGTGACGTACCTCGACTTCGAGGACGAGCAGCCCGACCCCGACAACCCCGACGACGACGGGAGCACGTCGTGGCAGCGTGCGGACCCTGCTCGTGCGCTCATCGAGCGGCACAGCCCCACCGACTACGTCGTCATGCTCCAAGATGGCGCCGCGCCGCACGCCGTCGCGTACGGGCTCGAACGCGGGGCGCGTGTCGGCTTCTGTGACTGTGACGGCTTCCACTACAGCGACGAGTCCGTCCCGTGCGCCCACCTCTGCGTCCTCCGCAAATCCGAGTTCATCGGCGCCGAGAGCGTCGACGGCCAGCGCATCGAGGCGGTCGACACGGCTGTGCTCGCCGAGGCGGACCACGATCCCGGCCTTCGCGCCGACGGCGGCCCACGACGTGCGCCGAGTCATGATCCAGACGCACGCGATCGCGTTGCTCCGCCGGTTGATCGTGGCCCCGAACCGAGGTGGTCGGGTCGATGACTCCCGACACCCCCCGTTGTAAGTGTTGCAAGTGTTGTTCCACAGATTTCGAGGCTGTTCCACAGACGCAAATGACGATTTCGAGCGCGACAGATACCAAGGCGGCGCATCGCACCCGTGTGGAAACACCCGTGGGGGGAAATCTGCTAATGCAACCATGTGTGCGGGCGCACCAGCGTGCGCAAATAGGAAACGCGCGCGTGCTGCAGCGCGCGGACATGGGGGCGGTCAGCGGGGGTGTCGTGGCGTGACGGATGCGCGGGCGCGGCTCAGCGGCGAGTTGGCGGAGTGGTACGAGGAGCGTGAGAACGGGTCGGAGACGGTGCGTGATGCGCTCCGGTTGTTGATGGCCCGTGAGGAGGCACGCGAGTTCGAGGGGCTGAGTGACGATCAGGAGGTGGCTGAGTCGTGGTTGCTTGAGAACGTCGGGATCGGGAACAACACGACGTTGTCGTGGGTGGAGAACCGGCTGGCGCAGCAGTTGTCGTTGGATATGGAGCAGATTCGGATGCAGGTGACGAAGCCGCTGAATCAGCAGGGGTATATTTCGGTGAAGCCGCGTCGGGAATCGGTGGATGTCGTCGTACAGCCGCCGACGGCCGGCGAGTCGGTATCGGCGTCACGTGAGGGTGTCGGAGAGGCGTCGAGTGGGCGCGACGGCGGCGGGCTGTCGGAAGCAGAGGCAGAGGTGCTGTCGGAGGCGCGTGAGCGTCTCGCGGATGCTGAGCCGGCGCGGGCTGATGGAGGTGGGTCGGCGTGAAGTCTTCGAGCGGGAACGAACACCGGATTGAACGGCAGACGTGGGTGTCCGACATCGAAGTCTTCGAGCTCGACGACGACGGCAACCTCGTCGTCCACCACAACGAGGGGCGCGGCCCAGTCAAAAACGAGGATACACTTCGATGCTCCTGTGGTCGAGAATTCGAGAGCAAGCAAGTCGCTGCCGAGCATCTTCGCTCGCGTGAAGTCTCTGCGGACACCGAACGATCCGGGGGTGACGACGATGAGTGAGTCGCTGATTGAGACTGCGGTCCGACGCGCTCGTGAAGCCGACGAGCGCGCTCAGTCGGTCGACGACCCTGAGCAAGCGGCGTTCTTCCGGGGAGTGGCGAGTGCCTATCGGTCAATCGTCGACGACGCCGGCGTCGAGGAGGGGTCACGGTGACGCTGGGGAAGCTCGTGGATTACGCGACGGCGACGGTTGGCGAGGTGGTGCTGGCGTATCTCGTTGCGTTCATCGCGCCCGGCGGGACGTTGACGTTCGCTAAGCTCGTGCTGGCGTTCAAGCTGAACGTGTTTGCGATCCCGTTGTCGTGGACGCCGGTGCTCTCGTTGCCGCCGTGGTGCTGGTACGTCGTCGCGGTCGTGTGGGTCCGGCAGTGGCTCTACCTCTCGCCGTACAGCGCACGTGACGTCGCCGAGCAACTCGAAGACGACTATGCGGTCCTCCGGAAATAGCGGCGACCGGCGTCGTCCTCTCGTGCGAAGTACGACGCCCTTTCACTTTCACTCCACTCGGATCACACTAAACATCCTGCGGAGAGTGGAAAATACTGGAAGATGAGAGGGAAGTGTCCACATTGCGATTCAACCCGGGGTGTCGTCTACGAGGTCATCGGTAAGGAGCAAGAGTGGGTTCAGAAACAATGGAAGTGCGACTCTTGCGGCCAAATTATTGGGGTGACTGAGTCTCCCTCAAAGAAAATCCGGAGGAAGCTGAAGCGCCTCTGATTCGTTTCTGCTCTCAATAGTCCTGTTTGTTAGATCGTTTCGAAGTGGTCGTACTCGCGTTCGGTGGTGAGAATCGTGGCGTGGCGTAGTCGGTTCCGAACATCGTACAGCGTGTTCCCTTCTTCTGCGCGGAGCATGCGCCACGCGACGCTGTGGCGGAGCGTATGGGCGGTGACGTCGTCGGGGTCGCCGCGACCGCCGACGGTGTAGGGGCGGACGTCGGCGCGGTCTGCGAGGCGCTTCACGACGTCGTTGATGGCTTTCCCGGTGAGCCGGTCGCTCTTCCGACTCGGGAAGAGCGCGGGCGAGTCGTCGTCTCTCGATTGAAGGTAGATGCGGAGGGTGCGGACGGTTCGGAGGTCTCCGCTCGGGTCGAGGGCGAACGTCGCGGCGCTCGGGGTGTTGTCGTTGGGGTAGTCCTTCTGGATGCTCGCCGGGATGCGGAGCTGGTCGTCGTTGAGGTCGAGCATGTCGCGGTTCACCTGCGCGAGTTCGGCGCGACGGAGCCCGGTGTCGTAGAGTGTGGTGACGATCGCGTCGTCGCGGGTGCCGTGGCGGCCTTCGTGTGCGGCGTCGCGCATGGCTTCGACTTGCTCGGGCTTCAGCCAAATGTTCGAGTTTGCAGAGTTGGCGGTCGGGGGCATGGTGTGTATATAAAGAAGGTTGGCCGGTTCGGGCTTGAATGTTCGGGTCTATTAGTAGAGTCGAACATTGGAACGGGTCTCGTGGACTCACGTCGAGACCGGGTTTACGCCGAAAGCTAATTGCGACTGCATGCAGTTCGTATACATATGAGCACGTCCATCCGGGTGTCTGACGACACGAAACGGATGCTTGAGTCTCTGAAACAGGAGGACGAGACGTTTGACGACCTCCTTGAACGCCTTGCACAGAGCGAGAAACCGATCGATATCGGCGCGTGGAGTACCGAGAAGGCTGAGCGCGCCCGTGAGTCGGTGAAGCGCTCTCGGGAGAGCTTCGAGCGGTGACGTTCCTGGATTCTTCGGTCATCATCGGGATGCTTGAAGGCGTCCCGGATGTTGTTGAGTCCGTCGAGAGTCGGGGTCAGCCCTACCTGACGTCCGCGATCTGTGTGTTCGAGGTTGTGAATGGGGTGGTTGGGTCTGGTACTACCGATGTCGTTGCGGTTCGGCAGGACTTCGGTGGTGTCCGCTCTCTTGACTTGAACGAGCAGATTGCCTTGGAGGCGGGGCGGATGCAGGATCAGCTGATGAATGATGGTGAGCGGATGGCTGCGCGCGATCTTCTTATCGCGGCGACCGCTCGGTCTACCGGTGATGAGCTCATCGTCGCGGACGCTGATTTTGAGACGGGGCTGCTCACGGACGTGATGGACGTCACGAATCTACGTGGAGAAGACTGATTTCTCGTGGGCTCACGTCGAAACCGGTCTTGAAGATGACGCGGCGAGCCCGACATCGTACTGAGTGTGGTCGCGGCGATCGCTGACACCGCCTCCACAGGACCTGTTGTCGTTGAGTCTGTTGCTCATCGCTCGATTGGCCCGCGCGAGTAGTCGACAGAACCCTTTTGTGTGATACAGATGTATCACAAGATATGAGTACCGACGCCGAGGGTGGCGACGATCGAATGGAGAAGATCAACGTTCGTGTGCCCGAGTCTCTCCTCGCGGAGATTGATGAGGAGTGGCAGCGTCGCGGGTATGCGAGCAAGTCTGAGGCCATCCGTGATGCGCTTCGTGATTGGGTGAATCCGCCGGCGGATCTCTCTGAGGAGACGCTTGACGACCTAGAAGAGAGCCGCGAACAGCGTGAGCGCGGTGAGACGGTGTCGGGTGAGGATGCGCGCGAGCGTCTTGGTCTCGATGACTGATGTCGAATACACCGAACAGGCCCTCGAACACCTAGAAGGATTAGACCCACAGGTCGCCGACCGTGTTCTCAATAAGGTTGAGGAAGCGACTGAGTGGACGGAACACCGCCTCGAACGGCTCTCGGGTTACCCGTACTACAAACTCCGCGCTGGCGACTATCGTGCGATTATTACGTGGGATCGTGACGGTGATCGGCTCGTTGTTGAGGCGGTCGGTCATCGTCGGAACGTCTACGACCGCCACCTGCCGCCGTAGCTACCCGAAGACGTCGGTGAGCGCGTCGGCGAGGGGGACGATGACGCCCAGTCCCATGCAGATCGCGGCGAGCAGCGTTTCGGCGTGCATCGTTAGAAGACGTCCTCGATGGCGAGCTTCGCCTGCTGGGTGTCTCGGTGGTCGCCGCCGCCGTGCCAGCGGACGGTGGGGAGCTTCGACGCCGCGCATGTGGTCGTCTTCAGTACCTCCGTTCCCGTGCCCCGGATCCGGTAGACGGCGAAGCCGTATCGGCCGCCCTCTTCGACGAGTCGGCGGTGGTACTCGCGGTAGATCTTGAAGTTGCCCGGCGTGTCGTCCGCGTGGCGGTGTGCCGTCGCTTTGAACTCCCACGGCGTCCCGGCGCGCATCCCGTCGCGCCAACTCGTGCGATCGAGCTCGACGTCGTACTTCTCGGCGAGCACATATTCACACGCGGTTCCGTGCGCGTTCGCCCGGTGGCTTGGCATACGTTACCACCCACCACGTTCGCGCGTCGCGCGCCGATATATATCTACCTCCGCCGCCGTCTCCCCGCACGCGCCCATCGGTCGCTTCGCTCCCCTAGAGCGACGCGCCCCGGCGGATGGGCCAACTACAGTAAAGGGGGGCTGGTTTGGTTTGGTGTCTTGAAAAGCCGACGCCGTCATGCGATTACCTCGGCCACCTCCCGAACCCATTCGGCCTTATCGCCGCCTTCGTCGTACTCTTCAAGCCAGTTTCGCACCGTAGTGTCGCTGTACGGCACGTAATCAGCGGTTTGGTATGGTGAGATACCGGCGTTCCGGCACTCTACCATCGTCCACATGGCGACCTTCTTCACGTCTTCTTCGGGAAGAACATCGTCGTCCTTGTCGCCGGACGGCGCCGACCACGACCAATCAGCTTGGTCGTCCGTTGAAAACTTCCAGTCGGTCGGTGGGATGCCTTCGAGCGGACGCGGGTCCTTATCCTTGAGTGAGCCGCCGCTGATCCGGTCGGCGACGACGGCCGTCTTCTGTGACGTCTTCTTGATAATCGTCCCAACCCGCCAGAGGAGCGGGTGGATCGACGATTCGTCGTGGCCGATGTAGATGAGTGCGCCGCCGTACTTGCGGATCTTGAAGACGAGCGGCCCCATCTTCTGGCGGACCTTGTGACCGTCCGCACCCGTCCCCGAAGCGTTCGTACTGAACTCGTCGCCGATGAAGAGCTTCGGCTGTTGGTGGTTCTCGACGGGGTCGCCGTCCTGTTCGACCCACTCGCGGAGGAGTGGATAGTGGGGGATCCAGCCGTCCTCAAGGCTGCCGTCGTCGCGCTCCCACGGATCGAGGCGGCCGAGTGTGCGGATGTTGGAGCCGACGAGGAGGGTGCCATCGACCCAGCGCTCGCGGAGCTGGCCGAGGAGGCCGGCGAAGTCGGTCTTCCCGTTGCCCATGTCGCCGAGGAGGACGATCACGGGTGCGGGCCCGGCGACGATCTCCTGCAGGCGCGTGACGGCTTTGATCCCCGCAAGGTCGGCCTCCTGACTGGGGTCGCCGAGGTAGTGTTTGAGCGTGACGGTATCGCCGTTGTCGAGGGCGTTGCGCGCCGTGTCGCCGCCGTGGACGCGGAGGATGTCGCGGTTCTTTCCGACGCTCAGATAGTCCTTCGCGGGCTTGGAGTCCCAGCGGTCGGTGTCGTGGTGGATGGCGCGCATCGCGAGCTGGCGGTCGACGTCCTCGTCACGCACGAACCCGGTGTGTGGAAAGATCTCGTCAGGATCGCGCTCTTGGTTGCCGTCCTGATACTCGCGGAAGCCGCCGACGGTGTAGTTGTCCTGTTCGTCGCTCATGTATCGCTCTCGGCTTGCTGTTGGGTCTGTGGGAGGCCGTCGCGGGCCTCGATGCTGTGCTCGTCGTAGTACTCTTCGACGAACGCGCTGGCGTCCTCGATGCCGTCGGTGGCGTTCTCCTTGGCGTCGCCTTCAGCGTCCTCGAAGCGCTCTTGCACGGAAGAGCCGGGATTCATCAAGGAGCGTTCGTCGGCCTCCGCCTCCTTGTTGATGACGTCACCCTGAATCTGGAGCCCCATCTTGCTGATGCGGGGCCGCAGGCGGTTGTAGGCGAGCCACGTCTCGATCATGTCGCCGTGGATGTCCTCAAGCATCGCCTTCACGGAGACGAGCTTGCTGTCCGCTAACTGCGACATGTAGCAGCCACGAACGCGGAGGTCGCCGATGTCCTCGATGTACTCGAACTCGCGGACCTCGAAGGCGCCGGCGTCGTTGACGGGGTACGGGCTGGGGCCGTCGACGGTGCGGGTCTCCCAGACTTCGGGGGCGACGTAGTACTTCTCGCGGGTGTCGGTGACGCCGTTGATGTGGTGGACGGTGACCATTCGGGCGTCGCGGAGGCGGCGGACGAAGGTGATCCAGAAGCCGAGGAGCGGCGGGCCGAACAGCAGTAGCGACGCGAAGATGGAGATGGCGACCGGTGGGACGTTCGGCAGGTCGGGTTTGAAGAGGAAGAGGGCGGCGCCAGCGGTGAAGAGGACGCCGAGGACGACGAGTTGCGCTTCGGCGACGATGTGCGTGAGGCGGTCCGCCCAGCCGCCGAAGGTGCTGCTGGTGTCGCTCATGCTTTCGTCACCCCCGTCTCTTCCTTTCTGAGGACGTACCATGCGCCGAGCAGTGAGGTGAGGATGGTGATGCCGATCCCGGAGAAGAGCCCGGAGGTGCCGCCGAAGTACTGTAGGGGGTCCTCTCCCTGCTGCATGTCCGTGCTGAGGCGGACGCCGGTGTCGCCGATTGCGACGCCGACGACGTGGCCGTCGAAGGCGGTGGCGACGGGCATGGTGACGATCGTCGTTTCGCCGCCCCAGACGCGCTGGGTCGTCTGTGGGATCCGTGACGCGCCGGCGTCTTCGAGGCCGGCGGCGCCGTCGGTGATGGTGACGGTGGTCAGCGAGTCGGCTTCGATGGCGACGCGGACGCGATTGTTGGAGAACTCCCAGCCGGTGATGCGCGCCGAGTCGGTCATGGTGATGTTCGCGTCGTTCTTCAGGGTCGACCCGTCACCGGTCATCGTTGACGCCGCCGAGCCTGCCGTCGTCGTGGGCGTGGTCGTCGCTGTCGATGTTGTGTTAGTCGCTATGGGCGTGGGCGTTGAGGCGTTCCCGGTCGTCGTCGTTGTGTTCGCGGCCGCTGTGGTCCCTGTCGCGCCCGCGACGAGGACCATGAGGAGCGCGAACACGAGCAGGGGGCCACGCATGCTTAGCGACGTCGGGGGCCGCTCAGCCACTTGAGGAAGCCGAGACCGCCGAGGACGACGACCGCGCCACCGAGCAGACCGGTCTCGCCGCCGAGGTTGAGCCCGCTGAGGCTGGGGATCGACAGCCCGCCCCCAGAGTTCTGCGAGTCCTCGTACTTCTCAATCAGCTCTTGGTTCTTCTTCTGCATCTCTTCCCACTCGTCTTGGGTGATGTAGTTGTCGTCTGTCTGTGGTTCCGTCTGCTCGAACGTCGCCGACTCTGCGGATTTCCCGTCGCGTTTGATCGATTTGACCGTGAAGGGATCGTCAAGGATGATCGTCTTCGTCTTCGATTCGGTGACGCCTGACGCGAGTTGGACGGACTCCACCTCCGTGATCGGATTGGCGAGCTTCTCGGAGAGATCGACCTCCCAATGATCCGGCGTCGTCGAGACCGGATCCACCGTCGCGCCTGAGGAGTCGACTGGCGTGAAGTCCCCGCCTTGGACGGTCACGCTCTCGTTTGCCGCCGTACTGATTCGGTACGCCGTCCCTTCGGTTGGTGCGGCGGTGAAGGCGACGATCCCGCCATCCACCGCAGTCTGATACGCACTCCACGATCCCGATGCCGTGCTCTTATCGTACGTGAAGTACGCGACGGCGTCGCTCCACGAGCTCGGGTCGTAGGTCGTCCCCGGCTGGATCGTCTTATCGCCGGTGTAGGCGAGCGTGCCGGAGAGGGTGAGTGTCGCGTTCGTCTTCTCGATCTCGACTGTCGTCTGCTCGCCCGCCGCGATCGGCACATCAAGGGCTTGGAGGTCCGCGATCGCGTTCGCCTCCCCGCCCTTCTCGTCGGCCATCTGGTTCGCACGCATCCGCGGCGTCGTCAACTCCCCGAGTTGCAGGTCTCCGCTTTGGACTTGGCCGTAGACGTTGTCGACCCAGGTGACGAGGCCGTCGTTCACGTCGGTTTTGACCGTTTGGAGGTCCTGCCAGATTCCGTGCCAGTCGCTAAACGCGAGATACTCGATCTCAGGGCTCGTTGTTAGGACTGAGTGACGCGCCCAAGTCGACGTCGCCTCGATTCGATCGATGGGAGACCAAGTCACGTTGGTACCGTTTCCGGCATCGTCGACGGTCAGCACATCGATCGACGAGCCATCAGCAAGCGTCACTGAGGATGCTGACGACATGAAGGCTCCCGAGATCCCACCCACGTCCGTGTTAGCGGCCTGGAAGACTTCGGACACGGATGTATCGGAGTGGCTTTCAAGTGCAGACGAGAGCGTCACGAGTTCGTTCACGCTCTCGTTCCACGTCTTCAGCAGATTTTCCTGAACAGTCGTCATGTGGCTCTCCATCGCGTCGATGGCGGCGCTCTGGACTTCATCTTGGGTTTTGCCGTTGTTCAACTGCTCGATGGCGGCGGTTTTGCCTTCGATGTAGAGGGTGTTTTCGAGGCCCGCGCTGATGATGTTCTGGTTGTCGATGATCGTTGAGGCGTTCGTGCTCTTGCGGGTTTTGACGGTTTGCCGGACGCGTTGTTTGAGGGCGTCGGCGGAGAGGCCGTCCGGCGGTGAATCGCCCGCGAATGGGTTCCAGTCCCGAAGCATCCATGCGACTTGTGCGCCGGCGAGGCCGGTGGCGGACCCAGCGGCGGCGAGGGCGGTGCCGACGTCGATCGCGGCGGCGTCGTCAGTTTGTTGGAGGCCGACGCCCCCGATGGTTGCGGCGCCCACGCCCACCCCGACGGTCTTGATGAGGCCGCGACGCGTCATCTGCCGCGAACCAACGTCTGGCTGTTTGTTCTCGCTCATTGTTAGTTGGAGTAGGAGATGTAGGTGGCTGCGGCGGAGACGGCCATGGTCCAGAGGAGTTGGCTGATGCCGTTGATCATGACGAGGTTCTTGAAGGAGGGGACGAGGACGTAGAGGACGGGTGAGGCGAGCGCGAACACGATCACCGCCCATTGCCAGTCTTCGTACGCGGCGCCGTCGATTTCGTTGGTGGCGAGGATCCATGCGAGCCCGCCGAGGACGACGAGGAAGGCGATGGAGATGTCTGCGCCCATGATCGTCCAGATTGGGGCGGTGAAGTCGAGGCCGCCGAAGATTGAGAGTGCGGAGGTCATCACGCCGAAGAGGATCGCCGCGAACCACGGAATCCCCATCAACGCGATCACGTCCAAGATTATGTTCTGTTTGCCGTTCAGGTCGACGTAGCCGCCGGTTGCGGTTGCCATTGCGCGCCGATAGTCGTGCGCTGGTGACTAGTGTCGGTCTAACTCCATTGGAGTTTCAGCTGTGGCTCGCGGGGCGTGAAGAAAAACGAGAACGGTGCAGGGGAGTGGTTACTGCGGGGTCGTCGACTGACTGATGATCGACGAGGAGCCGCCCGAGGACTGCCAGACGATCTGGACGTCCTCGTTGTTGCCGAACACCGCCGCATCGGTCGCTGCCCACGCGCTCAGCGTGTCTCCAGCAGTGATTTGGTCATCACTCGACCAGCTACTCGATGTCTTGAGATTACTGGTGGTGTTGTTGGGCGACGAGTCGTTGTAAATCGTGTCGTCACCGACGGTCACAGTGAGCGTCGACTTGTCGATCGCGTCGCCACCTTGGTCGGTGATGTTCAGGCCTTCTGAGTCCGTCCCCCAGTCGTTGTACTGGTAGTCGAACGTCGCGCTCGGTGCGTTGTTCCCGACGTTACTGCCGAGGCCGAGGACGAAGGTGCCGATGACGGCGGCGAGGATGACCGTGATGGCGACCATCAGGATCACGCCGATGACGGGTGAGACACCGCGATCGTCACTGAGGAGTTGCGTTAGGTCCATTGTGAGTTATTGGGGGGTGGTCGACTTGCTGATGATCGATGACGAGCCACTCGAGGACTGCCAGACGATGCGGACGTCCTCGTTGTTGCCGAAGTCGCCTGCGGTCTCTTTGAGGCGGAGGGTGTCGCCGGCTGTAACCGTGTCCGGCCATGCATCGGCATCGCTGATGTTGTCAGCATCCGTGGGGCTAGTCACATTATCCACGGTGATGTCGCCGACGGTGACGGAGAGAGTGCTCGCTTCGATGGAGTCCCCACCTTGGTCGGTGATGTTCACCCATGCGTCAGCAGTACTATCGTCTCCGAAAGTACTAGAAGCGGTGTAGTCGTAGTTGAACGTCGCGCTCGGTGCGTTGTTGCCGACGTTACTGCCGAGGCCGAGGACGAAGGTGCCGATGACGGCGGCGAGGATCACCGTAATGGCGACCATCAGGATGACGCCGATGACGGGTGAGACACCGCGATCGTCGCTAAGGAGTTGTTTCAGATCCATCGTTAGCCCTGGTACTCCCACTCGCCGATGATCGAGGACGACCCACCGGAGGACTGCCAGATGACCTGCGCGCCGTCGCCGGACGAGAGACTGCCGGTGTAGTTGACTACTGCGTCGTCGCCCGCGGTCCACTGGTCGTCATCGTTGATGTCGGCCCCGTAATCGACGCTGTACCCCTGACCAGATGCGGTCACATTGATGCTTGAGTTATCGAGCGCGTCGCCGCCTTGGTGCGTAATAGTCAGGTTCTCGGCTGAGTCGTTGTAGTCGTAGTTGAAGGTGGCGCTGGGTGCGTTGTTGCCGACGTTGCTGCCGAGGCCGAGGACGAAGGTGCCGATGACGGCGGCGAGGATCACGGTGATCGCCACCATCAGGATCACGCCGATGACGGGTGAGACGCCTCGGTCGTCGTCGAGTAGCTGTGTAAGGTCCATGTTGATCTGCGCCGGAGTCCACCGTGGACGCCGATGGTGGCTATGGTGGGCCGTGTGGGCGTGGACGGGGGTGTTCCGACGTTACTGACTAGTTGTCCTCTTGATTACTTAAATTGGATGGCCAAAACGAGCGCGAAAACGACCCAAGGGCGTTGCTCTGTGGGTGTAGTGTGGCTCGCCGACGCGGTGTCGGCGAGTCCGGCGCAGATGCACGGTCCGGAGCGGGGCACTCCTACATGTCCACTCCCGGAGTCTCACCGTATTACCCCGTGCTGGCTCTACTCTTAGGTTATCTGTTGTGGTACTTAGGTTTTCTGTCTGTGTGGTTAGCCGAGGACGTGGCCGGGCCGTCGCGCGTCGGGTGGTGGATGAATCGCGTCGGCGCGCATCCGCCCGTCAAGATACGCGATGCCGCCCTCGGTGACAACGTACCACGATGACCCGCGCTCGTCGGGTCGTAGATAGCCTGCCTGAGAGAGGACGCGACACCGGTCTTCAAGGATGCATTGGTGACTTCGAAACATTCTGAGCGACCCCATCAAATCCGGCGTCGTCTTACCCTCGTCGTAGATATGTTCTAGGATGCGCTCGTCAATGGAATGCATCCACGGGCCGGGCCGTCGAATCATGTCTATTACGCTCCGTTCGTTTCTGTCGCGCCTGCGGAATCTGTTTCAGATATGGTGCTCTTGTTGATCCATGCGCCAGTCCGGGCGTCGTACTCTCCCGTGAGGTACCCCTCGCCTTCTTCAGTAATTTGGTAGACACCGTTTCCGAGATTACGCACGAGGCCCGCGTCCGCGAGCTTCAGGCAACGCTGGTTAATATGCGTTCGAGTGAAATCGAGAACATCGGATTTTGCAAGTTTGGAAGGGCTGGCTTCGCCCCGGTCATTGAGATACTCTAGAATGCGGTCGTCGGCAAGAACGAACCACGAAGGAGAATATCGCATAGTCTTCTACTAAGCCCCAGAACGCACAAGACCACCGAATAGGCACTACCACTACCTCCAAGTTACTTACAGCTCCCCTGCGTTAACTATATTTATCTGGAGCTTAACGTATGAGCTACGAAGCTACCTCTACTCGCCTCAGTACGGGCCGGCGTGCCAGCGCCGGCCCAAAAGGGTGGCTTCGGAAATGATGATGGACGAAACCACCGATGCGGGCTCTGAGGCCCGCACGACGCTAGACGGATCGGCATCGGATAAATTCGCGCACCTCTCGGCGTTCCAGCGAGACTTGCTGCACGCGCTCGATCAGCGTGGGCCGGCGAAGGGGCTGGCGGTGAAGGACGCGATCGCGGACTACTACGGCGAGGAGATCAATAACGGGCGTCTGTATCCGAATCTCGATGCGCTTGCGGAGGGTGGGCTGATCGAGAAGCGGATTCGGGAGGCTGACGGGCGGACGAATGAGTACGAGTTGACTGAGCTGGGTCGTCGCGCGCTGTCGGCGCGGCGGGCGTGGACTGGGGGTGCGTCGGCATGAGGGCGGCGCTTGTTGACGCGATCGTCGCGGTCAGGGAGGCGCGGGAGGCGCTTGGTCGCGTCCGACTCGCCGACGTGACGACTCGACAGCGTGAGTTGACGGTAGAGGAACGCGAGCATCTCGGCACGCTCACGGACCACCTCACGAGTACGCTCACTGACGACGAGTGGGAGCGTCTCGAAGCGCTCGAAGACGACGTGGAGGCCGACGCCGATGAGTGACGCCGGGACGCCGCGCTCGGGGCATCCCGACGACCGGCACGGCCTCGGCGAGCTTCGTGGGGCGACCGTCCGCGAGGGGCGGGTGCTCGAACTGCATGGCGCATCTGGTTCCGTCGCCGTTCGCGTGCCCGTCGGAATGGTGGGCGCGCTCCTCGACGTCGTCCGCGATCTCGACGAGGATCCGCTGGGGCCGGAGCTCCAAGCGTGTCCCGTCTGTGGGATGGTCGGGTTGCCGGAGCGGATTGAGGAGCACGACTGTCCCGTGGAGGGCGAGCGATGAGCGAACAGACGCGGTGCTGGTCGTGCCAGTGCTACCTCGCCGAGGACATGCAGGATGAAGACGGCTACTACTGCCCGAACTGCCGGGACGAACCGAACGCCGTCGAACTCCGTGATAACGGATGGGCGTTCAACGGCCAGCGTTGGGTCCGTGCGGAGCTCGTGAGCGAGGGTGAGCGCGGCGTGGTTGGTGACGTCATCCACGACGACGATCGTGCGATGAAGGCACTGCGTGAATCGGTCGGACATGGCGAAATCGAGGGGTACAGTTACGCGATCACGCAGAACCTCGCAGATGCGACGATCGCTATCGAGTTCGACGGCGTGAGTGTCGAATACGCGATGTCTGATTTCGTCACGGACGCCTACGAGCGTGCGGTTCTCGCGGACGTCGAGAGCGAGGTGAGTGAGTCGTGAGCGACGACGGCTACCAGCGTCGTCGTCCCGACCTCCCCCGAACGCATCACGTGATCGGGCTCGGTGATGAGCGCCGGATACTCCTCGGCACACCGGTCGTCGACGCGCTCGGTGCCGAGCCGGGGGATAAGGTCGTCGTCGACCGGGACGAACGCGAGCAGGTAACGCTCACCGTGGAGGAGTCCCGATGAGCGACGAGTCGTACGACGTGAAGCTCGTGATGACGCGGGGAACGGGGTCGAACGACAAGGAGAAGCTACAGGTGGAAGTGTCCGCGGATACGCTCGAAGAGTTGGACGAGAAGGTCGCGGGTGTACGCGAGCGGATGGGTGAGTGGGCGGACGAAATTCGCCACATCCAGCCGAACGCGGACGATCCGCTCCCGGAGGATCAATCGACGCTCGGGCGGGGTGACGCATGAGCGACGACCTCCAACCGTTGCCGCCCCACGAGGGCGTCCGTCGGTTCCTCGACCATCGGAAGCCGAGTGTTCGGGACTCGACGCTGCAGAACGCGCGCACCCGGCTCAATTGGTTCCTGTCGTGGTGCGACGAACGCGACATCACGAACCTGAACGACCTGACGGGCCGCGCTCTCTCCGATATGGTGGCGTGGCGGCGTGAAGACATCAAAGCGATCACCCTGCAGAAACAGCTGTCGACGATCCGGACGGCGCTCCGCTACTGGGCGGACATCGAGGGCGTCCCGGAGGGGCTTGCGGAGAAGCTGCACGCGCCCGAACTCCCCGACGGGGCCGAGTCGCGGGACGTCCACCTCGAAGCCGACCGGGCGGAGACGATGCTTGAGTACCTCGACCGCTACCAGTACGCGAGCCGCCGCCACGTCGTGATGGCGCTCTTGTGGCGAACCGGGATGCGTCGCTCGGCGCTCCGGTCGCTCGACGTCGACGACCTCCGCCCCGACGAGCACGCAATCGTCCTTGAGCACCGTATCGACGACGGCACCCGACTGAAGAACGGCGAGTCCGGCGAACGCTGGGTGTACCTCGGCCCGGAGTGGTTCCAGATCGTCGCGGACTACGTGGCGGACGTTCGCTTCGAGAAGACCGACGACGAGGGCCGCCGCCCGCTCATCACGAGCCGGTACGGCCGGCCGACTGGGGACACGATCTACACGTGGGTGAACGAGGCGACGCAACCCTGTCAGTACGGGGAGCCATGCCCGCACGACCGCGACCCCGCGACGTGCGAGGCCCGCACCGGCTACCCCAGCAAGTGCCCATCGAGTCGCTCACCGCACGGAATTCGCCGTGGCTCGATCACCGCGCACCTGAACGACGGCGTCGCCCCGGAAGCGACGAGCGAGCGCATGGACGTCTCGCTCGACGTGCTGTACGAGCACTACGACGTTCGCACCGAGCGGGAGAAGATGGAAGTCCGAAAGAAGCTCCTCGACAATGACGAGTAACACAGTCTCGACTCGCGGGCGAACCTACCCAGCGAGTCCACTCGCGTTTCTCACCGGTTCCGTTCGATGCCCGTCGGGAATCCGGTGCTCTCTCCGACCCCGAAAGCTTTGACGGTGTAGTTCTACGCTCCGGTATGGACGACGCCGCGTACAACGAACTCGTCTCGTCGCTGACGCCGTACGAAGAAGCCGGCGGTGTGAAGACGTACACGAACACGGTCAGTCTCGCGTGTCCGGCGTGTGAGCAGCCGTTCGACGACCTCGTGGTCTGCCGTAACGACCTCAACAGCCTCGAACTCTCGAAGGTGCTCGACCTCTGCGTGACGACGCACAACGACGACGTCCTCCTGTTCACGCACCAGTAAGCCCGCGGCCGGTACACGGCCGCGCCGCGCGTCTTCGATTGCTCAGTACTGGACGTCGTTGAGGTCGTCGTCGACCTCGATACCGCGGTTCTTCACGGCGTCGGAGTCGAGACCGACCTCCTCTAAGAAGTCTGAATACTCGCGCTCGGCGTTCTCGCCGGCCTTCTGGCGGTCGCTCGCGTGGTCGCAGAGCTCCACGAGGTTCTCGGGGACGTCGTTCTGGTAGACGATCCAGTGGTTCACGAGGTCGCTCATCCGGCGGATCGGGCTCGTGAAGTGGCCGTAGATCTCGAAGTTGAGCGCGTGGTGGCCGCCGAAGGGGTCGTTCATGTACTTCGCGCGGGGCATCACCTTCATCACGGCCCACTGGATCTTCCCGAGTTGGCGCCCCGGGGCCTCCTCCAGGGTGGCGTTAACGGCCTTCCGGGGATCGTCCCACGAGTCGCCGGGGATGGAGACGCCGTCGAGCTCCTGAATCTCGCGGAGCGCGTCGTCCCACTCGTCGGGGCTCGGCTGCGGGTGGACGCGATAGACGGCTTCGACGCCGCGCGACCACATAAGCTCGTGCGTGACGGCCTTGTTCGCCTTCAGCATGCACTCCTCGATGATGGTGTGCGCCCGATCGCGGCGGGGGTTGAGGACGAGACTGCCCTCCTCCTTGCGCTGCTCGTGCATGCGGTCGGCGACGTCGAAGACGAGGTTGCACTCCTCGTGGAGGGGCGCCTCCTCGTCGTCGAGACGCTCCTCGGCCTGCTTGTAGGTGAGACGCTCGTCGGACTCGATGACGGACTTGTAGATGTCGATGGTCTCGTAGCCCAGCGTCTCCTTATCCAGGTGCATCTCGACGGTGTGCGCGAGGCGATCCTCGTTGGGGACGAGCGAACAGACGGTCTCGGCGAGCACGGGCGGGAGCATGTGGACGGTGTAGCCCGGGAGATAGACGGTGTTCCCGCGCTCGATGGCCTCCTCCCACATCGCCGATTCGGGGTGGACGTAGTGGGAGACGTCGGCGATGTGGACCCAGAGGACGTACTCCTCGTCGCGCTCCTCGATGCTGATCGCGTCGTCGAAGTCCTGGGCGTCCGCGGGGTCGGTCGTCCACGTCGTCAGATCGCGGAGGTCCTCCCGATCCGCGATTTCGGCCTCGATCTCGGCTTGGACGTCGTCGACGCGCTCCTCGGCTTCCGCCATCACCTCGTCGGGGAACGCGTCGCGGATCTCGAACTTCTCGAAGAGGTCCTCGCGCTTGTTCTCCAACTGGCGCGCGAGGTCGGCGGGAACGCGGATCGGCCCCTCTGGTTCCCCGTCGGCGCTCGCCGCGTCTGCGGTGTTCGACATGCTATCGGGTATGCGGGTCCGCCAGTTAGTCGTGTCGCCGTGGCCCGAGCGCCGAGCGGACGATTTAAGCGCCGAACGCCCCGTGATGGCACCATGGAAGTCTCGTCCCGCCACCACCTCCGAAGCGACGACGTCAGCGAGCTGAACGACGCCCTCGAGGACCTGCTCGGCGTCACGCTCGACGCCGACAGCTACGAACTCGTCGAGTTCAAGGACGCCGATCGGGACGTCGTCCTCGTCGACGGCGATCCGCTCGCCGCGTACTTCGACGACGACCCGTTTCTCACGGTCAAGGGTGCGAACGAGCACCCGCCAGAGCGCGGCGTCGTCACCGTCGACGCCGGCGCGATCTCGTTCGTCAGCGACGGCGCGGACGTGATGCGCCCGGGGATCACCGAGGCCGACGACTCCATCGACGCGGGCGACCTCGTCGTGATCGTCGAGGAGACCCACGGGAAGGCGCTCGCCATCGGGCGCGCGCTCGTCGACGGCGCGGAGATGGCGGGCGACTCCGGGAAGGTCGTCGACTCGCTGCACCACGTCGGCGACGAACTGTTCGAGTTCGTCGCCTGATCCCCCGATCGTCCGCTCCACCACCGCTACCGCTACCCGCCGGCTCGCAGTGTCGTCGACGAGCGCGACCACGCCCACTCTCAGCGATCGCGTTCGTACGCCTCGGCCGCCCGCGCGAACTCCACCGTCGCGCTCCGATACGTCTCGCGGAGGTCGCGAACCGGCGAGTCGCTCGCGTCGACCCGGAGGTCGTTCCCGTACCCGCCGGCCTCTTCGCCCCCCGTGGTCACGACTTCCACCGCCGCCGACTGGACCGTCAACAACTCCCGCTTGTCGCCGCCCTCGGCCTGTCCGGCCGCGAGCGCGTCGATCAGCCGCGGCGCGAGCGCTTCCTCGCGGTCGCTCGACTCGTAGGCGTCCGCGACGGCCTCGACCACCGACGCGCCCGTGAGCAGGTTCCCGGCGACCGTGTAGTTCTCGCCCTCGCGCGCGCCGTACCAGCCGTGACACTCCGGCCCGGAGAACGCGAACGTCCCCTCGGCGTCGACCCCGTGGACCTGTCGCTCCGCTCTCCCGTCGTCCGCGTTCAACAGCGCCTCCAGCGCGTCGTCGACCGCGACGCCGTCCGCGACGTGATCGAGGCCGACCTCGCCGAGGCGTTCGTTGACCATGGACTGCGTCGCGATCGCGCCGTGTTCGGAGACGTGGGGACAGAGCGAGCCGACCGCCGGGAGTCGCGTCGTCACCGCCACGCCGAAGCGGTCCGCGGGCTCGCCCGCCGCGTCCGCGTCGGTCTCGTGGACGCAGATACTGAACGTCATCGTCACGCCCGAAGCGCCCAACCCCCCTAAACGTCGGGGCAACGCGTCCGTGGACGCAAGAACTATGCGGACGCCGGTGGCTCTATTTCCCCATGGGATTCATGGAGAAGATCCTCGGCGGCTCCGGTAGTAGCACCGAGGACTACGTTGAGCTCGACCTCGGTGACGTCGACACCAGCGCCGGGGACGCCCGCACGACCGTCCACATCGCGGAGATCGACAATCAAGAGGACGTCATCGCCATCAAGGACGCGGTCTACGACGGCGACATCGTCGTCGCGGACATCACGCGACTCCGCACCGAGGACTCGATGACCGAGCACTTCACCGAGGAACTCCGCCAGGTCGCCCGCGAGGTCGACGGCGACATCATCCAGAAGGGCGACGATCAACTCATCCTCACGCCCTCGGGCATCGCCATCAGCCGGCAGAAGCTCAACCGCTGACCGGCGGTCCGCCCGCACCGCACGGCGTCCGCCGGAGGAGAACGCGAACCTCCTCACCGTCGGCCCGCGTCGTGTCGACGGCGATCGCTCTCGGCCCCGATCGACCCGCGAAAAGCGCGCGTGGAGTACGTTCTTCCGAGACGTCCCCCGTCGTGTTCGATCCTTTCCGGCGACGTCCGGCGGTTACGAGACCCCGTCCGGGGTCTCGTCTTTGTCCTCGACCTGCCGCTTGAGCGATTCTCGACGCGACTTCGCGTCCCGTCCCGTGGCTTCGAGGAGGAAGTCGTTCTTCGCGGAGACGGCGTCCTCGGCGGCGTCGGCGTGGCCGTCGGCGATGACCTCGGCCGCGGGGCGCTCCTCGAACTCGACGGCGAGTTTGTCCTTCTTGCCGGAGTAGGAGACCCCGCCGGCGACGATGCGCTCGAAGACCGGGTTGTCGGGGTCCTCGACGACGTAGAGGTCGCTCCCCTTGTACTCCTCGGTCCCCGAGATCGCGCCGAAGTACTCCTCGACCGTGGCCTCCATGTCCGGGATCCGCTCTTCGAGGTACTCCCCGCGACGCATCTTGTACTCCTTCATACGCCACGGAAATGGGTGAACTCGTATAACCCCTTCGCGTCACGCGCTCTCGGGTGACTCCGCGAGGTAGCCGCGGTGACAGTCGGGACAGATGTCGCCGGCACGGAGCGACGACCCGGTCGCACCCGTGCGCTTCCCGCACTCCGGACAGACGAGCTCCCCGCGACCCTCGCGTTCGGAGGAGCCCTCGATCAGGCCGGCACTCGCGATGCCGGTACCGGTGCGAGGCGCCCGCTCCGAATCGTCGCTCCCGTCGTCCGCCGGCGCTCTCGCCTCCGCGCCTCGCTCGGTCTCTCGCGTGTCGTCGCTTGACGGCCACGCGCCGCGCTCGCGCTCGTGCTCCCGTTCGTCGTCGTCGGTGAGGATCACCGCATCGTCGGTCGGCGCCTCCTCGCCCGGAGCGGCGGCGTCGTCACCGTCGCCAGCGCGCCCGTCGTCGTCCGTGGTCGGCCACGCCGCGGCGTCCTCCGTCGCGTCGGTCTCCGCCGTTTCGGACGCTCCCGCTACGGTCGTCTCGTCCTCGGCCGCCGCCCCGGTGGGTGTCGTCGCCTCCGTCGGTTCGTCGGTGATGAACTCGGCGTCGTCGTCCGCCGGGACGTTCCCGGCGTCGGCCATCACGGGATCGTCCGCGCCGCTCCCTGTGCTCTCGCCTTCGTCGGCCGCCGTCGACGTCCCCGCGACCGCGCTCGCCGCGGCGTCGACGAACTCCGCGGGCTCCGACACCTGCGCGGGCTCGCCGCTCGCCGCCCCCTCGCTCTCGACGCGCTCGAACGCGGCGGCGAGCCCCTCGCCCTCGTCTTCGTCTTCGCCCTCGTCTATCCCGCCGTCGTCGGCGACGGACGGGGGCGCTTGACGGACCGAGCGGACTTCGGTGCTCTCGCTCACGACGCGCTCGCGCCCGCAGCGATCGCAGTATTCGACCGTGCGGACGTACTCGACGACTTCGTCGCCGCGCTCCTCCCGCTCGCGTTCCGTCTCGGGCTCGCCGTACTCGTGTCCGAGCAGGGAGCACGTTAGACCCATTGGACGCGTGATACCCCACCCACCGGGAAAAGCGTACCGCTCGGGGACATCGCTATACGCCAGCGGTCCGTACGCTCGCGCATGCAGGCGAAGCGCGAGTTCCGCTCGCGGGACGACACCGAGGTCGCGGTGTTGGACGCGCTGGTCGACCGGCGCGAGGAAGGGATGACGGTCTTCGAGCTCCGCTCGCGCGTCGACACCGACATCGATGGGCTAGAGGAGGCCCTCGCGGACCTGAAGCGCGACGGGCTCATCGACGCCGAATCGCGCGAGGACCGCACGCTCATCAAGCCCGCGGACCGCGTCGTCCCCGACCCCGCGACCGCCGGCGACGAAGACGAGCAGTCCTTCGTCGCGTGGCTCCGCGAACGCGTCGGGCTCTAAGCCCGGGAGCGGACGCTTTAACCGCACGCCACACCGAGCACGGGTATGACCGTCGTCAGGGACCTCCACGAGGACTACGGCGCCGTCTTCGAGGAACGCGGCGAGCGCGCGCTTCCGCGGCACTTCGGCCGACCCGCGCGTACCCAGCGCGCCGTCCGAAACGCCGTCGGCGTCACCGAACACGCGTACGGCGTCCTCGTCGTCACGGGCGAGGACCGCCACGACTTCGTCGACAACGTCGTTACGAACGCCGTCCCCGAGACGGACGGCCAGGGGGTCTACGCGCTCCTCCTCGAACCGGAGGGCGGGATCCGGACCGACATGTACGTCTACGCGGCCGGCGATCGCCTCCTCTGCTTCCTCCCGCTCGAAACCGCCGACGCGGTCGTCGCGGAGTGGCGCGACAGCATCTTCCTCGCGGACATCGAGATCGCGGAGGCGACCGACGACTTCGCCGTCTTCGGCGTCCACGGTCCCGAGGCCACCGAGAAGGTCGCGTCCGTCCTCCACGGCGCGGGCGCACCCGACGCTCGGCTCTCCTTCACCCGCGGCGAGATCTACGAGCACGGCGTCACCGTCATCCGGACGGACGCCGCGGTCGGCGAGGAGGGGTACGAGATCGTCGTCGACGCCGACGGCGCGAGCGACGTCCTCGAGACCCTCATCACCCGCGGGCTGAACGCCCCGCCGTTCGGGACGCGGGTCTGGGAAGCGCTCACGCTCGAGGCCGGGACGCCGCTCTACCCGCACGACATGGCCGGTCGCGTCCCGAACGTCCTCGGATTGCGAAACGCCCTCGACTTCGAGAAGGGGTGTTACGTCGGTCAGGAGATCGTCTCCAAGGTGGAGAACCGCGGCCGTCCCTCCAAGCGCCTCGTCGGCCTCCGCTTCGACGGCGACGCCGACGACGTTCCCGCCGTCGCCGACCCGCTCGACGTCCGCGTCGACGGGCGGACCGTCGGCGAGGCGACGCGCGCCGCGTGGAGCGACGCGCTCGACGCACCGATCGCCCTCGCACTCGTCCCGTACGACAGCGACGCCGAGACCGCGACGATCGCCACCGACGACGGCGAGCGCGACGCCGACGTCGTCGACCTCCCCTTCCTCGTCGGGAGCGATCGCTCCGCGCGCGCTCCCAGATACGAGTAGCGACCCGAGCCGCCTCGCCTCGCCGTCGACCTCCGTCAGCGACGGAAGAGCGCGCCCAGCTGCTCGCGCGAGAAGAGCGTGCTCGGTCGGTCCATGTGGACGCCGATCTCGCCCGAGAAGAGTCGCATTCCGACCGTCTGGACGATCTCCGGGGCGTCGTACCCCTTCCGCACGAGCTTGCCGAGCGCGATGTCGCGTCCGAGCTCGTCGCGCCACGCGTCCTCGAAGGCGGCGAGCGTCCCCGGATCGTCGGGATCGATCGCCTCGGCGGCGATGTCGGCCGCGGTCATCCCGTAGAGGATCCCGCCCCCGGTGAACGGCTTCGTCATCCCGGCGGCGTCGCCGAGGAGGAATCCGCGCGTCGCCGTCACCGTCTCTGGGGGTCCGATCGGGATGAGCCCCGAGCAGCGGCGTTCGATCCGGCCGGCGACGCCGTAGTCGGCGACGAACTCGTCGAAGCGCGTCGCGACATCGCCTGACTCCGTCGGCGTGGCCGCGAGGCCGTACTCGACGCCCGCCTCGCCCCGGGGGATGCGCCACGCGAAAAAGCCCGGGACCGTGAGGTGGACGTCCACGTAGTCGTCGTGGTCGGGCTCGGGGTCGAAGGCGAG
This sequence comes from Halarchaeum nitratireducens, assembly GCF_017874695.1. Taxonomy (NCBI): domain Archaea; kingdom Methanobacteriati; phylum Methanobacteriota; class Halobacteria; order Halobacteriales; family Halobacteriaceae; genus Halarchaeum; species Halarchaeum nitratireducens. The sequence continues at coordinate 50,120 of NZ_JAGIKY010000006.1, forward strand.
GACGCCGTGGAGGAACTCCTCGGGCTCCGGGAGGGCCAACTGATCGCGGACGCGCGAGCGCGGCCCGTCGCATCCCGCGACCATCCGCGCCGCGATCGTCTCGTCGCCGTCCGCGCTCCGCACGTCGAGTTCGACGCCGTCGCTGGTCTCGCGGACCCCGGTGACGGTGTGTCCGTCGCGGACGTCCGCGCCGGCGTCCGCGGCCGCCCGGGCGAGCGTCTTGTCGAGCTCGACGCGATCGATCGCGTTCGACACCGGCCGGTCCGTGTAGTAGAACTCGTGGGCGCCGCTGTCGGAACCGCCCGTGTGGAAGCGCGCGCCGTAGACGTCGTTCTCGTGGAGGCGCTCGCGGGCCTCCTCCGGGACGTACGCCCAGACGTCGAGCGAGACGTGGCCGGAACACGCGAGCGGCCGGCCGATCTCGCCGCGCTCGAACGCGACGACGTCGTGGCCGCGCTCCGCCGCTCGGCGGGCGAAGCGCGCGCCCGGCGGCCCGACGCCGACGACCGCGAAGTCGTACATACCCGCCCTATCGCACAGCCGGGTATAGGCTTCCCGGTCACTCGTTCCCGCCACGACCTTTTTGCACCGTCGCGCTCCACCGTTCGGACGTGCCGCGCTACGAGCAGTGCGCCGTCTGCGGGTGGACCGGCAGTCGAACCGACCTCGACGAACAGGGCGATGGCGGCTCCTGTCCGGCCTGCGGCGAACCGCTCACGTAGCCGAGACGGCCGTCGCCGCGTCGCTCAGTAACCCAGCGTCTCCTCGACGAGGACGACCGTCGTGCGTCCCTCCGTCCCCTCCTGTCGGTAGACGAGCTCCTTCGACGGGTAGCTCTCGACGCCGTAGGCCTCCTGCGCGCGCTCGTTCTCGAAGGCGTAGGCGTACTCGTGGAGGCGCTCGCGGGCCGCGTCCTCGTCCGCGACGACCTTGTTGACGCCGGCGACGACGAGCAGGTGCTTCGCGGCGAACGGGTACGCGCCCATCCGGCTCCCGGAGAGGTCCGCGGCGACGAGCGTGCCGTCGCGCCCGATGGCGTTCGCGCTCCCGAGGAAGTAATCGGAGGCCTGGGCCTCGCGGCGCGCCGCCGCGCGCGCCTCGTCGTCGTCGATCGAGAAGACCTCGCCGTAGCGGTTCTCCCACTCGTGGTCCCCCTCGTTCAGGTGCGACATGAAGCCGATCTCCTCCAGCGTCGTCGAGTGGCCGTTCATGACGGACGCGCCCGACGGGATCGCGTCTACGACGTAGTCGAGGGCCGCCTTGGCGTCCGCGACGACCTCGACGTCGAAGCCGCTCTCCTCGAGGTTCTCCACGGCCTCCTCGAGTTCGGCGTCGCTCGGGTGTTCGTCCCACGCGTCGTCGACGTCAACGTCGTCGATGTAGTCGGCCTTCTGCTGGTCGGACATGCACGGCGAGAGACGCGCCCGCACAATGAACGTGGGGACAGCGGCGGCGCGTGCCCGTGCGGGTAACCCCTGTGTCACCGGCCGTCCGACGGCGCGCCCGCTCCCTTCAGTCGTCCTGTGCGGGCGCGGGTGCATCGGGCTTCTCCCGGTCGCTCCGCGGTCCGTCGATGTCGACGGCCGGGAGCTTATCGCGGAGATACCGGCCGGTGTAGCTCGCCTCGACCTCGGCGAGCTCCTCGGGCGTCCCGGTGGCGACGATCTCTCCGCCGGCCTCGCCGCCCTCCGGCCCGAGGTCGATCACGTGGTCGGCGTTCTTCACGAGGTCGAGCTCGTGCTCGATGACGACCACGCTGTTCCCCCTGTCCGTCAGCCGCTGGAGGACGTCGACGAGCTTGCGCTCGTCCTCGGAGTGGAGCCCCGTCGTCGGCTCGTCGAGGAGGTAGAGCGTGTCGCCCGTCGCCTTCTTCCCGAGCTCCTCCGCGAGCTTCACGCGCTGGGCCTCACCGCCGGAGAGGGTCGTCGAGGGCTGGCCGAGGCGCATGTAGTCGAGGCCGACGTCGCTCAGCAGCTGGAGCCGGCGGGCGAGCCGCGAGTCGGCCTCGAAGAAGTCGAGGGCCTCCTCGACGCTCATGCCGAGGACGTCCGCGATCGTCGCGCCCTTGTACGTCACGTCGAGCGTCTCGTCGTTGTACCGGTCGCCGCCGCACTCCTCGCAGGGGACGTGGACGTCCGAGAGGAAGTTCATCTCGATCTTCACGGTGCCCTGCCCGCCGCACTCCTCGCAGCGCCCGCCCTTCACGTTGAACGAGAAGCGGCCCTTGTCGTAGCCGCGCTGCTTGGCGAGCTTCGTCTCCGCGAACTTCTCGCGGACGTAGTCGAAGACGCCCGTGTACGTCGCCGGGTTCGAACGCGGCGTCCGGCCGATGGGCGACTGATCGATGAGCCGGACGGTCTCGACGTGCTCGGTGCCCTCGATGCCGTCGTGCTCGCCGGGGTTCACCGAGCTGTTGTCGTTCATCGCCCGGGCGAGCCCCTCGTAGAGGACGTCGTGCATCAGCGTCGACTTCCCGGAGCCCGAGACGCCCGTGATCGCGGTGAACGCGCCCACCGGAATGTCGACGTCGAGGTCCTTGAGGTTGTGCTGGCGCGCGCCGCGAACCGTCAGCGACTCGTCCCAGTCGCGGCGCTCCTCCGGGACCGGGATCCGCTTTCGGCCCGCGAGGTAGTCCGCGGTGATCGACTCCTCGCTCCCGAGGATCTCCTCGTAGGTGCCCTGCGCGACGACCTCGCCGCCGTGTCGGCCGGGCCCGGGGCCCATGTCGACGATCTCGTCCGCGCGACGCATCGTCTCCTCGTCGTGCTCGACGACGAGCAGGGTGTTCCCGAGGTCGCGCAGCTCCTCTAAGGTGTTCAGCAGGCGGTCGTTGTCGCGCTGGTGGAGGCCGATGGAGGGCTCGTCGAGCACGTAGAGCACGCCCACGAGCCCCGATCCGATCTGCGTCGCGAGGCGGATGCGCTGGGACTCGCCACCGGAGAGCGTCGAGGCCTCCCGATCGAGCGTGAGGTAGTCCAATCCCACCTCGGTCATGAAGCCGAGGCGCGCGCGGATCTCCTTCAGGATCTCCTCGGCGATCTTCCGCTCGCGCTCCGAGAAGCTCCCCTCCACGCCCTCGAAGTGCGCGAGGGCGTCGGCGATGCTCAACTGGTTCACCTCGGTGATCGACGTGCCATCGACGAGCACGGCCCGCGAGGAGGGCTTCAGGCGCGTGCCGTCGCACGCCGGACACGCCGTGACGCTCATGAAGTCCTCGATGTGCTCGCGCACGCGGTCCGAATCCGTCTCGACGTACCGGCGTTCGAGGTTCGGCACCACGCCCTCGAACCGCTCGGTCTTGCGCCGCACGCCGTTCTTCGTCTGCTTCTCGAAGACGACCTCCTCGTCGGTCCCCCAGACGAAGGCCTGCCGGGTCGCCTCGTCGAGCTCCTCGAACGGCGTCTCGACGCTCACGCCGAAGTGCTCGGCGACGTTGTCGAGCATGTTGCGGTAGTACGAGCGGTTGTAGCTCCACGGCTCGAAGACGTGCTTGATCGGCTTCGAGGGGTCTTGGACGACGAGGTCCTCGGAGACCTCCTTCGTCTCGCCGATCCCCTCACACTCCGGGCACGCGCCGTGCGGGCTGTTGAACGAGAAACTGCGCGTCTCGATCTCCGAGATGTCGATCCCGCAGTGCGTACACGCCAACTCCTCGGAGAACTCGACGACGAGGCGCTCATCGTCGCCGTTGTCGGCGAGGTCGCCGGTCGCGCGCGCCGTCGCGCCCCCGAGTTCGACGCCCTCGTCGGGGTCGGGGACGATCACCTTCAGGACGCCGTCGGCCTCCGACAGCGCCGTCTCGACGGAGTCCGTGACGCGCGAACGGGCGTCCTCGCTCACTTTCACGCGGTCGACGACCACGTCGATCGTGTGGTCGAGGTTCTCGTCCAGCTCGGGCGTCTCCGTCGCCAGATCGTACGCCTCGCCGTCGACCTCGACGCGCGCGTACCCCGCCGAGAGCAGTTCCTCGAAGCGCTCTGCGAAGGCGCCCTTCTGGTCGCGCACCACGGGCGCGGCGAGCTTCGCGCGCGTCCCCTCCGGGAGCTCCATGATCCGGCGAACCATCTGCTGGGCGGACTGCTCGCCGACTTCGCGCCCGCACTCCGGGCAGTGCGGCGTCCCCACTCTGGCGTAGAGCAGCCGCAGGTAGTCGTGGAGCTCCGTCACCGTGCCGACGGTCGATCGGGGGTTGTTCGCCGCGTTCTTCTGGTCGATGCTGATCGCGGGCGAGAGTCCCTCGACCGACTCGACCTGCGGTTTGTCCATCTGCCCGAGGAAGTTCCGGGCGTACGCGGAGAGGGACTCGATGTACCGCCGTTGTCCCTCGGCGTAGATCGTCTCGAACGCGAGCGAGGACTTCCCCGACCCGGAGAGGCCGGTGACGACCGTGAACTCCTCGCGCGGGATCTCGACGTCGAGGTCCTTCAGGTTGTGCTCCTCCGCCCCGCGGACGGTGATGTAATCCTCACTCATCGCGCTCACCCGCCGTCTCGTCGCCGCGTTCCGCGTGGTGACTCGCCGTCATTCGTTGGGAGGACCCTAGCGCCGAACGCACTTAACCGGATCACTCCCCACGAGAAACGACCGGATCAGGCCATCTCGCGCCGGTCGACGCCTCGGCCCACCCCAGCGCGGCGTCCGATGATCGACCCGGGTCTTTTTTCAGCGCCGACCGCGCACGCGACGGCGTGACCGACGACTACGACATCTCTACCGTCGAACTCGACGACGACCGCTACGAGGTCGTCCAGTCGCTCGTCCGGAACAAGTACGCGGTCCGCGACTCCGCGGGCGAGGTCGTCCTCCGCGGCAAGCAGAAGCTGTTCAAACTCAAAGAGCAGTTCCCGTTCGTGAACGGCGACGGCGAGGACGCCTTCACCGTGAAGGCCGGCGGGATCCTCGACGTCGCGGGCAACTACGCCATCGTCGACGACGCCACCGGGGCGGAGGTCGTCGTCCTCGACGAGGACTGGTCGTGGTTCGCCGAGAACTGGACCGTCCGCGACCCCGACACGGGCGCGGCGCTCGCCACCATCTCCTCGAAGAACAAACTCCTCGAAGTCCTGCGCCACTTCGTCGGCGCGGCCGGCCTCATCCCCCACAAGTACGAGATCGCGGACCCCGAGGGGAATCACGTCGGCGACATCTCGGGGCAGTTCTCCCTCCGCGATGCGTACACCGTCACGATCGGCGACGCGAGCGACGTTCCGAAGGAGGCCGTCGTCGCCGCCGCGTGCGTGCTCGACGCGCTGGAGGGGAGCTGATTAGACGTCCTCGGGGAGCCAGCCGCCGTCCACCTCCACGTTCTCCCCGGAGACGTACCCGCTCTCCGCCGCGCAGAAAAAGCGGACGACGTGCGCGATGTCGTCGACCGTCGCCCAGCGACCCCGCGGGGCGTCCGCCGGGAACTCGTCGCTCGTCTCGACGACGTAGGGCGAGACGGCGTTCACCGTCACGCCGTCGTCCTGCGTCTCGGCGGCGAGCATCCGCGTGAACATCAAGACGCCGGCCTTCGCGGCGAAGTACGGGAAGTTCTTCGCGGCGACGAGCCCCCTGTCGGCCGAGGCGTAGCCGACGTTGACGATCCGGCCCCACTCCTGCTCGCACATCCCGGGGAGCGCGCGGCGCGCGCAGAGCATCGTCCCGACGAGGTTCGTCTCGTGGACGCGCCGCCAGTCGTCGACCGACTGCTCGGCCCAGTGCGTCGGCTCGAAGTCCCCGACGTTGTTCACGAGGACGTCGACCGTCCCGAGGTCGGCCTCGACCGCCTCGACGGCCGCGTCGACGCTGTCGCGGTCGGTGACGTCCGCCCGCACGGCCGTCGCGTCGGGTGCGCCGCGCTCACGGGCCTCCGCGGCGGTCGCCGTCGCTTCCGCCTCGCTGCTGTGGTAGTGGACCGCGACGGCCGCGCCCGCCTCGGCGAGCGAGAGCGCGATCCCGCGGCCGACGCCTGTCGCGCTCCCCGTGACGAGCGCGGTCCGCCCGGTCAGGTCGAGTGCCGACATACGCCGTCGATCGCCTCCCGCGAGTATATATTTTAAGGGCCCCCCGCGGCTTGTGACGGACATGGCTATCGAGAAGATCCTGCTCGCCGTCGGACCCGGCGACGCCGACCGCGCCGAGGCCCTCGCCGAAACGCTCATCGACATCGCCGTCCCGACCGACGCCGAGGTCGTGTTGGCGCACGTCTTCACCGAGGAGGAGTACGAGTCGACGCTCGACAACCTCGGCGTCGAGGCCGGCGGTGACGTCTCCGTGGACGAGGTCTCGCGGCGCCACGCGACGATCCGACAGCTCTCGGCGGCCCTCGACGAGGCCGAGGTCGACTACACCATCCGCGGCGAGATCGGGACTCACGGCGAACGCATCGTCGACCTCGCCGAGACCGAGGACGCCGACCTCGTCATCGTCGGCGGCCGGAAGCGCTCGCCGACCGGGAAGGCGGTCTTCGGCTCGACGGCCCAGGAGGTCATGCTCTCCGCGCCCTGTCCCGTCACCTTCGTCCGCGGCGAGTAGCGGCGTCGCGTCGACCCGAACGGCGAGCGCGCCCGCCGACCTCCCTCCGTTTTTCCTTCGTTCCTTCCGCGATACGTCGGCCCCGCTCGTCACTCCGTAGTGAAATCTGTGCAGTTAAGTCGCCGGGGCGGCCACTACCGGGCAGATGGCGTACTACGTGGGCGTCGATCTCGGCGCGACGAACCTCCGCGCCGCGGTCGCGGACGAGGAGGCAGTCGTGCTCGGCACCGACCGCCGCGGGACCCCGCGCGGCCCGTCCGGCATCGCCGTCACCGAGGCCGTCCTCGCCGCGATCCGGACCGCGTGCGCGAACGCCGGCGTCGATCCGACGCAGGTGGCCGCGGCCGGGATCGGGAGCATCGGCCCGCTCGACCTCGCCGACGGCGCGATAGACAACCCGGCGAACCTCCCCGAGGGGATCGGCCGTATCCCCCTCGTCGGCCCCGTCCGCGAGCTCGTCGACTCGGAGCGCGTCTACCTCCACAACGACACCATCGCCGGCGTCATCGGCGAGCGCTTCCACAGCGACCGCAACCCCGACGACATGGTCTACCTCACCATCTCCTCGGGGATCGGCGCGGGCGTCGCCGTCGACGGCAACGTCCTCACCGGCTGGGACGGCAACGCCGGCGAGGTCGGCCACATGGCGGTCGACCCCGACGGACGCCGCACCTGTGGTTGCGGACGCGACGGCCACTGGGAGGCCTACTGCTCCGGGAACAACATCCCGCGCTACGCGAAACAACTCGCCGAGGAACGCGACGCCGACACCGCGCTGCCGGTCGAATCCGACTCGTTCTCCGCGAAGGACGTCTTCGAACACGCCGAGAGCGACGACTTCGCGAACGACGTCGTCGGTCGGATCGCGGACTGGAACACGCTGGGCATCACGAACCTCGCGCAGGCGTACGCGCCGCTCGTCGTCTACGTCGGCGGCGCCGTCGCGCTCAACAACCCCGGCCTCGTCCTCGAACCCGTCCGCGAGCGTCTCGACGAGACGGTGTTCAACAACGTTCCCGACCTCCGCCTCACGAACCTCGGTGACGACGTCGTCCTCGACGGCGCGATCGCCTCCGCAATCACCGGCGGTACCGGCGATCGCTCGCAGATCCACTAATCCCCACACACCTCGCGTCGCCTGTTCTCGGCGCTTCGAAAGCCCGAGGTCACCCGTGCGCGATACCCAACGGGTCGGCCGACGCGTCTCGGAACCCCACGAGATGGGCGAGACGACGCGGTCCGTCCGGTGTGGATCACCCGATGCGGACCGTGCGGCGTGAGACACACCCTCCGTCGTCTGTTCGACGGTGTCGTGGCCGTGCCACCGTCGTCGACGCGGTTTGCCGTCGTCGCTACTCTTCGACGGCTGACCGGGGCACCCACACACGGGGCGTCGTAAGCTCTCAGTCGAGATGTCACGACGCCGCCCACCGTGTGCTGTTCGCCCACCACCGACAACTAACGACTTTTGGTGTGTCTCACGACACAGACTATCTTCCGGAATCGGGACGTCCTGAAGGAGGATTACGAACCCGACGAGATCCTCGAACGGGACGACGAGATCCAAGCGTACGCGCGCGCTCAACCCCACCCGCCACGGTGCACACCCGGACGACGTCTTCATCTACGGGAAGACCGGCGTCGGGAAGACCGCCGTCACGAAATACCTCCTCGAAGTCCTCGAAACCGAAGTCGACGAGGATCCGAGCGTCGACTCGGAGGTCACGACGCTCCTCGTCAACCGCCAGTACTCGACGACGTCGTACCAAGCGCTCATCGCGCTGTTGAACGCGCTTCGTGGCCCGCACGATCAGGTATCCGCGACCGGACACGCGCCACAGGACCTTTACAACATGCGCTGGCGCGAGCTCGACCAGCTCGGTGGGACCGTCCTCATTGCGCTCGACGAAATCGACGCCATCGGGGGCGACGACGGTCTCCTCGTCCGACGCGGGTCTCGATCTCCCGGCGTCGATGCCGCGCTGAGCCGCACGTGACTGCGCGAACTCATCTCGCCGTCGCCGAGAACAGACGACGCGAGGTGTGGGTGGGTACGACGCGGCGCGCGCACCGGAACCCGAACGCTTTCACGCGTGCGGACGTAACTCATACTATGAGCGAGGCCAGCGAAACGGACGGCGAGGGCTTTCACGGGCGCGTCGAGCGGTGGCTCGCGGCCCAGATGCCGATCATCCAGATGCACGGCGGCGAGTCCGCCGTCCGGAAGGCCGATCGGGAGTCCGGCGAAGTCGTCATCGAACTCGGGGGCGCGTGCTCCGGGTGCGGTATCAGCCCCCGGACCGCCCACCGGATCAAGACCGACCTCGCCGCCGACTTCGAGGCCGTCACCGACGTCACCGTCCGTTTCTCCGACGACTCCGGTTCGGACTGGACGACCGGTCAGGCCGAGAGCTACATGGGCGTCGACCGGAACGAGGGCGGACGCGGCGGCCGCGGTGAAGGAAGCCCGAACTCCGACGGCATGCACTTCTAGATCCGGACGGCGTTCCCGGGTGCGCGGAACGCGCCCGCGGCAAAAAGTCGCGGGTCGCAGGGTACTTACCGATACGTTCCCCTAGTACCGCGTAATGAGCGAGCAGCAGGGCGAGCAAGCGTCCGAGGACCGCCGGAAGTACGAGTTCCGGAAGGTCATCGAGAAGCTCCAGGACTACTCCGGGAGCGGGACGCAACTCGTCTCCATCTACGTCCCCGAGGACAAGCAGGTCTCGGACGTGGTCGCCCACGTCACCCAAGAGCACTCGGAGGCGTCGAACATCAAGTCGAAGCAGACGCGTACGGCGGTGCAGGACGCCCTGACATCCATCAAGGACCGCCTGCGCTACTACGATACGTTCCCCCCGGAGAACGGGATGGTGCTCTTCTCGGGGTCGATCGACGTCGGGGGCGGCCAGACGGACATGGTGACCGAAGTCCTCGAATCGCCGCCCGAACCCGTCCAGTCCTTCCGCTACCACTGCGACAGCGCCTTTCTGACGGAGCCCCTCGAGAACATGTTCGCGGACAAGGGCCTCTACGGGCTCATCGTCCTCGATCGCCGCGAGGCGAACGTCGGGTGGCTGAAGGGGAAACGGGTCGAGCCCGTGAAGTCCGCCTCCTCGCTCGTCCCCGGTAAGCAGCGCAAAGGGGGGCAGTCCGCCCAGCGTTTCGCCCGCCTCCGCCTCGAGGCCATCGACAACTTCTATCAGGAGGTCGCCGAGATGGCGAACGACCTCTTCGTCGACCGGCGCCACGAACTCGACGGCGTCCTCGTCGGCGGCCCCTCCCCGACGAAGGACGAGTTCCTCGACGGCGACTACCTCCATCACGAGATTCAGGACAAGGTCCTCGGGAAGTTCGACGTCTCGTACACCGACGAGTCCGGCCTCTACGACCTCGTCGACGCGGGCTCGGCCGCGCTCGCCGAGGCGGCGCTCATGGAGGACAAGAACGCGATGGAATCGTTCTTCAAGGAACTCCACGACGGCGATCTCGCCACCTACGGCTTCGAGGCGACCCGTCGCAACCTCGTGATGGGGTCCGTCGACGAACTCCTCCTGAGCGAGGACCTCCGGCAGGACGTCGTCACCTACGAGTGTGAGAACGGCCACGAGGAACGCGAGGTCATCGATCGCCGAACGGAGGAGATCCCCGTCCACGACTGTTCCGAGTGCGGTGTGACGGTGGAAGACGGCGAGCGCGAGGACATCATCGATCACCTGATGAACATCGCCGACCAGCGCGGTACCGAGACGACGTTCATCAGCACGGACTTCGAGAAGGGTGATCAGCTCCTCAACGCTTTCGGCGGGATCGCCGGCCTGCTGCGCTACTCCACCGGCGTGTAAAACGACCTTTTGCTGCGCGTCGGCTTCGCCGACGCTGGCAAAAGCTCGGCCAAAAGCCATCGTCACCTCCTTTGGGGGTACCTCGGCCTCGCGCCTGTCGGCGCGAGTGAACCGGCGACCGACCGGGCTCTGGGCGAGACCAAAGGTCCCGCTTGCCCGCACTTACTTCGTTCGCGCGGACTTCGAGCCGTCACCAGAAATCGAGGATTTCTGGTTGGCGAACGAGACGACGGAGTCGTCTCGTTAACGCTCGGTCGCCGGACGCTAGCCCTGGCGTTCCGTTCGACGGCTGTCGGCGTCGAACATCTGTTAGGTGCGTGTGCGTACTGAACGCCAGTATTCGCGCGAACGAGCGGTCCGAAGGACCCGGTAGTGAGCGTGATTCGCCGCGAGCCGGAGGCTCGCGGGCTTTTTCACCCATGTTTTTGCCATGAGCAGTTCGCACCTCGCGCGAACTCGAGCGGGAAAAAGATGGTCTACATGGAGCGCGGTGCCTCGATCCCGAGGACGTCGAGCGCGTTGGCGAGCGTGTTGCGGGCGCTCGCCACGAGCGCGAGGCGCGCGCTCCGAACGGCGGGATCGACGTCGTCGGCGAGCACGGGGCACTCGCGGTAGAAGGTGTTGAACGCGTCGGCGTACTCGCGGGCGAAGGTGGCGATCTGGTGGGGTTCTAAGTCCGCGGCGGCGGCGTCGACGACGCCGGGGAAGCGCGCGGTCTCGCGGAGCAGTTCGATCTCGGCGTCGGCTTCGAGGAGGCTCGCGTCCGCCTCGTCGGGCGTCTCGGTGTCGTCGAGGATCCCGCAACTACGTGCGTGCGCGTACTGGATATAGGGCGCGCTCTGCGCTTCGAAGTCGAGCGCCTCGTCCCACTCGAACGTGATGGCCTTCTGGGGTTGTTTGGAGACGATGTCGTACCGGACGGCGCCGACGCCCACCTGCTCGGCGATCCGCTCGACGTCGTCGGCGTCGATGTCGTCCTCCCGGATGCGGTCGTCGAGGCGTTTCTCGACCTCCTCCCGAGCGCGCTGGATGGCCTCGTCGAGCAGGTCGTCGAGGTCGATCCCGGTGCCGCGGCGGGTGCTCATCTTCCCCTCGGGGAGGTTGACGTAGGAGTAAATGACGTTCTCCAGCTGGTCGGTGTCGTTCCCGAGGAGCTCGAGAGCGGCCTGCAGCTGGCCGGCCTGGAGCTTGTGGTCCTCGCCGAGGACGGTGACCGAGCGGTCGTACGCGTCGAACTTCCACTCGTGGTGGGCGAGGTCGCGCGTCGTGTAGAGGCTCGTCCCGTCCGAACGGAGGAAGACGAGCTTCTTCTCGTATCCCCACTCGGAGAGGTCGAGCTGCCACGCGCCGTCCTCGATGACGGCCTCGTCGGTCTCCTGCAGGCGCTCGGCGAGTTCTTTCGTACCGCCGTCGCGCATGAACGACGTCTCCTTTACGAACTCGTCGAACTCGGCGGGGAGCCGGAGCAGACACTCTCGCATCCCGCCGAGGACCTGATCGACGACGCGCTGGACGCGCTCGTAGGTCTCCTCGTCGCCCTCTTCGAGCCCTTGGAGGATCGATTGGATCTCGTCCTCGGCCGCCTCGACGGCGTCGGGGTGGGCCTCTTCGAGGTAGGCGTTGCCCTTCCGGTAGTATCGCACGAGGTCGTACTCGACGCGTCCGCGCTCCGGTTCCGAGTCGAGGTCGTCCTCGTCGAACGTCTCGTAGGCCCACGTGAAGACCGCCATCTGGCGCCCGGCGTCGTTCACGTAGTACTCGGTGGTGACGTCGTGGCCGGCGTAGTCGAGGAGGCGCGCGACGGCGTCGCCGACGATGGGATTTCGCGCCCGCCCGACGTGGACCGGCCCGGTCGGGTTCGCGGAGGTGTGTTCGACGAGGACGTCCTCCCCCGTCGCGGGGAGCTCGCCGTAGTCGTCGTCGCGCCCGGCGTCGAGGGTGTCCGCGTAGTATGACGGCGTCGGAAGGACGTTCACGTAGGGGCCCTGCGCGCGGACTTCACGGACGTACTCGTACTCGTCGGCGTCGACGGCGTCGGCGATCCGAGCGGCGACTTCCGCCGGGGGCGCGCCCAGCTCGCCCGCGAGTCGGAACGCGACGCTGGAGGCGACGACGGCGTCCACGCCTTCCGGGGGTTCTTCGATACCGAGGTCGTCCGTCGGCAGGTCGAGGGTCTCGAGCGCCCCGGTGAGGGCGGACTCGACCTCCGCACGGAGTGCGAGGAACATGCTACGGCCTGCGGCGCGCGCGCTCAAAGGCGTTCTGAAACGCCGTGCGTCCCCGTGCTCAGATCGAGACGGTTTCGCCGTCGTCAGGGATCACGGCCTCCGGGACCGCCTCACGGAGGTCGTCGCGTTCGAGCAGGCAGTGGTTGATCGCCCCCATGTGGACGGCGACGACGGGGCAGTCGGCGCGCTCGACTACCCGCCGGACGCCCGCCGCGTCCATCGTGATGGGTTCGCTGTCGACGAACTGCGCGGCGCCGGCGTTCACGACGACCGCGTCCAGATCGCGCGCTTCGAGGACCTCGGCGACCGGATCGTACCAGACGGTGTCGCCCGTGAGGTAGAGCGACTCCGACCCGTCGAGAACGAACCCGCAGACGGGGGCCATCGCTCGCGCCACCTCCCCGTGGCCGTGGCGCGCGGGCGTTCGCTCGATCGAGACGCCCGCGAACTCTTGTGCGTCCTCGACCGGCCGGACGTCGGTGAGCCCGTCCGCCCGGAAGGCCTCGGTCTCGGCTGGGTTGCAAAAGAGCGGCGTGTCGGGGTCGACGGCCGTCGTCCACGCGTCCCAGTGGTCCTGGTGGCGGTGCGTGACGAGCACCGCGTCGTGGCCGAGATCGACGTCCGGGAGGTCGACGAGGGGATTGCGCCGCTGGCGTGGTGTGTTCTCGACCGGCGGGTTCTCGCCGGCCTCGGAGAGCATCGGATCGACGAGGAAGCGCGTTCCGTCGAGGTCGACGACGAGCGTCGCGTGGCGCGCGAGAGTCACGTCCATGCCCCGTGTGACGGACGCGAGCGGGTTGAAGGTACGCGAGGCGGTGACGGTCGCCGGCACGGTGCGCGTTCCGCCGCGCTTTTGCCCGCGCGCGACCCGCTTGTGGGTATGCCCGAGCAGGTGGATTCGCCGAGCTACCACCACGAGAACCACACGGCCGCCCAGACCTGCGGGTGGACGGCGAACGCCCTCCGCGGCGAGGGCACCTGCTACAAGCACGCGTGGTACGGCATCCGCTCCCATCGCTGTATCCAGATGACGCCCGTCGTACGCTGTAACGAGCGGTGCGTCTTCTGCTGGCGCGACCACAACGGCCACGCGTACGAACTCGACGGCGTCGAGTGGGACGACCCGGAGGCGGTCGTCGACGCCTCTATCGACCTCCAGAAGCGCCTCCTCTCGGGTTTCGGCGGGAACGAGAACGTCCCCCGCGAGCGCTTCGAGGAGGCCCTCGACCCCAAGCACGTCGCCATCAGCCTCGACGGCGAACCCACCCTGTATCCGTACCTCCCCGAACTCTTAGAGGCGTTTCACGACCGGGGGCTCACGACGTTCCTCGTCTCCAACGGGACGCGCCCCGAGGTCCTGCGCGAGTGCGACCCCACGCAACTGTACGTCTCGGTCGACGCCCCCGAGCGCGCGACGTTCGACGACGTCGTGGGCGCGACGGAGGACGACGCGTGGGAGTCGCTGATCGACACGCTCGACGTGCTCGCCGAGAAGGAGGCGACGCGAACCGTCCTGCGGACGACGCTCGTGAACGGGGAGAACATGACGAACCCGGATTGGTACGCGGGGCTCTACCGGCGCGCGGACCCCGACTTCGTCGAGCTGAAGGCGTACATGCACGTCGGACACTCGCGCGGCCGCCTCGACCGGGACTCGATGCCGTCCCCCGAGACGGTCGAGTCCTTCGCGCGGCGGGTCGGAGAGCACATGCCCGAGCACCCGGTCGTCAAAGTCCAGGAGGCCTCGTCGGTCGCGCTGCTCGCACGCGACGAGGAGACGTGGGTGCCCGCGCTCGCCCCGGGCGGTGGCTTCTACGATTAACTCAGTTCTGAGACGCGTCCCACAACCATTATGCTCCGGCCGCCCGTAGTTCGGGTCATGTCACGGGCAACGCTCGCGGTCGGGTACGACGAGCTCGCCGCGCTGAAGCTCCTCGCGCTCGACGGCGCGCGCCACGGCGAGGTGAAGGCCTCCTGTGGCGACCTCGCCGATCGGCTCGACGCCTCGACGCAGACCGCCTCCCGACGCCTCCAAGCGCTGGAGGAGGCCGGCTACGTCGATCGAGACGTCGTCAGCGACGGTCAGTGGGTCGCCATCACCGACGACGGCGAGCGGGTCCTCCAGCGCGAGTACGAGGATTACCGACGGGTCTTCGAGGACCCCGCCGAGCTCGCGCTCAGCGGGCGCGTTACGAGCGGGATGGGCGAGGGCCGCCACTACATCTCGCTCCCCGGCTACAACCGACAGTTCGAGGAACGCCTCGGATACGAGCCGTTCGCGGGAACGCTCAACGTCGAACTCGACGAACCCTCACGGCGCGCTCGCTCCGCCATGGAGTCGCTCGGCGGGATCGATATCGACGCGTGGGAGGACGACGAGCGGACGTACGGCTCCGCGACGTGCTACCCGGCCACCCTCGAAGCCGACGGGGCCTCCTACGACCCCGTCCACGTCATCGTCCCCGACCGAACCCACCACGACGAGACGAAGGTCGAACTCATCGCCGCGGACAAACTCCGCGACGAACTCGGCCTCGACGACGGTGACGAGGTGATCGTCCGTGTCGCACAGTGACGGCGTGAGCGATCCGGAGACGGGTGCCGAAAGCCGATCGGCGGACGCCCGGACCGGCGACGCCTCGAACGCGGTCGGCGCGTCGGACGCCGTCGATGCCGCCGTCGACGCGCTCGCACGCGGTGAGCCGGTGCTCGTCCACGACGCCGCCGACCGCGAAGGGGAAGTCGATCTGATCTATCACGCCGCCGACGTCGCGTCCGAGGCGGTCGCCCGCATGCGCACCGACGCCGGTGGGCTGATCTGCACCGCCCTCTCGCACGACGTCTGTGAGGCCTTCGAGCTGCCGTTCCTCGCGGACGCGCTCGACCATCCCGCGGTGACCGACGAGGACCTGGCGTACGACGAGCGCGCGTCGTTCAGCCTCACCGTCAATCACCGCGACACCTACACCGGGATCACCGACGACGATCGCTCGCTGACGATCACGGCGCTCGCCGAGGCCGCCGCGAACCCCGACGACACGGACTTCCCCGGGACCTTCCGCGCGCCCGGGCACGTCCACCTCCTCCGCGGTGCGCCCGACGGGCTCGCCGACCGCGAGGGTCACACCGAACTCGGCCTCGCGCTCGCGGCCGCCGCCGAGCGCCCGCCCGCCGTCGTCGTCTGCGAGATGCTCGACGCGGAGACCGGCGGCGCGCGGACGCCCGCGGACGCCCGCGACTACGCCGAGGAGCACGGGTTCGTCTACGTCGAGGGGCGCGACGTCCTCGACGCGCTTCGTCGCTAACGAGGAACGTTCATTACGTCGGCCGAACATCGTTTCGCCATGCCTGGCTTCGAACAGATGCGCGCCGAGCGCGACTCTCTCGACACCATCTGGATGAACGGCGAGTTTACCGACTGGGAGGACGCGACGACGCACGTCCTCACGCACGGCCTCCACTACGGCACCGGCGTCTTCGAGGGCGCGCGGTGTTACGACACCGAGAACGGCCCCGCGATCTTCCGCTGGGACGCGCACGTCGAACGGCTCTTCGACTCCGCGAAGCCCTACGACATGGAGATCCCCTTCTCCAAGGACGAACTCACCGAGGCCACCCTCGAAGTCATCCGCCGCAACGACCTCGAATCCTGTTACATCCGCCCCGTCGCCTACTACGGCTACCACCAACTCGGCGTCTCCCCGGGTGACTGTCCGACCGACGTCGCCATCGCCGCCTGGCCGTGGGGCGCCTATCTCGGCGAGGAGGCCCTCCGGAACGGCATCGACGTCATGATCTCCTCGTGGCGCAAACACGCCTCCAGTCAGATCCCGACGAACGCCAAGACGAACGGCCTCTACGTCAACAGCCTCCTCGCCGGCGAGGAGGCCCGCCGGAACGGCTACGAGGAGGCCATCGTCCTCAACAAGGAGGGGAACGTCGCCGAGGGTCCCGGCGAGAACGTCTTCATGGTCCGCGACGGCGAACTGTACACCCCCTCGCTCTCCGAGAGCATCCTCGACGGGATCACCCGCGACACCGTCATCACCCTCGCCGAGGAGCGCGGAATCCCGGTCCACGAGACCGCGATCTCGCGCGGCGAACTCAACACCGCGGACGAACTCTTCTTCACCGGCAGCGCCGCCGAAGTCACCCCCATCCGCAAGGTCGACAACGTCGTCATCGGCGAGGGCACGCGGGGTCCCGTCACCGAGGAGCTCCAGTCCGCGTTCTTCGACCTCGTCGACCGCAAAACCGACGAGCACGACGACTGGTTCACCTACATCTGAAGCTTTTGCAAGCGCGCTTCTCGCGCGCTGCAAAAGCTTCACCAAAAGCCTTCCTCGCTCCTGTCGCTCACTACGTTCGCGTTAGTCGCTCGTCGGCCCGAACGCTGCGCGTTCGGGGAGCTGCGAACCTACCGGGTTCTTCGAACCACTCGGTTCGCGGACGCTAGCCCCGTAGTTCGTTCAGCTACCGCTGTGCGAACGTTCAAACCGGAAGCCGACACCACGTCGTCCCGTGATCTGACGACTACTACGGGACGCCCAGCGAAATCGGCGACGCGCCGTTCCGTGGACGCGGCGACGACTAGCGGGAGTCGCCGAACGAGCGAGCGGTGAAGCCGCGAGCGCGCCAGCGCGTCGCCTGTTCGCCTTTTCACTCCGAGTCTCGCGGCTCTCGCCGCCTCGACGGACCCGGCTACCCGAGGGACGCCTACTTCTCGCGGCGCAGGCGCGTCACGACGAACTCCCGGTCAAGGTCAGCGAGGAACTGCCCGAGCTTCGGGCCCTGCTCCTCGTCGAAGAAGAGCCGGTAGCCCGTCGCGAAGAAGTCGCCGATGTCGATGTCGTGGCGCTTCGCGGTCTCGTAGACCTCTCCCTGAAGGGTCTCGCCGTCGGGTTCTTCGTCCTCGATGAAGGCCGCGAGGTCGTCGAGCGCCGCCGCCGTCTCCTCGTCCACGTCGACCGCCGGCATCGTCCGGCGTTCGATGCGGTAGTTGTACTGGTTGTCCGTGCGCTCGGCCCACTCGCGGGCGCGTTCGACGCGTTCGAGGGCCGCCGCGACCGCCTCCTCGCTCGCACCCTCGGGGATGTGGCCCTCGCGGCGCGCGATCTCCTCGCGGAGCGCGGGGTCCTCGGTCATCCCGAGGACGGCCGCGAACGTGTACGGGAGGCGGATCGGCCGCTCGTCGGGCACGTCCCCGACGACGAACGGGTAGATCCGCTCGGCGCGCTCGATCTCCCGCTCGCTCGCGTCCTCGACGTCGCCGTAGTAGAGCCGCTCGAAGCGGTCGAACTCGTCGACGAGGAGGTCGATACGTTCGATGGAGAAGTCCCGCGCGCGCTTCGGGTCCTTCGTGAAGAAGTAGCGCAGGACGTCCCGCTCGACGAGCTCGAGGACGTCGGAGACGAGGACGACGTTCCCGGCCGAGGAACTGAAGGGGTCGCCATCGAGCGTGAACCACTCGTAGACCATCGGCGTCGGGGGCTCGATCCCGAGGAGGGTCGCGGCGATGTCGGAGCCGGAGGGCCACGACCCCTCGGCGTGGTCCTTCCCGAACGGCTCGAAGTCGACGCCGAGCACCTGCCACTGCGCCGGCCACTCGAAGCGCCACGGGAGCTTGCCCTCGCGGAGGGTCGCGGTTCCCGCGTGCCCACAGCCCTCGATGGTCTGGTCGCCCGCGTCCATGTCCGTGCACTCGTAGTCGACGGTGCCCGCCTCGGCGTCGATGGCGGTGACGGTCTCCGTCACCTTCCCGCAGTTCTCACAGATGGGGTTGAACGGGACGTACGACTCGTCGACCTTGTCCTGATACTTCCCGAGGACGTCCCGTGCTTCGTCGGCGCTCGCGAGGAGATCGCGTGTGACGGCCTCGAACTCCCCACTCTCGTAGAGTTCGGTGTTCGAGACGGTCTCGACGTCGACGCCGAGGCGATCGGCGGAGCGCTCGATGAGGTTCGAGAAGTGCGCGCCGTAAGAGTCACAGCAGCCGAAGGGGTCCGGGATGTCGGTGTACGGATGCCCGAGGTTCCGTCCGAGCGCGCCCGCGTTCACGTCACCGAGGTCGACGATTTTGCCGTCGAGGTCGGCGAGCTTCCGGGGGAGTCCGCGGAGCGGGTCACGGTCGTCGGCGGTGAAGAGCTGGCGGACCTCGTGGCCACGCTCGCGGAGGACCTCGGCGACGTAGTATCCCCGCATGATCTCGTTCATGTTCCCGAGGTGCGGGACGCCCGAGGGCGATATCCCGCCCTTGACGACGAGCGGGTCGTCTCCACCCCGCGCCTCGACGGCGTCGGCGGCCTCGTCGGCCCAGAAGACGGCGTCGCCGGTGAGCGTCGCGTGCGGGTCGTACTCGTCGTCGCTCATTCGCCCTCGGCCCAGTAGTCCATTCCCGCCTCGCTCCCGTCGGGGACGATGTCGGTGCCGTCGTGTTCACCGCGGAGGACGGCGTCGAGGACGGCCGTCGGCTCCGTGCCGTCGAGAACGATCGCGCGGACGCGCGAGCGCTCGATGAGCTTCGCGGCGAGCAGGTCGACCGGCGCGGAGCTCCCCGCGCTCATCTCGATGTCGGCGATGGCGTCGACGAGCTCGCCCGGCGTGATGCGATCGTAACGCTCCGCCGAGTCGTCGGTCTTCGGGTCGGCGCTGAAGACGCCGGGGACGCTCGTCGCGTAGACGAGCAGGTCGGCGTTCGTGTACTCGGCGAGCGCGGCGCTCACGGCATCGGTCGTTTGTCCGGCCGTGACGCCGCCCATGATGGCGACGTCGCCGCGCCGAATCGCCTCGCCGGCCTCCTCGTAGCTCTCCGCCGGGCTGGGCGCGGCGTCGTCGCCGAGCGCGGCGATGAGGAGCTGCGCGTTCAGCCGCGTCACCGAGATCCCGATGTCGTCGAGCTCGATCTCGTTCGCCCCGAGGTCGCGCGCGGTCTTGATGTAGTCGCGCGCGACGCCGCCGCCACCGACGACGACGCCGACCGAACACCCCGCATCGACCAACTGGTCGATGACGTCGGCGTACTGCTCGACCCGTTCGTGCGCCAAGTCGGGCGCGAGCACGCTCCCGCCGACGGAAACGACGACTCTCATACTATCGCCGGATAACCCTGTCGCGGCCTTAAGGGTTGCCAAGCGGCGATCGGGCGGGGCGTCGAAACGGACAAACCGCGTGCAACCCTCCCGTGTCGTATGTACGTTCTCGACGTCGCGGCACCGTCCGGCGGCGATCCGGCGGCCGTCGTCGACGCGCTCCGCGATCGGTTCGCCGACGAGGGCGCCGTCGCCGTCGTCCGTCGCGATCCGACGCTCGGCGATGCCGACGGCGCCCACACGACCGTCCGCCTCGGCGGGGGGCGCCGCCGCACCACCGCTGACTCCCGCGCGTCGCTCACGGCGGTCCTCGACGACCTCGCCCGCGATCACGACTTCGCGCTCACGGTCGGCTTCGCCGACGCCGCGCTCCCCCGACTCGCCGTCGGCGACGCGTCCGTCGCCGACCCGCTCGCTCGCGTCACCGAGGCCGCGACTCTCGATCCCGACTCGGTGCTGGCCGCCCTCCGCGAAACCGAACCCCACGAGTCTCTGTCGTCACTCGTCGCGGCCGCGAAGCGTAGCGCCGACGAACGGTTCGCCGGCGCGATCGCGACGTTCACGGGTCGCGTCCGCGCGCAGGAGAACGCCGACGACGCCCCGACGGAGGCCCTGTCGTTCGAGACGTACGCCGAGGTCGCCGCCGCCCGACTCGACGACATCCGCGCGGCCCTCGAAGCCCGCGAGGGCGTCCACGACGTGCTGCTTCATCACCGGACGGGCCGGATCGAGGCCAGCGAGGACATCGTCTTCGTCGTCGTGCTCGCCGGCCACCGCCGAGAGGCCTTCCGCGCCGTCGAGGACGGCATCGACCGCCTCAAGGACGAAGTGCCGATCTTCAAGAAGGAGGTCACGATCGACGAGGAGTTCTGGCGACACGAGCGCGACGCCTGACGCGCGTCGGCCGCACCGGGTGCACGACCGCCGAACGATCCCCCGAAGCGGTCGCGGGGTGAGTGATCGGGGATATAATTTCTGAGATGAAATAAGCAGTACAAAAATTCTAAGCGCTTCGTGAAACGTCTCGAACTATCTCAGCGATCCGTGAACGGTACGTGAAACGACGTCGGCACCGATTTTGCCCCCGGAAAGAGCGCGAAACCACACTAACGTTCCCCCCCTTATACCGTCGTCCGGTCCCAAGGGTGGGATAGCCATGAGCGCAACCGCGCAGTCCCCGACCGAGTCGGACGACAAGCAAACTCGACTCCTCTCGTACCTGCGCGAGAAGGCGGCAGACGGCGAGCTCTACTTCAAGAGCAAGTTCATCGCCGACGACGTCGAGCTCTCGACGAAGGAGATCGGCGCCCTGATGGCGAAGCTGAGCGACTCGACCGAGGACATCGACCTCGACATCGAGAAGTGGTCGTACACCTCCGCGACCACGTGGCGCGTCCAGCGCGCGTAGACCCGCGCCCGTACCCGCCGCCGCGCACCGCCGCCGCCCGATCGCCCTCCACGCCGGCCGCTCCGGTCGTCGATTCGAAGTTCCCTTCTTCGCGTTCGCTACACGTCGAGTCGCGTCGCTCGTCCCGGTATTGACGTCCGCGTGCGCGGAGTCGACCGCACCGTATCCGGGGCGTTCGTCCTCGGCTCGACGTTCCCGACCGCCGGCGACCACGACGTCTCGATCGCGTGCTTCGCGTTCAGCCCCATCCGACGGAGCGCCGCCGACTTCGCCGCGCTGATCTGGGCACTCCGCGGGGGCTTCTCTGGATTTAAACCGCCGCGTCCCGTTCGCCCGATATGCTCGCCGACCCGCCCGACGACGCGCCTCCCTCCGGCGCGCTCTCGTCGGTGTTCTCCGTCTACGAGGTCGCGCGCGACGGCGAGACGGTCGTCTACTACGGTGAGCCGCTCGTCGACCGCCGCACCCTCCAGCGCACCGCCCTCCCTATCTTCCGCGACTACGGCTACGACGTCCGAATCGAGGAGCGTCCGGGCGAAGTCACTCTCGCGGCGACGCCCGCGAGCGACGACGCCGGTTCGGGCGCGGGATTCCCGTGGACGAACGTCGTCCTCGCGGGGCTCACGATGCTCACGACGCTCTACGCGGGCGCGCAGTGGTACTACGTCGACGACTTCCTCTCCCTCGACGTCCTCCGCGCGGTCCCGTTCGTCCTCGCCGTGATGGGCGTGCTCGGCGTCCACGAACTCGGCCACTACGCCATGACGCGGTACCACGGCGTCGACGCCACCCTCCCCTACTTCATCCCCATCCCGTTCTCGCCGATCGGCACGCTCGGCGCGGTCATCCGGATGCGGGGTATCATGCCGGACCGCGACGCGCTCTTCGACATCGGGGTCGCCGGCCCGCTCGCCGGCCTCGTCGCCACGGTCGTCGTGACCGCGGTCGGCCTGCTCCTCCCGCCGATCAGCGTTCCCGCGGCCCAGACGGGCGGCGTCGCCATCGGATTCGGCGACCCGCCGCTCCTTCGCCTCATCGCGTGGGCGCTCGGCCAGCCGCTCTCGTACGGCGCGGGGCTCGCCGTGAACCCCGTCGTCTTCGGCGGGTGGGTCGGGATGTTCGTCACCTTCCTCAACCTCCTCCCGGCCGGTCAGCTCGACGGCGGCCACGTGATGCGCGCCGTCTTCGGCCCCGCCTACGAGCGCGCCGCCCCACTCGTCCCCGCCGCGCTCTTCGGCCTCGCCGCGTACGTCTACGTCGTCCGCGACGCCACCAACGCCGCCGTCGTCTGGGTGATGTGGGGGCTCATCACGTCCTTCCTCGCCTTCCAGGGAGCTGCCCGCCCGCTGGAGGAGAACGCCCTCGACACGCGGCGTCTCGCCGTCGCCGCGATCACCCTCCTCGCGGGACTGCTCTGCTTCATGCCGGTCCCGATCCGTCTCGTCGGCTGAGTCGGGCACGCCTCACTCGCGGCGAAGGCAGAGCGGTCGTCACTCGCCGTGCGTGTAGCCCCGATCCGCGAGCGCCTCGCCGTCCATCGTCACGCCCGCTTCGGTGACGTCGCCGACGACGGTCAGCGGCACGTCGAGCGCCGCCCGCGCGGGCGCGACCCCCTCCGACGGGAGCGTACACACCAACTCGAAGTCCTCGCCGAACGTGGTCGCCCGCGCCAGCCGATCCTCCCCGCGGAGCGCGTCGTGAATCGGGATCGCCGCGCCCTCGACGTCGAATCCGACGCCCGACGTCTCCGAGAGCTGGTGGAGCGAGCGCGCCAGTCCGTCGCTCGAATCCATCATCGCGCTCGCGCGTCCGTTCAGCGCGACGCCCGCCCCGACGCGCGGCGTGAATCGGAAGAGCTCGTTCGCCCGCTCGGTGTCGCCCGCCTCGAAGGCGTCGAGCGCGGCCGCGCTCCGCCCGAGCGCGCCCGTCACCGCGACGACCTCGCCCCCGCTCGCACCGTCGCGCGACACCGGCGTGGGCGTCTCGCCGAGCGCCGCCGTCGCCACCGTGAACTCGTCGTGGCCGTCGAGGTCCCCGCCGACGTACTCCGCGCTGACGCGCTCGCAGACGTCGAGCGCCCCGCGCACGAACGCCTCGACGTCGTCCGTGTCGAACGACGGCGCACCGTAGACGCCGACCGCGCCCGTCGCGCTCGCGCCCATCGCCGCGACGTCCGACAGCGACGCCCCGACCGCGCGCCATCCGGCCGTGTAGCGGGTCGTCCCCGCGGGGAAGTCCGTCGTCTCGTGGAGCATGTCGATCGTCACGACCGTCTCCCCGAGCACCGCCGCGTCGTCGCCCGCCGCGTCCACGAGGTCGTCGACGAGGCCGAGCGCGACCCGTTCGTCCATACCGACACCGCGGCGGCCGCCGGCAAAACGTCACCGCTTCGCACGCCGCCGAGCGGTCGGTGCCTTTAGGCGCACGCCCGCTGTCGGGTCGCGTGAATGGAGTTCGACTCTCGCGCGATCGGCGTCGGGTTCGCCGCCGTCGTCGCCGTCCTCGCCCTGCTCGTCTGGGTCGTCGGCGTCGACGACATCGCCCGCACCCTCTCGCTCCTCGAACCCCGGACGTTCGCCGTCATCCTCGCCGTCGGCCTCGCGTGGCTCGTCGCGTGGGCGCTCGCCCTCCGTCGCGTCCTCGACGCGCTCGGGGTCGCCGCGAGCGCGTGGGACGCCGTCCTCCTCTACGCCGCCGCGGCCTTCGCCAACAACATCACGCCCTTCGGACAGGCCGGCGGCGAACCCTTCAGCGCCCTCCTCATCTCGCGCGCAACCGACAGCGAGTACGAGACCGGGCTCGCCGCCATCGCCAGCGTCGACACCCTCAACTTCGTCCCCTCGATCGTCCTCGCGCTCGTCGGCCTCACCTACTACGTCGCTCGCTACGCCGCCGGCGACAGCGTCCGGTTCGTCTTCGGCGTCGTCGTCGCCCTCGCCATCACTGTCCCGGCCGTCGCCGCGCTGGCGTGGCGCTATCGGGCGGCGACGAAACGCCGCCTCGTCGGCGTCGTTCACCCCGTCTGGGCGCGCCTCGGCCGCCACCTCCCGCGCGTCTCCGCGCCCGGGCGCGACGCGATCCGCGCGCGCGTCGACGGCTTCGTGCGCTCCATCGAGCGCGTCGCCACCAGTCGCCGCGACCTCGCCATCGCCGTCACGTGGTCCGCGCTCGGCTGGTGCTGTCTCTGTCTCGCGCTCTACCTCTCGCTGTGGACGCTCACGCCCGCGACCGACATCAACGCCGCCATCGTCTTCATCGCCGTCCCCGTCGCTACTATCGCGAGCGTCACCCCGCTCCCCGGCGGCGCCGGCGGCGTCGAGGCCGCGCTCGTCCTCCTGCTCGTCCCCACGACCGGCGTCACGGCCGCTACCGCCACGTCCGCCGCGATCGTCTTCCGCGCCGCCGTCTACTGGGCGCCCACCGTTGCGGGCGGCGGCGCGGCCGCGTGGCTCGAACTCCGCGCGAGGCGCTAACGATGGCTTTAACCCTCGCCGCCGACCAAAACAGCGTAATGGCAACCCTCTACGATGCCCCGACGGACGAGCTCATCGACGCGCTGACCGAGGAACTCGACAACGTCGTCGAGGCCCCCGAGTGGGCCGCGTTCGCCAAGACCGGCCACGACCGCGAGATGCCCCCGCAACAGGACGACTTCTGGGCGCGCCGCGCCGCCAGCATCCTGCGAAAGGTCGCCGTCGACGGTCCCGTCGGCGTCGAGCGACTCAGCACCGAGTACGGCTCGCTCACGAAGGGCTCGACGCGCTATCGCGTCGCCCCCCGACAGAAGACCGACGGCTCCAAGAACATCATCCGGACCATCCTCCAGCAGCTCGAGGACGCCGACCTCGTACAGCAGCAGGGATCCGAGGGCCGGATCGTCACCGGCGAGGGTCGCAGTCTCCTCGACGACACCGCCGGTGACGTCCTCGAAGACCTCGACCGCCCCGAACTCGAACGCTACGCATAACGAGCCTTTGCCGCGCTCGGCCAAAAGCCCGTCAGACCCCCTTCGGGGGTTGGTTCGAGAGACGGCCTGGCGCTGACGCGCGAGTGAACCCGACCCCACTGGGTCCTAACGGACCGCTCGGGTCGCGGACGATTGGCCCGCGTGGTTCGCCGGTTCGAGCCGTGATCGCCCCCTGACCGCTCCCGACGCGAGGCCTCGTCAGCCCGCGTGCGTCGGACCGCGACACGACGCGTGTCGCGGCACCCCGCTCGTAGAGGGAGTTTCCGTTTTCGTCTCACCGTTCTGCGTTCCGCGAGCCGCCGGCTCGCGGATTTTTCCGTGCAGAGTTTTGCCAGGAGTGGTCGCGGCGGCGGTTCTCGGGCCGCGGCGGTTGTCCTTCTCTCGTCCGCGAGCGCTCCACGCTCGCGCATTTTTGGTCCAGCTTTTTCGAGGAGCGGGTCGCGGAGCGACCCCGACGAGGGAAAAGGTGGGGGTCCTAAGCCTTTTTCCCGCTCGAACGCCTACGGTGACGTATGAGCGAGAACCCCGACGACGACCGATTGGAGGAGCTTCGCCAGCAGAAACGAGAGCAGTTGAAACAACAACAGCAGGGCGGTGGCGGCAGCGCGGCCGCGAACGCGGAGTCTCAGCAGCAGGCCCAACAGCAGGCCGAGGAGCAAAAGCAGGCGATCCTCCGTCAGTACCTCTCGGACGGCGCGCGCCGTCGGCTGAACTCGGTGAAGATGAGTAAGCCCGACCTCGCGGAGCGCGTTGAACAGCAGGTCGTCGCCCTCGGTCGCTCCGGACGCCTGCAGGATCAACTCGACGAGGAGCAGATGAAGGAGCTGCTGCGCGAGCTGAAGCCGGATTCGAAGTCCTTCGACATCTCGCGTCGATAGGAGGCGGAACGTTTTCCGCGCTCGGCGGGGTCGGGCCAGTATGGTCCCCGGTCTCCTTCCCGCCGTCGCGGCCGCGCTCCTGTGGGGCGGCTATCTCTACTCGCTGAAACGCTATTTCTCGGGTTACTCGGGCGCGGTCATCGCCGTCGTGGTCAACACGGCCGCGACCGCGTGGTACCTCCCGGGCGCGTACGCCTACCTCGGCGGGTTCCCGATCGTGCCGTCGCTCCCCCCGATCGGGATCGCGGTCGTCCTCGTCACGGTCGGGTTCGCGGCGCTCGGGTTCCTGACGGTGACGCGCGCGCTCGCGGCGGGCGACGTGACGCTCGTCGCCCCGGTGGCGAAGATCGTTCCCGCGTTCGTCCTCCCGCTCGAAGTCCTCCTCCTCCCGGTGGCGCTCGGACCGCTCCAAGTGGTGGGGATCGGCGTCGTGACGGCGGCGGTCTACCTCGCCAACTACGAGGGCGGTCGGTTGTTCGACCCGCTCCGGCGGCTCACGGACTCGCGCGCGGTGCAACTCGCGTTGCTCTCGGCGGCGTGTTACGGAGTGAGTGACGTGGCGAAACGCGTCGCGCTCCAGGACGTCGGCGTCCCGGCGGCGTCTTGGGTGGTCGTGAGCCTGCTCGGACCGGCCCTGTTCCTCGCGCCGATCGCGGTCCGTGACTGGCCGGAGACGGGGATCCGAACGGACCTCCCGACGTTCGTCGGGATCGCGGCCGTCGTCGCGCTTGCCCGCGTGGCGACGACGCTGTCGTTCTCGGTGGCGTCGGCGAGCGTGGCGGCGACGGTGATCAACGCCCAGTCGATCGTCGCGGTCGTTCTCGGCGGCGTCCTCCTCGCCGAGGAGGGGTTCCGGACGCGCCTGGCGGCCTCGGCGCTCGCCGTCGGCGGGATCGCGCTGCTCGCGCAGTGACGGCGTCGAAGGACAGGCTTCAAGCGCGCCCCGGGCCAACTCGGGCGTATGTACGACCGACTCAAGGGCTTCCGGGACTTCTACCCCGGCGAGATGCGCGCTCGGCGGCAGGCGATGGACGCCGTCGAGGACGCGGCCCGTCGCTACGGCTTCCGCGAGATCGGGACGCCGGCGCTCGAACGCGCGGAGATGTGGACGGACAAGTCGGGCGGCGACATCGTCACCGAACTCTACGACTTCGAGGACCAGGGCGGTCGACACGTCACGCTGACGCCCGAGCTGACGCCGACGGTGGCGCGGATGGTGGTGGCGAAACAGCAGGCGCTCAGTAAGCCGATCAAGTGGTACTCGACGCGCGACTTCTGGCGCTACGAGGAGCCCCAATCGGGTCGGAACCGGGAGTTCTACCAGACGAACGTCGACCTCTTCGGGTCCTCGGAGCCGGAGGCGGACGCTGAGGTGTTGGCGACGGCGGCGGACGCGCTCACCGCCCTCGGGCTGACGGGCGACGACTTTGAGTTCCGCGTGAGCCACCGCGACGTCCTCGGCGGCGTGCTGAACAGCTTCGACGCGGACGTTCAGACCCGAGACGCGATCCGGGTCGTGGACAAGCGCGCGAAGCTCGACTACGACGACTACGTCGATCGGCTCGCGGGCACGGGTCTCTCCGTCTCGCAGGCGGAGGCCTTCGACGACGTGATCGCGTCGAACGACCTCGACGAGCTGGTGGCCTTCGCGGACACGGAGCGCGTGACGGCAGCCGTCGAGAACCTCCGCGCGGTGCTCGCCGCGACCGAGGACTACGGGGTCCGCGACTACGTCGACGTCTCGCTGACGACGGCGCGCGGCCTCGATTACTACACGGGCGTCGTCTTCGAGTGCTTCGACGCCACGGGCGCGGTCGGTCGCTCCGTCTTCGGCGGCGGGCGCTACGACGACCTCATCGAGTCCTTCGGCGGCCAACCCACGCCCGCCGTCGGGTTCGCGACGGGCTACTCCACGCTCCCGCTGCTCTTGGAGCGCGCGGGCGTCTGGCCCGCCGAGGAGGTCCGCACGGACTACTACGTCCTGCAGGTCGGCGACGTCCGCGCGGAGGCCTCGCGCGTCGCCCGCGACCTCCGCGCGCGCGGCCACGTCGTCGAGACCGACGTCTCGGGGCGCTCTTTCGGCTCGCAGATGAACTACGCGGACTCGATCAACGCCGAGACGGTCGTCATCGTCGGCGAGCGCGACCTCGCCGAGGGCAACGTCACGGTGAAAGACATGGCCTCGGGCGACCAGACCCAGGTCCCCATCGAGGAGTTCCCCGGCGAGCGCGACGAACCGCGGTACGACGACGTCGCGTAGGGATGCGCCGCGCGTTCCGACTCGCCTACGACGGCCGGCCCTTCCACGGCTTCCAGCGCCAACCGGACGTCCCGACGGTGGCGGACGCGCTCTTGGACGCTCTCCGAGCGCACGGTGTCCTCGACGCGACCGCGGCCACGCCCCCCGGTTACGCGGCCGCGGGGCGGACGGACGCGGGCGTCTCCGCGCTCGCACAGACGGTCGCGTTCGACTGTCCGGCGTGGCTGACGCCGCGCGCGCTGAACGCCGAACTCCACGACGCCGTGTGGGCGTGGGCGCACGCCGACGTCCCCGACGGCTTCCACGCGACGCACGACGCCGTCGCGCGCGAGTACGTCTATCACCTCCACGCGCCGGACGCCGCGCTCGAACGCGCCCGTGACGCCGCCCGACGACTCTCCGGCGCGCACGACTTCCACAACCTGACGAGCGACGACACCGGAACGGAGCGCGACCTCACGCTGTCGGTCGCCCCCGACGGGGACTTCGTGGTCCTGCGGGCGCGCGCCGGCGGCTTCCCTCGGGGGTTCGTCCGCCGCGTCGCGTCGCTCGTCAGGGGCGTGGCGACGGGCGCGGCCTCGCCATCGAAAGTCGAGCGCGTCCTCGCCGCCGCCCCCCTCCCGGGCCCGGAGGGCGTCCCCGAAGCGCCGCCCGAGCCCCTCGTCCTCGCGGGCGTCGACTACGACGGACCGAGCTTCGAGCGCGACGAGCGCGCGGCCCGCGACACGCGCGCGTTCTTCGCCGACGAGCGCGCCACACGCCGCGCGCTCGCCCGCGTCGCGGGTACCGTCGTCGACGGCGTCGCGGGGCGGTGAGGAACGCTTAACAGCGCCGCGGTACCTGTGTTCGTCAATGAGTACCGTCCCTGAGCGCGAGGAGATCGACGCGGCGGACAAGTGGGATCTGGAGAGCGTCTACGACTCGGTCGAGGCGTGGGAGGACGACTTCGAGGCGGCGAAGGCGGGCATCGAGGAGCTACGCGAGTACGAGGGGCGCGTCGCCGGGGACGGCGAGACGCTCCTCGAGTTCCTGGAGGCCTACGAGGACGTCGCGCGGACCGTCTCGACGCTCTCGGCGTACGCCCGGATGCGCGCCGACGAGGACACGCGCGATCAGGAGGCCCAAGCGCTGAAGTCCCGCGGCTCCGCGCTCGCTTCGAAACTCTCCTCGGCCACGTCCTTTCTCGAACCCGAACTGCAGTCGCTCGATCGGGACGAACTCGACCGGATGGTCGACGCGACCGACGGCCTCGAACTCTACGAGCACTACCTCGACGACGTCTTCCGGATGAAGGCGCACACGCGCTCGGCGGAGGTCGAGGCGGTCATCTCGGAGTTCGGCGAGGTGCTCGGCGCGCCCGGCGAAGTGTACGGGATGCTCACGAACGCCGACTTGGAGTTCCCGACGGTCGAAGGGCCCGACGGCGAGGACGTGACGATCACGCAGGCGAACCTCACGACGCTCCTCCAGGAACGCGATCGGGCGTTCAGGCGAACGGTCCACGAGTCGTTCTACGACCGGATCTCGGAGGTGCGCAACACGATCGGTTCCTCGCTGCAGTACTCGACGAAGGCGGACGTCAAACGCGCGCAGGTGCGCGGGTACGACACGGCCCGCGAGGCGGCGCTCGACGGCCCGAACATCCCCGTCGAGGTGTACGACAACCTCGTGGAGACGGTGCGGGAGAACCGCGACGCGCTCCACCGCCACGCGGAGTTGAAACGCCGGGCGCTCGACGTCGACGAACTGGAGATGTGGGACCTCTACATGCCGCTGACGGACGCCGAGGAGCCCGAAATCGACTACGAGACGGCCTGCGACTACGTCGTCGACGCCGTCGCGCCGCTCGGCGAGGACTACCAGGAGCGCGTCGCCGACGGCCTCGACTCGGGGTGGGTGGACGTCTACGAGAACAAGGGGAAGCGCTCGGGGGCGTACTCCGGCGGGACGTACGACACCCAGCCGTTCATCCTCATGAACTACCAGGGCGATCTCGACTCCGTGTACACGCTCGCGCACGAACTCGGCCACTCGCTCCACAGCCAGCTGTCGAGCGAGCACCAGCCGTACGTCTACAACGACTACGAGATCTTCGTCGCCGAGGTCGCCTCCACCGTCAACGAGAGCCTGCTGACGCACTACCTGCTGGAACACACCGACGATCCGGCGCTGCGCGCGCACGTGCTCGATCAGTACCTCGAACGCTTCCGCTCGACGCTGTTCCGACAGACGCTGTTCGCGGACTTCGAGCACACCATCCACGCGATGGAGGAGCGCGGCGAGCCGCTGACGCCGGACGCCCTCGACGAGGCCTACGGCGACCTGAAACGCGAGTTCTACGAGCCGGCGCACGTTGACGACCGCATCGCCCGCGAGTGGATGCGCATCCCCCACTTCTACTACAGCTACTACGTCTACCAGTACAGCACGGGGATCAGCGCCGCGGTCGCGCTCACGCGGGACATCCTCGCGGACGACGGGGACGCCGCGGAGGCGTACGTCGACTTCCTCACCCGCGGCTCGACGGCGTATCCGCTCGAACTGCTGCAGGACGCCGGCGTCGACATGTCCTCGCCGGCCCCCATCGAGTCCGCCATCGACGTCTACCGCGACTATCTCGACCGCGCGGAGGACCTCCTGCTCTGAGGGACAGGGACGCCGCGGGTGTGCCCGTGACCCAAAGGGACTTCTTTATGCGGTGCTTATCGCGGCCAACGGATGTCTCGTAGCCCTACTCTCCCCGACCGGCCGACGCTCGAGCTCGATCCCGAATCGAGCCCGGAAGAGCGGTTGGCGGCGCTCAGAGACCACCTCCGCCAGCTGGTCGACGTCAACGACCAGCTCGAAGAGCAGCTGTCTGCGGTCCGAGACCACCGCGCCGACCTCCGTGAGGAGGTCGACGACCTCCAGCGCGAGAACGAGACGCTGAAGACGGCGTCGCTCTACCTCGCCACCGTCGAGGACCTCTCCGAGGACGGCGCCGTGGTGAAACAGCACGGGAACAACCAGGAGGTCCTGACGGACGTCTCCGATCGGACCCGCGAGCGCGTCGAGGTCGGCGACCGCGTCACGATCAACGACTCGTTCAGCATTCAGGACGTCCTCGACGACGAGACGGACGCCCGCGCGCAGGCGATGGAGGTCGATCAGTC
Source organism: Halarchaeum nitratireducens (assembly GCF_017874695.1). Lineage (NCBI taxonomy): Archaea > Methanobacteriati > Methanobacteriota > Halobacteria > Halobacteriales > Halobacteriaceae > Halarchaeum > Halarchaeum nitratireducens. The sequence continues at coordinate 81,462 of NZ_JAGIKY010000006.1, forward strand.
GCCCTCCGTCGAGTACGCGGACATCGGGGGTCTCGACGAGGAGCTCCGCGAAGTACGCGAAGCCGTCGAGGACCCGCTCGTCAACCCCGAGCAGTTCGACGTCGTCGGCGTCGAGCCGCCAAGCGGCGTCCTCCTCCACGGCCCGCCGGGTACGGGGAAGACGATGATGGCGAAGGCCGTCGCCAACGAGACGGACGCGACGTTCATCAAGATGGCCGGCAGCGAGCTCGTCCAGAAGTTCATCGGCGAGGGCTCTCGGCTGGTCCGCGACCTCTTCGACCTCGCGGAGCAGGAGGAGCCCGCGATCCTCTTCATCGACGAGATCGACGCCGTCGCCGCCGAGCGCACGGACTCGAAGACCTCCGGGGACGCAGAGGTCCAGCGGACGATGATGCAGCTCCTCAACGAGATGGACGGCTTCGACGAACGCGGCGACGTCCGCATCATCGCCGCCACCAACCGCTTCGACATGCTCGACTCGGCCATCCTCCGCCCGGGCCGCTTCGATCGCCTCATCGAGGTGCCCGAGCCCGACCTCGCGGCCCGCGAACGCATCCTCGACATCCACACCCGCGGGATGAACCTCGCGGAGGCCGTCGACTACGCGGCGCTCGCGCGCGACACCGAGGGCTTCAGCGGCGCGGAGCTCGAATCCCTCACCACCGAGGCCGGCATGTTCGCCATCCGCGACGGCCGCGAGACCGTCACGATGGCGGACTTCGAGGACGCCCTGGCGAAGATCCAGCGCGAGGAGGAGAACGGGACGCCGGGGTACGCCGCGTACGTCCAGTAACGCGCCCTCGGATCGACACTTCTTCACCCGCCTCGCTCGGTAGATACCTCATGGCTACGATACGCGTCGTCTGGGGGACGGGCACGGCTCCCACGGCGATGGCCGCCTACGACGCGGCGCTCGCCGACGCGAACGTCCACAACTACAACCTCGTCGCCGTCTCTTCCGTGATTCCGGCCACCGCGACCGTGGCGGCCGTCGGTACCGCGCCCGACCTCGGGCCGCCGGGCGAACGCCTGACGGTCGTGGAGGCGCACGCGAACGCCGCGGGCCCGCGTCACGTCTCCGCGGGGCTCGGGTGGTCGCGCGAACCGGGCGGTCCGGGGCTTTTCTACGAAGTCGCGGACGAGACCGACCCCGACGACGTCGCGACGCGGGTGCGCGCCGGCCTCGAGGCGGGGCGCGAACTGCGCGACTGGGAGTTCGAGGGCGAGCACGTCGAGACGGCGACGGTCAGGGCCGACGCGGGCGAGTACGCCGCGGCGGTCGTCGTCGCCTGCTACGGCGCGAGCGACCCCATCCTCTGAGGGGCGAAGGCCTTTCAACCGCGTAGCCCCTGGTCGTGGGTATGAACGGCAACACGCCGTACGCCGGACCGGGCGGGAACCCGACGGACGACGACGAGGCGGCGTTGACGCCGGAGCAGCGCCGGGCGCTCCGCGACAGCCTCGCGCGGATCGCCGCCGAGACCCGGCAGTACCTCCCCGACGAGTACGTCGTCGGAGCGGAGATCGGGCAGAGCCAACAGGGCACGCGCGCGACGGTCGCCGTCCGGCCGCCCGCCGGGAACCCCGTCAGCGCCGGGTTCACGCCCGAGTTCGGCGACGGCGACTCCGACCTCGTGCCCGCGGAGGAACGCGCGGAGGTCGCACGGGGCCTCGCCGCGTCCGCCGCGCTCCAGGTGAAACAGGCGTTCCGCAAGCGCTCGGACGATCCGATCGCGAAGTAATCAGCTCGGCCGCCCACCGCCCCCGCGCTCGATCGGGGGATCGCCGAAGATCGCGTAGCCGAGCGCACAGAGCGCGCCGACGCTCCCGGCCGTCACGCCGGTCGAGGCGTCGATCCCGGTAGCCAACGCGGCGACCGATCCCGCGAGGAATGCGAGCGGGATCGCGGCCAGAACGAGATCGTAGCGCGTCGCCATCGGTTCGCTCGCGGTGCGCTCGATGGGGCGTGGTTCGTCGCTCGGCATACCTATCCGGAGAATCGTACGGCCGCCGCGTTCGAAAACGTTACGGCGGCTGTCCGGTCACTTACTTCCCCCAGAAGGGGTCGCGTTTGCGCTGCGTTTCGAGGTACTGGTGGAGCGCTTCGCGTTCGTCCGCCGGAATCTCCTCTAAGAGCTCCTGTTCGAGGACCTTCGCGTGCTTCTCGGGGAGGTCGACCCAGAGCTCGTCGCCCTCGTCGATGCCGCGGCCGACGGTCGGACCGTCGATGCTGACGGCGACCTCGTTGCCGGCGCGGACCTCGTCGACGTCCTCGCCCTGGTCTTGGATGCCCTTCACGACGCCGACGCGCTCGATCTCGTTGCCGTCGAAATAGCCCACGGGCGTGTTGCGCTTGAGGGTGCCCGAGAGGACTTCGACGCCGACGACGGCTGGGTCGGACTGACGAAAGACGTGATCCGAGAGAATACGGAAGCGCGCGGGGCGCATCACGTTCTCGAAGACGGCCTCCTTCTGCCGGCGTTCGATGTCCTCGACGAACGCCTCGTACTCCTCGACGAGCTGGTAGATGACGTCGCTGCGGAACACCTCGACGTCGTCCTGTTCGGCGCGGTCGGCGGCGTCGCCGAGCGTGTCGACGTTGAAGCCGAGGATGGCGCGGTACTCCTCCTCCTCGACGGTGGTCGCCATCGCCACGTCGCGCGGGGCGATGTCGCCGACCTCGGCGCGCATGATCGGGATCTCGGCCTCCTCCAGGGCGTTCGCCATCGCCTCTAAGCTCCCGAGGGTGTCGGCCTTCACGACGACGCCCTCCTCGCCGGTGTCGACGGCGACTTCGGCGAGCTCCGCTTGGACCTCCGCGATGACGTCGTCGAGGTCGCGCCCGCGGACGGCGCGGATCGGCGCGCCCGCGATGGCGTCGTCGAGGTCCGGGGCGGCGATCTTCACGCCGGCGGCGGCCGCGATCTCGTCCACCTTCTCGAAGCGGCTCTCCGTGCGGATCTCCGCGAGCGGCCGGGGTTTGAGGAGCGCCCGGACGTCCGTGACGATGGGTCCGTTGACCCCGCCGACGACGACCGTGTCGTCAGCCCGAACGGTGCCGTCGTAGAGGATGACGTCGAGCGTCGTCCCGAAGCCCTGTTCGTCCTTGACTTCGAGGACGGTCCCGGCGCCCGGCCCCTGCACGTCGATCTCCATGTCCTCTTTCATGTAGCGCTGAGCGAGGCCCATGAGGACAGTGAGCAGGTCCGGGATGCCCTCGCCGGTCATCGCCGAGACGGGCACGACGCCGACGTTCGAGCGGAAGTCTTGAACGCGCCAGTAGAAGTCGGAGGTGAACCCGGCGTCGGAGAGCTCGCCGATGATCTCGTAGAGCTTCTCGTTGAACTGCTGTTCGACGCGGTCGCTCTGGGCGTCGAGGCTCTGTTGGATTGGGGCGTCCTCGTGGACCTGCCAGCCCGGGATCGTGTCGACCTTGTTCGCGGCGACGACGAACGGCGTCTGCGAGTCCGCGAGGATCTTGATCGCTTCTTCCGTTTGGGGTTGGAACCCGTCGTTCACGTCGACGACGAGGATGGCGATGTCCGCGAGCGCGCCGCCGCGCGAGCGCAGCGTGGTGAACGAGTGGTGGCCCGGCGTGTCGATGAAGAGCAGTCCGGGGAGGTCGAACTCCGTGGGGTCGACCAGGCTGCCCGCGACCTCGCTCACGACGTCGAGCGGGACGGCGGTCGCGCCGATGTGCTGCGTGATGGCGCCCGCCTCCCCCTCGATGACGGTGGACCCTCGAATCTTGTCCAGCAGGCTGGTCTTCCCGTGATCGACGTGCCCGAGAACGGCGACGATGGGGGTTCTGAGTCCCCCGTGCTGTTGTGTATCTCCCGACATTGAAACCCACGCCAGAACGGCTGTTATCCGAAATCAGCAGATAGGGACAGGTAAATCCCCCGATCGGTCCCGTCACCCGCGCACGACGAGTGCGGCCCCGGCGACGACGAGGACCGCCGCGACGCCGAGTCGGGGCGTCACGCGCTCCTCGCGCTGGAGGAAGAGCGCCGCGCCCGCGACGACGAACAGCGTGCTGACGCCGAGGAGCGGCGTGACGACGGCGACGGGCGCCCGACCGAGCGCCGCGTAATACGCCCCGAGATAGGCGGTGTTGGCGACGCTCGCCGCGAGAAGCCAGCGGTTCGCGCGCGGTCGCCACGCGGTCCCGTCGCGCCACCGTCGCCATGCGACGTACGCCACGTAGCCGAGCGACGCAGCGACGACGCGCACGGTGAGGCCGACGAGCGGCGTCGTCCCCGTCGCCAGTCCCAGCTTGGTGAAGATCGGGTCGATGCCGAGGAAGAGCGCGGCGGCGAGCGGATAGGCGAGAGCCGCTCGGAGTCGACTGCCCGATGCGGTCGCCGCCGTCGCCCGCGAGTCGAAGGCGACCACCGCGCTGCCGAGGACGAGGAGTGCGACGCCCGCGGCGAGCGTGAGAGATTCGCCGAGCGCGACCACCGCGACGCCGGCGGCGAAGACCGGAAAGAGCGCCTTCAGCGGTTCCGCGCGGCTGGCGCCGAGGCGCGCGATCCCGGTGAAGTAACAGAAGCGCGCGATGAGCGACCCGAGGAGGCCGGCGACGGCGAACGCCGCGACGGCGCCCGGGGTGAGTCGGTAGTCCGGGTACGCGACGACGCCCGCGACGGGGACGAGGACGAGGAGGTTGACGCCGAACATCGCCGCGACGACGTCCGTGACGCGGTGCGTCTTCGTGCCGAGCCGGACCGCGAGGCTCTGGACGGCGAGGCAGAGCGCGCCCAGCACCGCGAACGCGGCGCCGATGAGGGTGTCGGACATCCGGGCGGACGTCCGTGGTGGCGGTGCTTAACGCTCGTGGACGAGGACGCCCGCGCGGTAGTCGGCGTCGTCCCGGCGTCGATGCGAGACGCCGCGCGCCGGTCCGGTGTCCCCGGCACGCGACGGACGCGCCGGTGTGGAGGTTTTAAGACGAACCCCGGCGACAGACACGGGTATGGCCGACATCCTCGCCGAGAACCTCTCCGGGAAGGCAGTCATGGGATCGGACGGGACCGAACTCGGGATGCTGTACAACATCACGATGAACCTCAAGAGCGGGGCGCTCGCGGACCTGCTCGTCGAGCAGACGGAGGAGACGAACCAGATCGACCTCGACTTCCCGACGGACGACCACGGGCGCTATCGAATCCCCGTCGGACGCGTGCAGGCGGTCAAGGACTACATCGTCATCGATCGCTAGTGCACGTCCTCGATTCGTCGGCGTTCATCGACGAGTACGACGTCGACGGCCCGGCGGCGACCGTGCCGGGCGTCCGCGAGGAACTGAAGGACGCCGCGAGCTACCGGCTCACCGCCCTCGAAGGGTCGGGCATGCGCGTGCACGTCCCCGACGCGGCCGCCGTCCGGCGCGTCGAGGACGCCGCGACGCGCACCGGCGACGCGGACGTCCTCTCCGAGACGGACGTCCGCGTCCTCGCCGCGGCCCTCGAACTCGACGCCGTCCTCGTCACGGACGACTACGCGATGCAGAACGTCGCCGGCGCGTTGGACCTCACCGTCGAGGGCGTCTCCAAGGACGGGATCACCGAACGCCGCGACTGGAACTTCCAGTGTCAGGGCTGCGGCCGCGAGTTCGACGAGGATCGCGAGCGCTGTCCCGTCTGTGGCTCCGACCTCGCTCGGAAGAACCCGAACTGACCTCTCCACTGTTGACGCGCCCGTTCTCCCGCGCTCGTCTCGACGGCGCTCACCGTTACCGCGGACCCCCGTCCGCGTCGTCACGCTCCCCCTCACACCGCATTGCGCCGTCGCGCGACCGGTGCCGCGACACGTCGCGGGCGAACACTTATCATGGTAGGATAACCCAAATAGTTCATGACAGATAGGCTGTCGATGGATCGTCGACGGTTCCTCCAGTTCCTCGGCGTCGGTGCCGGAGCGGCCGCGGTCGGTGGGACGGCGTTCGGCAACGTGTTGACCGGCGGTGCGGCGGCCGCGTCCGACCGCCCCGAGCCGCGCGAGAGCGTCATGGTCGAGATGCGCGATGGCGTCCGGCTGGCGACCGACGTCTATCGGCCGAGCGGCGACGGCTCGTATCCGACACTCGTTTACCGGACCCCCTACGGGAAGGACGCCTCGGCCCCGGTCACCGGCATCCAGCCCGCCGTCGAACGTGGCTTCGCGGTCGTCGTACAGGACGTTCGGGGCCGTTTCGCCTCCGAGGGGGGCGCGGACTGGGAACCCGTTTTCGAGGAGGGACCGGATGGCTACGACACGATCGAGTGGGCGGCCGCCCAACCGTGGAGTACGGGCTCCGTCGGGATGCTCGGACTCTCCTACATGGGGATGACGACGTGGCTCGCGGCCGTCGAAGACCCGCCGTCGCTGGAGGCAATCCTCCCCCAGATCCCCTCGTGGTACGACTACGACCAACTCGGCTACCAGTCCGGCGGCCTCCTCGAAATGGGGAACCTCCTCTCGTGGCTGGCGACGAACTCCGCGGACACCGTGGCTCGACTCGACGTCTCCGCCGCGGAGAAGGAGTCCCTCCGGAACGGCCTCGACGACCTCGTGGCAAACGTCCATGAGGAGGGGTACGAACAGCTACCGCTCACTGACATCCCCCAGATAAACGACGTCGTCCCGTTCTGGAAGCGCTACCTCCACCACTACACGAAGGACGAGTACTGGAACCGCGTGAGCATCCCCCAGCAGATCGGCTCCGTTTCCGTCCCGATCCTGCACGTCGGCGGCTGGTACGACGCGTTCAAGGGCGGGATGAGCGATGTCTACGACGCCATCGAGTCCGAGGCGGACGAGGATGTCCGCGAGAACCACCACATGATCATGGGGCCGTGGACGCACCTCACGTACGGGACGGACGCGACGGCCATCGGCGGACACGAGTTCGGCGAGGGGAGTTCCTCGCAGGCGGCCGTCGCCGGCCTCGCGCTCGACTGGTTCGACCACTGGCTCACCGACTCGACGAGCGAGCGCGTCGCGTCGCTCCCGAAGGTGCGCTACTTCCAGATGGGCGAGAACGAGTGGCACGAGGCCGACGAGTGGCCCCCGTCGCCCACCCGCACCGACCTCTACCTCAACAGCGGGGGCGACGCGGGCGCGAGCGCCGACGACGGGACGCTCGAACGGGACATGCCCCTCGAACGCCAGCCTGCCGACGCGTACACCTACGACCCCCGCGATCCCGTGCCGACGAAGGGCGGGACTGCCGTCCTCCTGCAGGCGGACTCGCCGGGGATCAGCGACCAGTCCGAGGTCGAGGGGCGCTCGGACGTCCTCGTCTACAGCACGCCGGCCCTCGACGGCCCGGTCTCCGTCGCCGGCCGGAGCGAGTTGACGCTGTTCGTCTCCAGCTCCGCGCCCGACACGGACTTCACGGCGAAACTCGTTGACGTCCATCCGGACGGCACGGCACTAAACGTCGCCGAGGGCGGCGTACGGACGCGCTTTCGCGACTCGCTCGCCGAGCCCGAACTCATGGAGCCCGGGTCGGTGCAGGAGCTCTCGATCCGCATCCGCCACACGGCCCACACCTTCGACGCGGGCCACCGTATCCGGCTGGACGTCACGAGCAGTAACTTCCCGCGCTTCGACCGGAACCCGAACACGGGCGTGGTGCCGGCGACGGCGAACGAGAGCGACCTCACGACGGCGGACCAGCGTGTCTACCACGACGAGGATCGCCCCTCGCGGATCGCGCTCCCGGTGACCGAGGGGACACTCTGAGTCAGAGCGCGGTGACGAACAGCGCGCCGAACTGGATCGCGTCGTAGCCGCTGTGGGCGAGCGCGGCCGCGACGACGCTGTCGGTGCGCTCGTAGACGACGCCCAACACGAGCGCGACGCAGCAGAGCCGAGCCAGCGTGACACAGAGCGCGAGCGCACTCGCCCCGGGCGTCGCGTACGCGGGGAGGTGGACGAGCGTGAAGACGACGCTGGCGAGGACGATCGCGTCGCGCCGCGAGAAGGCCCCGTAGAGGCGCTTCTGGACGACGTTTCGCATCAACAGCTCCTCGCCCGGTCCGACGAACAGCAGCGAGACGGGGACGAGAAGGAGTCCGAGCCACGGCGTCTCGCGGATCGCGGTGACCGTTCCGTGCGTCGCGTTCTCGATCCCGAGCGCGCCCGCGAGGACGCCGGTCGCGGCGAGGACGGCGAACATGGCGAGGAGGCCGCCGCCGGCCCAGAGCGCGTCGCGCCGGTCGAAGCGGACGTCGAAGTACGTCAGGGGCCGACGCGTGACGACGACGTAGCCGAACGCGGTGAACGCGAGCGCGAGCGCGAACCCGGACTGCGCGACGGCGAGTCCGAGTGCCGTCGGCGGGGAGAACGCGCCCAGTATCGACGTCACGACGAGTTGGACGAGCGTCCCCGCGAGCAGTCCCGTCACGGCGAGGGCGACGACGACGCAGAGCGCGCCGAAGCGCGCGCGCCGCGCGTCCGAGGCGGTGGCGCTCACTCGCGGGTGACGCGGAGGCTCGTCGTCTCGTCGAGCGGGTCCCCGCCGTGCAGCAGGTCGCGGGCGACCTCCTTGCCCCACTCGACCGCCGGCTGGGTGAACGTCTCGACGCCGTAGAGCTCACCGGCGAGGACGGTCGCGGCCTCCATCCCGTAGAGGAGTCCGCCGACGGCGGCGGCGTCGACGCGCTCGATCTCCACGCGGACGTTCGGGAGGCCGACGTCGGCGAGGCTGGCCTCCGTCGCCTCGAACTCGGCGTCGCGGAGCTCGCCGAGCGACGCGCCGTCGAGGTAGTCGAGACCCTCCAGCTCCGCGTCCGGAATGTCGACGTCGGGGCCGTCGCGCGCGTGAACGAACGTGACCAGCTTGTCGTTCGGGCCGGCGCGATAGAGTTGGAGCTGGCTGTGCTGGTCGGTCGCGCCGAGCGCTCTCACCGGCGTCTGCCCGAGTCCGGCCTTCCCGAGGCTCTCGGCGCTCAGTTGAGCGTACCACTCGGCGTACGTTTCGAGGGACTCGTGGTAGGGCATCACGACGTTCGCGCTCGCGCCGCGCGCGTTTAGGGCGTACGTGATCGCGCCGTAGGCGTACGCGGGCGTCTCGTAGAGCGACCCGCTGAGGGACTCGCGCTCGGCGCGTGCGCCGGTGACGACGGACTCGACGTCGACGCCGAGGATCGCGGCGGACGCGAGGCCGACCGTGGAGAGCGCGGAGAAGCGCCCGGGGACCCCGTCGGGGACGGGGAGCACGGGGAGGTCGTGCTCGTCGGCGAGGTCGCGGAGGTTTCCGGACTCGCCGGTCGTGACGAGGGTGCGCTCGGTCCAGTCGACTCCCCGGTTCTCGTAGGCCTCGCGGACGACGAGGAAGTTCGCCAGCGTCTCCGCCGTCGTGCCGGAGCGCGAGACGACGTTCAGCGCGGTCGATTCGAGATCGAGGTCGGCGAGGAGCGCCGACGCCTGCGCCGGATCCACGTTGTCGAGGTAGTACGCGTCGCCGTCCGTTTCGAGGGCGTCGGTGAGCGTCGCCGCGCCGAGCGCGCTCCCTCCGATACCGATCGTGAGCACGGCCTCGGCGTCGGTGAGCGGCGCGACGGCATCGCGGATCGCGGCCGTGTCGACGCGTTCCGGGAGGTTCAGGGCGGCGTACCCGAACTCGTCGTCGGCCATGCCGCGGTCGATCCGCTCGTGCGCCTCGGCGACGCGTCCGTCCAGTCGGTCGAGGGAGTCCTGGGGGACCCCGGGCCCGGCGACCGCGTCGAGCGCGTTGCCGATGTCGATGTCCATACGCGCACACGGCGCGCCGCCGCCAAGAGGGTTGTCCATCGGTGGCGTGCGCCGCTGTCGCGCGGCGAAACCCGGAAAAGGCCGAGTACGCTAACGGCCGTATGAGCGAACAGGAGAAGTCGAGCACGTACCTCGTGACGCACGCCGAGGACGCGTCGGCGATGCTCACCGACGTCCACGGCGGGCAGGTCCACACCCTCTCGGACAACCCCGGCGTCGAAGCCGGCGAGGTCGTGGAGGCGACCGTCTCGCCCGATCCGCCGATGGAGGTGACGTACTCGCTCGTCGAGGTGGCCGAGCGCTACACCGTCGAGGTCTTCGCCAGCGAGGAAGCGCCCACCCAGCAGGCCCGCGACATGGCCGAGGGGCTCCCCGAGGGCGACCTCGCCACCGCGGAGCGCGCGGGCGACGGGGAGATCCACGTCCTCGCCGTCCCCGAGGCGGACACCGAGGACGCCGTCGCGGACGTCGTCGACGATCAGTCCACCGTCGAACGCGCGGCCCGCGTCGGCGCGAGACGCGTCGAGGTCCGCTCCGAACCCGGTCTGATCAACGTCCGTTACCTCCCCTGAACGGCGACGCGCTTTTGTTCTGACCTCCCGTAAGCGACACCGTCATGATGGCGACGACGCACGCGCTCGCGGGGCTCCTCGTCGGAGCGACCGCCAGCGCGCTCACGGGCGACGCCGCGCCGCTCGTCCTCGCCGCCGGCGCGTTCGGCGGGCTCTTCCCCGATCTCGACCTCTACGCCGGCCACCGGAAGACGCTTCACTTCCCGGTCTACGGGTCGCTCGCGGCGCTACTCGGGGTCGGCGCGTACGCCCTCCTCGGGACCACGCTCGCGCTCGCCGCCGCGGTCTTCCTGCTCGCGGCGGCGCTCCACGCCGCCAGCGACGCCCTCGGCGGTGGCCTCGAACTCCGGCCGTGGGAGGGGACGAGCGAGCGGGCGGTGTACGATCACTACCGGGGGCGCTGGTGGCGCCCGCGGCGGCTGATCCGCTACGACGGCGCGCCCGAAGACGCCCTAGTCGGCCTCGTTCTCGCGGTGCCGGGCTACCTCGTCACGGCGGGGACGTTCCGCTCGCTCGTCGTCGCCGCTGCCGTCGTCTCCGTCGGGTACGCGGCGGCCCGCAAGCCGATGGTGGCGCTCGCGGAACGGCTCGTCGCGGCGACCCCCGACGAGATCATCGAGCACGTCCCCGATCGCTTCGTCGGCGACATGCGGTGATCCTTGGGGAGAACCGGGGCGCGGCCGACGGCATAAGCGAAGCCTTATCCCAAACGCCGCCGCTACTCGAACGCATATGCCCTCGTTCGACGTTCCGGAGGTGGACTTCACCCGGTACTCGAACCGGCAGCTCGCGGGCGTGCCGCTCGCCGTGCTCGCCCTCGCGTTGCTGGTGCTCGCCGCGTGGTACGTCCTCAACGGTACGCCGGTCTCGCTCGGCCTCGAGTTCACGGGCGGGACGGAACTCACGATCCACGCCACGTCCGCACAGGCGGCCTCGCAGGACGCGGTCCGTCAGGCGTTCTCGACGCCGGCCTCGGCGGTTCGGTCGATCCCCTCGCGCCCCGACACCTACGTCGCGACGTTCAGCTCCGGGGCCGACGCGAGCGCGCTCCAGAGCCAGGCGCGCTCGGCGGGCTACGAGGTCGCCTCCACGACCAGCACGTCCGCGACCTTCGGCGCGCAGTCCCAGCGCTTCGCCCTCCTCGGCCTGCTCGGCTCCTTCGTCGGAATGGCGATCATCGTCTTCGTCCTCTTCCGGACGGCCGTCCCGAGCGGCGCCGTCGTCCTCTCCGCCTTCGGCGACATCGCCATCCCCGTCGCGCTGATGAACGTCTTCGGAATCGAGCTCTCGCTCGGCACCGTCGCCGCGCTCCTGATGCTCATCGGGTATTCGGTCGACTCCGACATCCTCCTCACCAACCACGTCCTCAGGCGTTCGGGGAGCTTCTACGAGAGCGTCGATCGGGCGATGAAGACCGGTGTGACGATGACCGTCACCTCGCTCGTGGCGATGGCCGTCATGGCCGTCGTCGCCTACGCCTTCGGAATCGAGCTCCTCACGAGCATCGGGCTCGTGCTCGTCTTCGGTCTCGCCACCGACCTCATGAACACGTACATGCTCAACCTCAGCCTGCTTCGATGGTACAAGTTCGAGGGGGTGAGCCGGTAGATGGTCGACATCCGCTCGAACTGGCGAGTCGTCCTCCTCGTCGTCCTCGTCGTCGGGAGCCTCGGCGCGCTCTTCGTCCCCGGCGCCGGCCCCGTCGTCGGGAGCGCTCCCGCGGACAACGCGACCGCGGGCGGCGGCCCGACGAACCTCCAGTACGGCCTCCAGCTCTCCGGTGGGACGCGCGTCCGCGCGCCCGTCGTCGGTCTCACCGCCGAGAACGTCACGCTCCCGAGCGACGCGAGCGAGCGCTCGACGATCGCCACGACGATCGCCGACGACCTCGATAACGTCTCGTCGGCCGACGTCCGTCTCCGCCTCGCCGACAGCAACACCAGCGCGGACACCGTCGAGGTGTTCGCCAACGTCACGCCCACGCAGTTCCGCGGCGCGCTCGACGCCGCCGGCCTCGATGCCGACTCCGCCACGGTCCGTCAGGGCGTCACCGCCGCCACGCGCGACGAGATCGTCGAGACGCTCTCCAACAAGGTGAACTCCCTCGGCTTCTCCGGAGCCCAGGTCTCCGTGCAGTCCACCGTCGGCGGCGACGCCCACTACGTCGTCGTCGAGGTACCGAACGCCGACCTCTCCGAGGTCCGCGACCTCGTGAACAGCCGCGGGCAGGTCGCCGTCCTCGCCTACCACCCGGTGAACGCGAGCGCGCAGAGGAACGACACCGTCCTCACGAACGACGACATCCGGCGCGTCAGCGACGCGCGGATGCAAGAGGGCACCTTCGGCTCGGTGCCGGTCGTCCCGATCACCCTCACCGAGGAGGGCGGGGCGTCGTTCGCAGAGGCGATGCAGCGCTACGGCTACACCAGCAGCGCCGGCATCAGTAACTGCCAGTATCCGAACGGCACGCCCGGCGACGAGTACTGCCTGATCACGACCCGCGACAGCGAGGTCGTCGGGACGTACGGGATGGGCGAGACGCTCGCCAGCTCCATCGAGCGCGGCGACTTCCAGACGACGAACTCCTTCGTCCTCCAGACGAACTCGATGAGCGAAGCCCGTCAGATCGCCATCGACCTCCGCGCCGGCGCGCTCCCCGCGTCGCTCGATATCGAGAGCGGTGACGTCTACCAGATCGACGCGTCGCTCGCCGAGCGCTTCAAGCCCCTCAGCTTCCTCACGGGGCTCATCGCCGCGCTCGCCGTCAGCCTCGTCGTCTACCTCCGCTACGGGCGCGCGAAGATCGCCGTCCCGATGCTCGTCACGGCGCTGAGCGAGGTCGTCATCCTCCTCGGCTTCAGTTCGCTCGCCGGCCTCTCGTTGAACCTCTCGCACATCGCGGGGTTCATCGCGGTGATCGGGACGGGGGTGGACGACCTCGTCATCATCGCTGACGAGGTCACGACGGAGGCCGTCTCCTCCGATCGCGTCTTCCAGAGCCGCTTCCGCAAGGCCTTCTGGATCATCGGCGGCGCGGCCGCGACGACCATCGTCGCCATGAGCCCGCTCGCCGTCCTCTCGCTCGGTGACCTCCGCGGGTTCGCCATCGTCACCATCCTCGGCGTCCTCGTGGGCGTGCTGCTCACGCGGCCCGCCTACGGCGACATCCTGCGCTACCTGCTCACCGACGACAACTGACGAACCGACCCGCGCCGAGCCACCCGCGTCGAACCGACTCGCACGCCATTCTCGCTTTCCGTTCTCGACTTTCGCTCTCTCTTCCCTTCTCGCCGCCCCGCTATTCGAAGTCAGCGAGCGACGCGTTCGCTCCCTCGGCCTCCGTCTCGAAGTCGGGGAGCGCGACGAACTCCAAGCCGGCGTCGCGGCACGCGCGCTTCACGCGTTCGGACGCCGAGGGCGCGACGAGCAGTCCGCGGACCGAGCGCGCCGTCCCGTCGACGCCGTCCTCGTCGCCCGCGAAGACGTTCACGTACCGCTTGAGCTGATCGAAGTGCGTCAGCGTCGCCTGCACGCGCTTCACCTCGACGACGACGGGCGTCCCCTCGGCATCCTTCGCGTAGAAGTCGAGGAAGCCGTACTTCGTCTCCCGCTCGTGCTCGATGATCCGCAGTCCCGACTCCAGCTCCTCGGGGTTCGCCGCGATGTACTCGTGCATCTCCGCTTCGGTGCCCGACTCCTCGTAGGCGACCCCGTCCTCCGCGTCGAAGCGCGTCAGCCCGTAGGTCTCGCGGACGCGCACCTCGACGCGCTCGCGGGGGTCCGTCCGCCGCGCGACGATCACCGGGTCGCCCGAGGCCTCCCCGACCGACGCCGTGACGGTGCCACCGCTCGGCATCCAGTTTACGGGCTTGTGGTTCGTTGGCTTGTGGACGAGGAAGGTGCCGTCGGGCTTGGCGACGAGCAGGCGATCGCCCGGCCCGAGGTAGCCGCTCGTCCGGCCGTCGTACTCGACCTCACAGCGCACCTCGGCGGTGACGATCGCGCCCTCGTGGAGCGCCTCGCCGACGATGCTCGCCACCGTCTCGGCTTCCGGCGACGGATACCGTTCGACTGTCATTCGCCGCGAGGGACGCGGCCCACGCGTAAAACCGTTAAAAGTCGTCGAGCGCGGACTGCGACGCGGCCGCGAGCACGTCGTCGCACGTGCGCCACGACTCGCGCGCGGGATCGGGCAGCGTTCCGTGCTCGCTGACGTGCTCGCGGAGGAACGCCATAGTGCGCTCGTCGCCCGGATAGCCGCTCCCGACGTCGCCGTACTCCTCGGCGAGCGCGGCGACGTGGTCGTCACGCGCGACCTTCGCGACGATGCTCGCCGCGCCGACGATCTCGTGGGCGTCGTCCGCCCCGTGCTCCGCGACGACGTCGACGTCACCGTCGAGACGCGACGCCACGCGTCGTCCGAAGCGCGCGGCGTCCACGTCACCGCCGTCTACGACGCCCGCGAGTCCGTCGTAGTCGACGGCCGCGAGCGCTCGCGCGTGTGCCGCCACGGTGAGCGTGTTCATGTCCGTCTCGGGGGCGTCGATCTCCTCGACCGTGACCTCGGCGACCCCGACGTCGGCGACGTCGCGGATCGCGGCGTCGAGCTCGTCGCGGCGCGCGGGCGAGAGGCGCTTCGAGTCCCGTACCCCCGCGGGGAGGTCGGCGGGGTCGCAGACGACCGCCGCCGCGAACATCGAGCCGAGGACGGGGCCCTTGCCGGCCTCGTCGACGCCGAAACGCCGCGTCATCGCTCCGCGGGCGCCTCCCGGAAGTAGTCCGGGTCCTCGAAGGACTCCGCCTCGCCCTCGACGGCGAGCACGTCGAGCTCCGTCACGTGACACGGGGTCCCGAGCAGGCCGGCGAGCGACGGCGTCGTCCAGCCCTCGTCGCTGGAGACGAGCTCCTTGATGTAGAGCCCGCCCTCGCCGTGGATCTCGACCGTCGCGTGGGTCTCGTCCTCAAGCTCGCCCGAGACCGCGTACGCTTCGCGGACGCGGGTCTTCGCCGCGCGCCGGTGCGAGACGCGCTTGGGCGTGTCCTGCTCGATCGTCGCGCCGTCGAGTTCCGCGAGCGCCGCCTCGAACTCTGTTTCGTCGACCGGTTCGTCGAACGCGACGCGCGCGCGGTACGTCTTCGAGGCGTCGAGCTCCTTCACGCGCTCGACCATGTCGTACGTCGCGAGGCGCAACCCCTCGACCTCGACTTTCTCCGTGGACTCGTTGATCTCGGCTTCGAGCGCGTCGACGTCCGGGAAGCGATCGCGGGGGTGTTTCACCTCGACGACGAACGGCCGCCCGGTCCCGAGCATCTTCGCGTCGATGTCCTCGCGACCCGCGCCGTGGAACGACGAGTCGTCGCCGCCCATCGCCGCGAGGATCGGCGGCGAGACGAGTTGCTCGACCGACTCCTCGTACATGTAGCCCGTGCCGTCGCAGTGGATGCAGGTCTCGCCGCCGCGTCGCCCCGTCCCGTTGCACTCCCGACACGGCCACTCAGTCTGTGGGATCTCCCGCGAGCGCTTCCGGTAGCGGCCGTAGACGAACGCGGGGTTCACCTGCGCGTCCACGACCCCCGCGTCGATGTCCAGGACGAAGAGGACGTCCGGTCGTTCGAAGTCGACGTCCGTTCCGGTCAGCTCGCCGACGCGCTTGCCGACCTCGCGGTTGAACTCGGACTTGAACGGCTCGCCGCCCTCCGTGAGGCCGGCGCTCTCGCGCAACAGCGCCTCGTTCTCCTCGACGAGCGGCGGGGCGCGCGTTCCCACCTGGTAGGTGGCGAAATCGACGTCGCTCTCCCCGTCACCGCTGAGGGCCGCGACGGCGCGTTCCGCCCACTCGTCGAACGTCGCGCAGAGGCCCTCGCAGACCCAGCAGTCGTCGGTCGCGACGTCCTCGTGTGGTTCGTCGTCGTCGAGCTCGACGCTCACCCGCAGGGCCGCGCCCCGCTCGGCGTTCGTCAGCCCGAAACTCCGATCGGCGAACTGCCGGCCGAGACAGGCGTCGCAGACCGGGCCGTTCTCGACGACGGCCCGCGCGTCCTCAAGGAGGCTCATACCGCCGTCTCGTCGCGCGCAGGGACGAAGCCTTCGGTTTCGCCGGACGCGCGACGCAGAACAACAGCTAACTCCCCCGCCGCCGACTAGCCGGATGTGTCCCTCCACGCAGTCGACGACATCGACGACGCGATCTCCGTCACGATCGCCTTCTGCCGCGGCCTCGCGCCGCGGGAGTGGCTGAAACTCGCCCTGATCGCCCTGCTCTCCGGCGGCACCGCCGGGGCGTCCTCGTTCACCGGCTCGTTCGACTTCGGCGGGTCCGGACCGACCGGCGGGCCCGAGCCCGGGATGATGCCGGGCGGCCTCCCCGCGGTCGACGCCGCCACGATCGTCGCAGCGGTCGCCGGCCTCGTCGTCCTCGCGCTCCTCCTCGGCGCCGTCTCCGCGACGTTCCAGTTCGTCTTCGTCGACGCGCTCGTCGAACGCGACGTCAGCGTCCGCCGACCGTTCGGCGCCCACTGGCGTGACGGCGTCCGCGTCCTCGCCTTCGAAGTCGCGATCGGCCTCGTCGTCCTCCTCGCGTTCGCGCTCGCCCTCGGTCCGCTGCTCGTCGGTCTCCCCGTCGGCGCCCTCTTCCTCCTCCTGCTCCCCGTCGCCGGCCTCGTCGCGCTCCTCGCGTCCGTCGTCACGGGCTTCACCCGCGCGTTCGTCGTCCCGATCATGTACCACGGCGACGTCGGCGTCCTCGCCGCGTGGCGCCGCCTCCTCGGCGTCGTCCGCGCGAGCCTGAGCGAGTACGGCGTCTTCGTCGTCCTGAACTTCGTCCTCTCGCTCGCCGGCGGGATGCTCGTCGGCATCGGCGTGGCCATCGCCGCGGTCGTCGTCGCGATCCCGTTCGGCCTCGCCTTCGGTCTCCCGTTCGCCCTCGCCGGCGCGAGCGGTGCGCTCGCGTGGACGTGGCTCGCCGTCGGGCTCCTGCTCGGCGGCCTCACGTTCCTCCTCGCCGTCGGTCTCGTCACCGCCCCCGTACAGGCCGCGCTGCGCTACTACGCCCTCCTCCTGCTCGGCGATACCGCCCCCGAGCTGGCGCTCGTCGCCGACCAGCGCCGCGCCGCGCGCGAGGACTGACCCGCACTCCGCGGGATTCAAGCCCACAGCGCCGCCAGACTCCACATGCGCCACTTCGTCGTCCACGGTCACGACGCCCCCATGACGGCCGACTTCGACCTCTCCGATCTCGCCGGCGGCGCGGGCCGCCTCGACGTCCTCTGCCGCTGCGTCGGCGCGGGGCTCTTCCTCTCGCACGGCGTCCGCGAGGACGTCCGCGTCAGCCTCGTCCTCGCCGACGAACTCACCGTCCGCTTCGAGGGGAGCGAGATCCGCTATCTCAACCCTGACGAGCGCAACATCGCGGGCATGGTTCGCAAGGCGATCGGAGCGACGGACCGAGCCATCGGCCACCGCGAGGCCGAACCGTCGCCGGGCGTCTACGTCTCGAAGCGCGGGTTCGCGCCGACCGTCGAAGCCGCCGCCCGCGGCGGCACCGTCGTCCAACTCCACGAGGACGGCCGCCCGCTCGCCGACGTCGAACCCCCGGAGACCCCCGTGTTCGTCCTCTCCGATCACCGCGATTTCACCGACGCGGAGGCGTCGCTCCTCGCCGACGCGAGTGACGAACGCGTCCGCGTCGGTCCCGCGGTCCTCCACGCCGACCACACCATCGCGGTCGCGCACAACTACCTCGACACCCGGGGCTACACGCGTTACTGACCCCGCCCTTTCGGAAGCGTTAAAGGCGACGCACGCTTTCGAGGAACTGCGGGCCGGTGGGGTAGCTTGGTATCCTTCGGCCTTCGGGTGGCCGTAACCGCGATTCGAATTCGCGCCGGCCCACTATAGTCCGCAGCCACACGGGGTTCGACCTCAACCGCAGTACGGGTTGGGGTTCCGGAACCTTTCAGTGGCTTTCTGCGCCGTGATTCCACTCCAAGTGACAACCACACGTCCGCCTTCTTGCGATTATGTGGATCGGACGTGCGTTCCGGTGGCTGCCAAGCTCCATCAGAAAACCAAAGTATTAAGTAATCGACATATAAGGGGTCGGAGCCCCATCTACGGACAGTATGGGGACAGTCGAGCGATACCGTGAGGACTGGCCGCGAGAGGACTGGACAGTTACTAACCGTCACGGAATTGGCGTGTACGTCGATGGGGACAGGTTGTGCCCCGCGGCGACGAGCATCATCGAGCAGATGATGCGCCGTGGCAAGCTCAACCCGCCCATCTACGGGACGGACGGTTACGAGCGACGGGCAGAGAACCCGGAGTTGATTTTCTGGTACGCGCGACGCCTCGGCGAACTGGCACACGACCGGATCGCAGCCCGGGTCGATGAAACGTACGACCGGGACACACAGGGCATTGTGCGCCGTATCCGCCGGCTAGACGGATTGCCGGAGGACGTCGAGGAACTTGACGTAATCGGCGAGCTGTACCGGTACCGTGACGCGAATGTGAGGTCGGATCTAGTCCATCAAGCAGAGAAGGACGTAGGAGCGTTGATGACGGCGTGGGAGGAATGGAGGTCGGCGTTCAGCTGGGTGGTGCCTTTTCGCGCGGAATACGGGATGCTCAGGGAGCACACGCAGTGGGATGACGTCGCGTGGGGATTGCGGCCCGATTTACTGGCGTACGACAGTGGTGAGGTCGTTGCGGTCTGTATCAAGACTGGGAGCCGGATCACGGACGCGCACCGGATGCAGGGCATCGTGACATACCATTCGTCGATGGATATTGATGGAGTTGAGATCGTGCGATTGGACAGGGAGAGAGAATGGTACAAGAGGGAAACGGTTGATCCCCAAGGAGATCGGTATATGTGCCTCTACGCGGATTACCTCGACGCGTCCGTCAGGGTGTTCCGCTCGATCAATTAGGTGTCTGCCCCTCGTCGGCTGCATCATTTACCAACGGGTCACTGACCAGCGAGTGATGCGGACGCGCAGTATCATCATCGCCCTACTTGTGATCATCACAATCGAGTCCATCGTCTTCGCAGCCCTGACTACGGGCGCAGTTGACGTGACGCGACCCACGGATACTGGCTCGATGCGCCCGACCTACGACGGTGATGATGTGGTCATCCTCACGTCAGCCGGTGACGTGCAGTCCGGCGACATCATCCTGATCACGCCGCCGGACTGGGAGACACGAGACGACGATGAGCCCTCACACGTGCTGCACCGTGCGCTGTTCCACGTCGAGGAGGGCGAGAACTGGTACGACCGCGCTGACGAGCAGTACGTCGGCGAGGCGGACTCGTGCTCGGAGTTGCGGTACTGCCCCGCGCCCCGCGATGGATGGATCACGAAGGGGGACAACAACCGGATGTACGATCAGGCAGGTGGGCTGTTGCCGGTGGTACCGCGAGGCTGGGTGACGGGTTCCCCCGCTGTGTCCGTCTCGCTTTGACCCCTCGGTCGAGTGTCACTTTTCCGACTTGAACGATGATCTGGAAGTGTGCAGTTCGACAAGCACACTTCGACGTTTACCGTTGCTGTTGTAGTGCTGATGCTAGCTGTTTCGCCACTCGCCCCCGTAATCGGTGGTGGGCTGGTCGGGACAGCGAGCGCCAGCCACGACGGTACGCTGCCACACGACGCCGTTATTGTCGCCGGGAATTACGGCAGTCTCTCGGTCTATGACGGCAGTCAGAAGATCATGAGTACTAGCCTCGGTGGGGACATTTCCTACACCGAGTACGACACGGAACGCGATCAGATCATCGCCTATCACAAGGATTCTAACGGCAACGCCACTGTGTCTGCCCTGTCACCGAGCGATGGTTCGGTGAAATGGCAAACCAGTGTTCCAGCGACCTCTACCGGGTCTGACGGCACTCTGGGCCCCAATCACGCTTACCTTTCCGCGTCCACCGATAGTGGCACGGAATACTACAAGTACGACCTCAGTACTGGTGAACGCGTGAATACCTTCAGTGGCCCCGGGATGGACATTGAGTACGTACCGGGTGATGGCGTACTGGGTGCTGTGAGCGGCGGGACAGTCTACGCCGTGAATACCACCGATGGTAGCACCCTCTGGTCACAGAACAGCTCTGTCGGCACCCATACGTTGAAAGCCCACGCTGACGGTCGAGTGGCAGTTTCCGGATCTAGTGGTGTGATGATGCTCGACAACTTCGCAAGCGGCTACAACGAGCAGTGGACGAAGACCAGCGGGACGGGCGCCTCGTATGAACCCGGCCATCTCTCGTGGACAGCTAACGGCACCCTCGTGACCGAGTCGACCACCGGCACGTCCAGTGACGTCGTGTACGTGCTGGACGCTAGCGACGGATCTGAAGTAGCTATCCACGACTCCACGAGTGCGCAGTGGTCGATGTCCGAGATGATCACCACTGACGGGGCAGGGTCGATGTACGGCGCTATCGGCAGTCCGCCTGCCGATGTGGCTACGATGAGTCTCTCGGATGGTAGCGTGACCACCGAGTACACGGTGTCTGACCAGATGGTCTCCTCGATGACGAGTGTGTTCGGGGCGCACGACTACCAGCTTGAGCCAACCACCTACACCGTGGATGGTACCGTGACTGATAGCTCTGGCAACGCTATCGAGGGTGCTTCTGTGACCATCACGAACTCCAGTGGTTCGGAGGTCGGTACGACTACGACTGCTTCGGACGGTACGTACAGCATCTCGGGTATCCAGAGTGGCACGGACTACACCGTCGAGGCCAGTGCGTCCGGTTATACGTCCTCGACGCAGACAGTGGACGTGTCCTCGGCGACCACGGTTGACCTGTCCCTCAGCACGGCGTCGTACTCCTACTCGGCGACCGTGGAGGACGCTAGCGGTACGGCCATCGGGGGCGCGACCGTTGAACTCCTCGACAACTCGGGCAACGTGGTGTCCAGCGGAACGACCGCTTCGGACGGCACGATCAGCCTGTCCGCCCCGAGCGGGACGTACGAGGTTGAGGTCTCCGCGGACGGCTACGATTCGGCGAGCGGTTCCGCCGACCTGTCCACCAGCGGTGACTCCGGTACGTTCTCGCTCTCGGAGAGCACGTACGTGCTTGACGGTACGGTGACTGATAGCGCCGGCACGGCCATCGAGAATGCGTCGGTGACGCTTCTCGACTCCTCTGGGAACACCGTGAAGGAGGTCTCGACGGCCAGCGATGGCACGTACTCGTTCTCTGGTGTGAAGAGCGGTGACTACACCGTCGAAGTCGCCGCCTCGGACTACGCGGCTGGCAGCAAGACGGTGACCGTCTCCGGCGCATCCACCGTGGACTTCAGCCTCGCGCAGACCGTCTGGACGGCGACGCACGACCGTCCCAGCGATGGCACCCCGGGCATGGTGTTCGCCGAGTTCGAGGCATCTGGTGACGCCGTGATCACCGTCGAAGCCCACAACGCCAGCAGCGGCGAGTGGGAGACTGTCGTTGACGCTAAGCAGTACACCGTCAACGGAACCGCGGACGACGTCGACGGTGTTGAGGTCGACCTTGACGGCTACGCCAGCGAGGACTACGACCAGTACCGCGTCACCGTCGAAGACGTCGAACCCGCCAACACGGGTGTCGCCGTGGACACCGCTGGCGGTGGTGGTGTGCCCGGTAGCGATGGTGGCGTGCCGTTCGCCGTCGTCGTTGTCGGCGCGGGCCTGCTCCTCGCTGGCGGTGCGGCTATCGCCTTCGAGGAGTAGCGCAGTTAACCAACCAGTCTTTCCTCGTTTCTTTCACCGCCCCCAGCAGCGTGTGCTGTTTTGACCCCGGTACCCGTCGCTCGGTTAACACTTATTCGAGTTGACAGGTATAGTTCCTGATGCTGTATGGCACCTCAAGCCAACGAAGGCATGATGGCCAAGGTTGTCGGCGGAGGCGTTTCGTCCTACGCCGGTGTTGACTCTGTGCTGCAGATTCTGACCAGTAACGGGCTTCACGCGACAATCGCGGGCAGCAACAGTACTGCTGCTGCCGCGGTTGCGCTCCTCGTCCTCGTGCTTGCGATGGTCTACATCGCCACGATCGCGGGGGTTGTACAGTTCTCGAGCCCACGCTAACCAGTCCTCTTTCCGCTTTTACGTGATTATGAACGCAGAACACGAACAGACTGACGACGACCATGAAGCCCGCGACGACGAGCAGTCGCAGAACCGATCTACAATGACTCGCCGACAGATGCTCAAGGTAAGCGGCGGGGCCGCAGCCGCGGCCGCTACTGGCGGAGCCTCGGTCTCGACCGCAGAGTCCACCGATGACGGCAGTGACAGCACCGGGAAGCACGAGGCACCAAACTCGATAGATGGGGCCGAAGTGGACGTGGAGTACGCGCTCCAGACCGCGGCGAAGACCACGGAAGCGTCGATGATGGTGTTGACGACGCCCATCTCGGCGCCCCTTTACGCAGCCGGCGGCGTCTACGGTGTGACAAATATGGCGCACTGGCTCGCCGGGAAGTGGGGGACTGACCCGGACAAGGCGCAGAACGAGCAGCTCCGACTGGACGTGAACGCCCATTGCAGGACGCTACGCGACAACATGCAGTCCCTGATGAAGCAGAGCTTCAACAACTTCGAAATGCTGAACAACAACGCCCTCATCGCCGGGGAAGTCGCCGCCGTGAAGGCGATTAAGGACGGCGAGTCCGAGGCAAACGTCGCTGCCGACGCGCAGGCGCGCGTCGAGGACATGGTGGCCGTCCACGAGGAGAACGTCTACCGGATCTGGGAGTCCGTCATCGTCCGGGCGGCGAACCTGCGAGCGCAGGAAGTGACTGGCTACGCCGACAGCGACTACGACCCGTCGATCGTCTACCACCGGAACGTCAACGGAGACCCTGACCGAGTCATCGGGACGCGTTCGTTCGACATCGAACTCGTCAACGGCGAGACCATCACGACCGAGGCGCTCGTCGCGGCCAAGACCGACGGCAGTGGCGACATCCTCTACGTCCACCCCATCTTCGCGAAGTCGGGGAAGGTGCCGAACTACGACCAGCTCAGCAGCGACGCTGACGGCATGATGGCCCAGCTCTCCGCCAACGGGGACACGTACGACAAGTGGGAGAACCACGGCCTCACGTGCAAGAAGTACGACGAGAACAACGATCTCGTGCGGCTGTTCAGCACTGATGGGTGGATCCAAGACCTCCTGCCGGACTTCGGCGCCGAGTCTGATGGTCAGTGGTCTGACTACATCCAGCTGCATGTCATCGACCGGGCGAGTACGCTGACGAGCGACATGCAGCAGTACGTCAGTGACCTGTTCTCGGCGCTCAGCAGCGGCGAAATCGAGAACGTCGAGGAGGTCATGAGTCCGCAGGCGTACGCCGAACTTCTCGCCGGCGACTGGCTGGAGACCGGCAGCACGGGCTTCCCCATCGGGGCTGCCCGGATGGGTGGCTACTCGACTGACATCAAGCGGAAGGGCACGTACGTCCACGTCGACGGGGACGGCGAGAACCAGTCCTACAGCGGGGCAAACCTCCTGTGGGACTCGAGGAACCCACCCGATCTGGGCAGCCTGTCGGCGGAGACGCTCGGCGGGAGCAGCTGGACGATCAACGCCCCGATCGGTTCGGGATCCACCCTGCACCTAGACGGCCTGCCCGAGAGCGGGGTGGAGTTCTCCGCGTCGCACAGCAGCGAGTCCATGGACTCGATCGGCGTGAAGCTGGGCACGGGCGATAGCGCGACCCCGGTCGCGGCCACGTCCGCCTCAAACATCAGCCCGAAGCGCGTCGAGTGGGAGGACGCCCTGTCCCAGCACGGCGTCAGTCACGGGGACACCGTAACGATCGCCGTCGAGGCGTCGACCGGGGGCGGGAGCAGCACGACCGTTACCGCCACCGAAATCAAGGTTCTCGTCGAGACGCGCCTTCGGGTCGGTTCCGAGTACACGGTACCGAGCAAAGCGACCGTTTACATCGCCGACAAGAACGGTATGCACACGATTCCGAGTGGAGATGCCGTCCGGATCGAGTCCGCGAAGGATGCGAACGGGAACGCACTCGACTACCTGACCGTCGGCGACGAAACGCTCGTGACGCTTGACGACACGGATGACGTTCAGGAGCAGTGGAACAACATTCTCGAGTCGCAGCAGGATGTTGAGGAGGAGACGCCGGACGGTGACGACACAATCGGTGACGACGGCCCCGGTGGTGGCGGGATCAACTTCGGCGATGGAATCGGACTGACGCACGTGCTTGGAGGCGTGGGGGTTCTAACGGTTCTCAGCGGCCTCGCGTCACTTGTCGACGGCGACAACAACCGCCGGTGATACTATGCTGAAGGAACTACTGCTACGGAGCAATCCAGCCGGGATGGCGCTTCTCGCGCTCCCGAGGATCCTCCGTCTGCTCCTCACGCTGTCGATCATCGCGTCAGCAATTGCAACGGTCGTGATGGGGCTTTACGCGGTCGGTATCGACCCCCTCGGTATCGCGTACGACTGGTTCGTCGGCCTCGTGGAGCAAGCGGTGAAGGATGCGGTCGGCGACGCCCTGTGACCCCTTTCGCGGGTGCGTCTTTTCCCGGTTGAGCGTGGATCTACTGATGGATGTATCGGTTTGCTGTCATTCTGGCAGTCCTACTGGCAGTTGCTTCCTTCGCACCCCTCACCGGGGGCGTAGGCGTCGCCGCTGCGCAAGAGGAGACTCCCTCTTCCGACGCAAACGGGGACGCCGCAGACGACGAAAACGACGGTGAGAGCAACGAACAAGAAGAAGCTACCAACGACGAGGACAGAACAGTACTACACGAGCTGAAAGAGGACGGTGAAAGCGAGCCCGGTGCGGTCATCACGGACATCACGTGGGACGGCCGTACGGCCAAGATCACCGTCCACGCGAACGACTACACGACCCTCTCGGTGAACGACGCCGGCGCCTTCGTCGGCATCAGCGAGGGTTCCAGCAGCGAGATTGACTACGAGACCTACACGATTCCTTCCGGTCAGACGCGGACAATCGAGTTCGATGTTGCTGGCGGAACTGGTGTCAAGGCCATCGCCATCACCGGGCACGGGACGATGATTGGTGCCGTTGAGGACGGCTACGGTATCATCTCCGGTTCTGCGTCGTGGGCCGAGGTACAGGCTGGCGCTGCTGCCGGGATCCTGTTCGGTTCGGGAATCCCGACCGCAATGACCGTCATCATCGCAGTCGCGGGTCGCTGGAACCACCAGCGGGTGTTCTGATATGATCGGGTCACGACTCGCGCCATTCGTCGCTGTCGGCGAGTGGCTCTGGGCTCGCAAATTCAAGGTGATGACCGTTGTCTTCGGCGTTCTCTTCGCCGCGGTCGCGTCCTCGGCCTACCTCGGCTTTGGAGTCAGCGACGTGCCGCTGTGGGGCTGGGTGTTCGCCGCCTCCAGCGCAGCCGCTGCACCGGTCGGACTCATTGCTGCTGTCCTCATCGTCGTCGTTCTGTACTCCCCTGAAGGAGTCCCGCTGCACGAGATCGATCCCGTCGACGGCGATGCCGCCGGCCACCTCATCAGCGAGGAGAAGTGGGAGGATCTAGTCGTCGTGGACAGCAAGGGCCGCGAGGTCGAGAAGACGCAGCTCCACACGATCAACACGCTGCTTGGTGTCGGATACGAGGTCAAGCGGTACAACCCGTCCACCAACGTCGCACAACTCTCCTTCGCTGCGGAAACCAAAGCCGTCGAACTCCGTCGGAATCGACAGACCGTCGAGGCACTTGACGAGCAGTACTCGGATGTCGTCGACAATCTCGTGGAAGTCCGAGCGCGGCACAAGCACGCGACCCGAGAAGCAGTCAAGGACTCCACGATGGAGATGCTGACCATCATGGAGGGCATCGACGTGCCCGCCGGCGAGAACTTCGTCACGGACATTATTAACGAGAAGACCGAGGAAGCGCGCATCGACGAGATGGCGACGATCGACGATGTCGCCGGGGAACTGGACTACGAGGAAGACACGACTCTGGACATGGACTCCCTCAACCGCTCTAACGAACAATGAGTGACAACACCGAATCAGAGGAACGCTACCCCGCGTCGATGCTGCGCGAGTACGCGACCGATGACCTCGACGCCGACCACAGTGACGTGTACAGGCACGCAGGACTGATCCAAGACGACGAGATGCGGGCAGTCGTCACGTATCTCGCCAGCATCTACGACCCGAATTACCACGAGGAACTCCCCGCGACCTTCTGGGAGACGGATACAGCGAAGAAGATTATCCGCAAGTACGGCACGGAACAGGCCCAACGCGCCGTCGAAAGCGGGCACGAAGATCTTCTGAACTACATCGTCGGCCTCCCGCAGCTGGAGACCGACCTCTCTGGCCTACACACGCTAGAGTGGCTCCGCGATTGGGTCACTCGCGTCGCAGCAATCACGATCATCTCGGGTCATATGGGCGCGGGGAAGACCGACTTCGCCCTCCTTCTCGGCGAAGTCTGGTCGCACGTGATGGAGGAAGCCGGCGAGAAGCACGCCGTCTTCTCGAACATCACGACCCTCGAGGAGTCCGACGCGAACGTCACAAAGATGTCCCGGCTGAAGGAACTCGCCGAGCGCGACGAGGACGAGGAGTTCCTGATGATCTGGGACGAGGCTTCCAGCCACGCCTCAGGATACGCCGGCGACGCACAAGAGGTGCAAGACCAGCTCCGCCGGTTCACCCGGATGATCAGGAAGAACGGCGGGTACCTCATCATCATCGGCCACGCCAAAGGCGGTGCCGACATTCACCCGGACGTCCGCCGTCTCGCCCAGTCGGTCTACAAGTTCGGCAAGAAGAATGCCTCCATCTACTACGGCATCGAAGACCGTGGGTACACCGACCGACTCAACGACCTCGGCGGCATCCCGCAGACGAACTGGTCGTTCGACACCGAGGAAGAGAGCGACTGGGAGTGGGATCTCGAGGACGAGGAGGCCGAGGAGTACGACGACGCCGACGACGAGGAACCTGAGTGGGAGATGTGCCGCGGTATCAGAACGAACGGCGAACCCTGTCGCCAGCCCGCGCACGTCCTCGACGAATACGGCTTCTGTGACTCGCACGAGGAGCAGTACCAGCAGTACCGCGACATCCTCGACGACCCTGAACACGAGCGGTGCCGCGGGACGTGCGATGACGGCTCGGAGTGTATGATGCCGCCGCACGCCCCACTCGATGACCACGGGTACTGCCCCGACCACCAAGACCAACACGACCCCGACGAAGACGATGGAGACAACGAGGACGAGGAGATCGCCGCCGACGACGAGCAGCAGTGCAAGGGCACAACCGATGAGGGCGAGCGATGCAGTCGTACCGGGCATCACATCCGGCAGAATGGGTACTGCGACCTGCATCAAGACCAAGCCGGCGACGAGGAGTAGCCCCGGGGCGGGATCGCGAGCGTGCTCGCACGCGGGCGCGACCTCAGACACCCCCTTCCCTGAACCAGATTCTCTGTTCTGTGGTTGTTTCAGTATGGTGAGCGATGGGTTCCGGGTCGCATGCGCGCGTGCGCTCGCCTATTGTGGGGTGCCCCTCCCCCTTCCCTTGCAGTCAGAATAGCTTCGGCCACGGTACTTTGAGCTGCTTCGAGTCCTTGCCTTCGTGACCGCTGTGTCGCCAGTCGATGCCGCCGAGTTGGCGTTGGACTTCCCTCGCCGACATTCGCTTCAGCTTCAACACCTTCCCGCTGTCCGAGGCGTGGATGGCGAACACGTAGCCGCCGCCGTTCTCCAGCAGTTTCTCGTGCGCTTCTTCCCAAAGTCGGAACCGTCCGTAGCGACCTCCGCGGTTGTGAACGGCACTCTTCACGTCTGCCTTCGTTCCGTTGCGGTACTCGATGTCATGCCACGACGAGTGGTTCGGTCGAGCTGCATACTTGCGCTGGGCGGCTTCCTCGGCGAGTCGTCCGTAGTGTGCTGACTTCCTGCTTGGCACAGTCGTGGATCCGCGGTGAGGCGGTTTAGGCGGCTCGCGCGGCGGGGTCAAGGGTGTCGCCCTCGGCGACCCCGTGCGGCCTTGACCCCACACGATCCTCAACGAACGTCCTCTTGGCTGACCTCGATCTCACCCTCAACCTCCAGCTCGTATTCCCGTTCTGCGTCCTCGACTGTCAGCGTCAACGTCACCGGTACTACGCCCGGGCCAATCGCAACATCGCCGAGGAAGTCGCTATGTGTGAGCGCGAGTTCGACATAGGTAGTCGTGGATGGCTTCCCGGCCTCGATGATTTCAGGGCCGTTGACCTCGGTGACGTGGATGTGGTCGTCCATCAGCGGCTCAAGGAAGGTTTCAGATAGATTGTACACGCGACCGAGGTCGTACTCCGCGGTCACGTTCCGCACCTTCGCGTCCAAACCGCCGCTGTTCTTCATCTCCAACGTCAGAATCGACCGTTCATCGTTGAGGTTGAAGTCTTCAATCTGCCCGCTATCGGGGATTATCACCGAAACGTCCGAGGTCGAGGTTCGGAAGTATCGGTGATAAACACGCTCCGCGCCGAAGACAATCCCGACGAGAGTGAGGAGCGTGCTTCCAATCGTGACCCAACCGACCATTACGGAAGGTGTTCGGCGAGTCGGGCCATGAGTCTGACGCTGTAGCAGAGAATCAGCCTACCGACGGTGCGGCTGGAACGTGATGCGTTGCTCGGCCGTGTCTCCACTGACTGTTCGGATACGGAGTGCCCCTTCAATCTCGTCGGGATGTGCGTCGCGCGGCTTTCCCATCGCCTCGTACTTGAGTTTGAGTACGCCGTTCCCCGGCACGCGTATCTCAGAGTCCGTCACCGTCGGCATGTTTGGCGGTGCATCGCCGGCGATTGGAACCTTCGTTGACCCCTCTACACGATCCAGTTCGAGTTCTTCGTCGCCGAGGGATAGCGTTGCGCCCAAGATCGTCGTAGGTTCCCGACCCGTGTTCTCTGCTCGAACCTTCAGGTCGTACCGAGTCACCGTTCCTTGCGCCCTGTCGTTGACCTTCCCGTGTTCGGCATCGGTAACGTCGAGGATGCTGAGACTGGCTTTCTGCGCTCGGTAGTGCTGGACTTGATAGTACCCGGAGATGACGGCGACGAGGAAGGCAGCGACCGTGAGAACGTCGTTCCAATACTGTGCCACGAGGTTAAGCATACCCGGCTCTGGTTGCCAAACCGCCAAATCGGTACCGAAGACCCATTCGCGGGAGCGGCTTATCCCAGCGGGGCTGCGACCGCGGTCGTGATGGCACTTGAACCGGTAGCACAACTTGGCATCCCCGGCGGCGTCGAGGTCGTCGTCATCCTCTTGCTCGCAGTGTTGCTGTTCGGGGCGAACAAGATTCCACGTCTCGCACGCGCAGCGGGGCAATCTATTGGCGAATTCAAGCGCGGTGCGGAACAGTCACAAAAGGAACTCGAGGACAAAGTCGCCGACGAGGCGGGTGACGAGTAGTGAGTCGCGCACGTGCCGCCGGTCAGGCTGCCGGCGGCATCATCGCTATGACGGTGGGATCGGCTGCCGTCGGCGGCTGGCTGATGGGCGCGTTGTCCATCATTGAGGCGGCTGGAATCGTCGCCGGCTACTTCGCCGCGATGTTCGTATTCGCGGTGGTAGCGGGGCTCGTTATGGGAGCAGTGAGTCGATAGAGGCAGCCTCGACGCAGATCCTTTTATGGTAGCAACTCCCCAGTCAAGACTGCCTCGTGGGCATCAAAGAGGGTGGGATGGGGCGAGGGTACGCCCCGGGCGCGACAACAGCGAACAAGAGAGATGGGGATTGCGTCTGGAACGACACCCGTGATCGCATCCGTTGCCTGCTGTCAGGCGATACCGCGCGGGGTCGCATCCGCCCACAACCAAGTCTGGGCTGGATGCCCCGCGCCATGAATTTGGTCAGGCGGCGTGCGGCTTAGGTGCTCTCCCAGAAAGGGATGGGACTACTCCCCTTCGACGGGGAAGAAGTAGGTGAACTCCTCGTGACCGTCGCGGCCAAAACCAGTGTATGAGCCGTCAGCGCACTCGTAGACGACCGCCGGCGGCTTGATCTCAATGTCGGCGTACGACTCCCACCACTGTACCTCTCGGTACATCCGGGCTTCGACGCGCGCGACGACTTCTCCGTCAACGAAGAACTCGCGGTCGAACCCCTCGGAGACGGACGTCGTCTCCGTATCGCAGTCCTCGGCGACATACTCCCGCCAGAGCCGGCGGGCGTCATCCCCACGGTGCGTCGCCACCACGGCATCGTCACCGCCCCGGGTCGCGTGCCGCTCGACGGTACCGGCGCCGTCGAACAGCTCCACGCGCTCGCCGATCTCTGCCGGCGACACCCACGTCAGTTCGTCGGCGGCGTCGACGGCAGCACGCTGCACCTCGACCGGCACGCGGGTGATCGACTCTCGAAGCGTCTCCCCATCCGCATCGAACTGGTCAAGAAGTGGAGCGAGGTCGCTGGAGATCGCCGACACAGGGAGGCCGCCACGGTCGGGCGCGTGGACGCGCTGCACCGTGCAGATCTCGCGTGACTGCCCATCGTCTGTACCTACCGCGATGTCGATGAGTCCGTGATGGTGGCTCGTGTGGATGACGTCCGCGGCGTCCACCGCTTCGATGGGTTCCATCTCTTCGATGAGCGACGGGAGTTCCGCTTCGAGGTCGTGGCTGGCGGCGTACTCCTCGGCGACAAGGTGGACGTCGTCGGGAACGTGATCCGCCGTCCAGACGTCCCACTCACCGTCGCCGCCGGGATCTGCCTTCGCGGTCGTCGTCCGCGTCCGTCCGCGATCGTCCTCGTACTCCACGACGACATCGACGCGACCGTCGCCGCTGCGTTGCACGTCCACCACTTCCGCGGCGGGTGTATCGTCCTCTGCTGCGTGCTGTTCGACGGCGCGGATGTGCTTGCATTTCGCACCTCGGTACTCGTGATCGGGACAGTCGCACGTCTCCTCGTCGAGGTCGACGTGGTAGTGCTCGCCACTCGCCGACATTACCAACCAGAGGTCTCCCGACCGCGTGATCGCCTCGACGTCTTCCCGGGCGCGCTCCTCGCGAGGGTCGTAGTCCGTGAGGCGCTTCTGCGTCATCGCGGATCACTGCCCGGGGAGGCGATCAGGAATGCGGACTCCGTTTCGTCGTCCACGTGCTGGGAGTCGAGTCGGGAGCGAGCAACCTCGCAAATCGTGAGCCGTACATAGCCGTACACCTCGGGTGCGTAGCCATCAATCTCCCACTCCTCGTAGATCTCGTTGGGGGCGAAGTCGACGTAGCTGTCCCACAGATCTTGCGTTTGTACGACGGTTACATCGGCGTACAGCGTTACTGTGCAGTCGTCGTCGCGGATGTGGTCGGGTAGGTCGACGCTGCGAATGATGGCGGCGTACACGTCGTTGACCATCGATCGCCATTCCTCGGGTTCGAGGTCGAAGTCGTCGGCGAGTTCGGTGATGATCTTGTCGTTCCAGTCGGGGGTTTCGAGTTCGATGTTCGCTGTCATCTTCGGTTGGAGGGTCGGCCGGAAGTCCGGGTCGTCAGCGGGCCGCGGTCGTCGTCAGGGCGCGAGGGGCCAATCCCACGCCGACGCGGCGCGAAGCCGCGTTTCGACCATTACGCGGACAAGGCGGGTGAGGGGCTATGCGGAGCCGTCAGTGCCGTCGGTGACGACGAGCGGGTCGAGGTCGTCGTCGCAGATCTCGTGCATCCGACGGTTGGCGGCGGCGCTCACGTCATCGCGTGATCGAGGCGAGGAGAGGAACAGGGCGCTGATGGCCTCAACGTCCTCGATCTGGTCGAGTTCGAGTGCTGCGTACGCGACTGCACAGCCGGGGTCGTCGAAGTAGACGTGGCGGTATTCGTCGCGGTCGGGGATTGCGTTCTCAATGGCGGCGTCAAGGTCGTCAGCATCGGCGATGATCTCGCTGAGCGCGGGGACGTCAAGGTCGTCACTGGTTTCAGGGCGGTCGTCGGTGGAGTTGTCGCCGGTTTGACTCATCCACCTCGTGTTCAGTGGGTGTCACTTATAGGTGTATTGGGAGCGTACCCCCTACGCTGTAACACCTAATCCGAGGGTTTTACCCACTCTCAGGTTGCGTAGTGGTTACTCTCCCGCAGCCTCTAAAAGCATCAAGAACTGAATAACTAATGCGGAAATGGTCGAACAGAACCAAGAAGACAGAACCGACTCTGAACAAGTCCTCAAAGTCCTCCGCGACGAGTACCGAGCCAACCCCCTGCTAATCCGCCAACGCACGGATCTCTCGAAACAGCGCGTCTACCGTGTCCTAAACCGCCTATGTACGTCCGGTGACGCGGAGAAGGTCTGCAAGGGTCTCTACCAAATCGGCGACACCGACGACGCGGGGCGTCCCTAATCGTTCTTTTCGGGCTCGTTGAGTCGCCATCCATTGCTGTCAAGGGAGATCGACGCTTGCTCACCATCTCCACTACCAACCACTGCGACAGTCTGGCCCTCGACAGCGGTGATGTAGACTCGGTGCCCGGACTCCTCAACAAGGAGTTCGACGTGCTCTCCCCCCGTCAATTCCTCGCGGTCGACTTCGCGGATACTCAGCGTCATTCGGTGCCGCGGTCAAGCAGCATCGCCCAAAAGGATCCGCGTGCCCGGGCAGCTACGAATCTACCGGCGGACACCGGCCATCGCCTGCTCTACTGTGACGTAGCTAGCGATCGCGACTACCAACGCCACCAGCCAGATTGCAAGCTGCGCATCGCCCGTAAACGTGGTCGGAATCATCCCGGCCACGACATTTGTTAGTGCGAACATCGCTACCGCCGCAAGCAGTCCTATTGCGGACATACACAATCAACCTGACCGGGGTTGAAATTAACTGGTTTGGCGTCTAAGCCAAGGAACTAAGATTACTCCCCCTTTCATTAGCTCATAGACTAACGAATGTCAGATGAGTTCGACTGGGTTCATCGAGACCGAGGCGTACTGACTGAGAGAGACCGGGAGATACTCGTCGGCGAATCAGGAGAAGACCTGACTCAGAACGCGTTGAACCAACGGTTCTACAGCATCCGAAATCGGATTGAAAACTCGGTGCTGGACTTCCATCTTCTCGCACAACACCTTCCACTGCCCGACCTCCGGCAACTCTTCGAACCGGCGTACGATTGGTCACGGGAGCGACGACGACTGAACGAGCAAGGTCGGACATCGACGCACCCCGACTTGTCCCCCTTTCTCTTGAGCTGGTTGTCACTCTTCGAGTTTTTCAGCTACGGGATGTATGCGGGTGGCAAGAATGAAACTCAAGTACTGATGCGGGGCCTCGTCGAGAATGGACTTGAGCGCGGATTCCGTCAATACCAACACGAGAACCGGCAGACGTACAGAGAGATCGACGCATCGCTCGAGTTCAATTACGGGAATCCCATGCTGCGGAACAACTACCTGAGAGACATCCACAACGACCTCCCTAGTGACCCATCCAATATCGCTGAGCAGATAATGACCCTACGACGACAGCGGAAAATCCCGTATCGCGTCGCTTCACGGTGGATTGATGAGTACGTCAGAACGCAAAGTCTCGAATAGTAGCAGCCCGCGGGCCGGCGTTTATTTGGCAACTCGTTCATCGATCAGGTATGCCGACGGTGAAAACGACGTGTTCGGCGTGCGACAACCGGATCAGCCTGATTACCAACGTCTCCGTGGAAATCATCCCCTGTCCCGAATGCGGTCAGTCGTACAAGGTCTCCGAGCGGGGTGCCCACGCTGTCCCGTCCCAAGAAAAACGTCACGAGAAACTCCGCAAGTGGGACGAAGAGGTGTTGCAAGACTGATGACGGTCGTCTCGGCGACGTGCCCGCGACGCGACCGTTCGGGAGAGATCGTGTTTACTGGCGTGAGCGAAGACGGCGAACTGCGTGAATGCCCCGACTGCTCCTCAGAAGTCGCGGTCGATCCGCGGTGCAACGAGGTGCTGCACGTCGAGGAAGAGCCGTAATCGCTCGCCCCGGGAAGGACGCGAATAAGTGAGACGAGTCGGGACGGCTGGATATGGACGAGATTACCAACGATCTCGAAGAAGGCGACGTGGTTCGAATCGACTTTGCCGGCGACTACGGCACGCACGAGGGCGAAGTGATCGGTATCACGCCGGGGCTTGGTTGTGATGGACAAGAGACGGAAGTCGATGTGAAGCTCGAGAACGCCGGCGAAACGGACTACGCCCCGTCGACAGACCACTACCTGATTGATATTGTTACGGTGACCCACAACGTCGACGACGAGCTAACAGCGTCTGGCAGCACCATTCACGAGCACACCACAGAGTCGATGGGTCGCGTCGAGGAGTTCGAGGTTCTCGGCGAGTAGGTAGGTGTCCGGGATTCCCCCGTTCGAGGTCAGATTCACCCCACGACCGCCCCGAACCACCCCTGCTTCGAGAGCACTTACGGTCGAAAACGTCCTACTTCTCGAATAGGAGGACACTCCTCCCGAACAACCGATGCGAATGAAACCCTACCCCGACCGAGAGGACGGGAAGCGAGTCTGGCTCAGTCAGGACGAGATCGAGATGGTGATTGACGAAGCAGAGAACACCGAACAGGAAATCGCGTTCAAACTCGGTGCGAACTGTGGTCTCCGACGCAAAGAGATCGCACGAGTCCGAGTGAAAGACCTCGTCACCGACGAAAAGGGGCACTACCACCTCCGTGTCTGGGAGGACTTCGCCAAACACGACCATTACCGAGAGCCGCCCGTCCCCGATAGCGTCGCAAACAAAGTCGAAGCGATGGCCGACTTCGGCGACCTTGACGATAACGACCAGATCATCGACTATACCGACAAAACCGTCTACCGCTGGCTGATGCGCGCGACCGCCCGCCTCGAAGCCGATACCGGCGACGAGGGCTGGGATAGAGTCGACGTTCACGACTTGCGCCGCAGTTGGGCAACCCACATTCTCGGCCAAGGCGTCCTACCGAGCGTTGTGATGAGTTGGGGCGGTTGGAAGGATTGGCAGACGTTCAGACGCCACTACTTGGGCGAGTTCAGCCCTGAGGTGCTGGAACGCGAGCGAGAGAAGGTTGAGTTCTACGCCGACGGCGACCCCCTTGACGCCCAGCCGACGGCCAACACCACCGTTCCCAGCGGCGGCCATTACGCTGACGACTGACCCCCACCCGGATGCGGGTGTGACTTTTACCGCTCTACCACCGACTACCAGATGGGTCGTCGGGCGAGTAACCCGATGGTCGCGTCCCGCATACCTCGGGACTTCCTCGGGGTCACTGCGAGGCCGAGACGGTGGCCGAGTGGCCAAGGCCTGAATCCCTCGCCTTGGGGTAAAAGCCTCTCCCGTGAGAATCGGGATAACACGGGGCTCGCGGGTTCGAATCCCGCCCGTCTCACTCCTCGCCGGCCTCACCTGTTCTCGGTGTCGCCAGTCATAGTCATACGCGAAGAGGGGGATGGCCCCTCCAGAACCGTCGGTGGATGACTCCACCGTCGCCCACCGGGCCTGACCGGCCCATCCTCATCGTCGCACTCCAGTCCTGTAAAACCCACGTAGAGGCCGCGAAAATGCCCATAACAAGCCATACGGGGAAACTCCTACACCTGAGCAGAACCAACACGCGTGTATGACTGACGACGAAACAGACTGGCCACCCGGCTGGACACCACGCGAGCGCGTGGAGAGCGTAATCCACGACCACGACGCGCCTGACAACCCTTCCGAGATCGCCGAGGATGCCGGAGTCGACGTTGAGACCGCGCGTGAAGTGGTCGAACAGATCGGCGGCAGGGATTACAGTGACACTCGCTGGAGTGACGATGCCATGGGTGCAGAGGAAGCAGCTGACAGACTGCCCACCGCAGCGGAATTTGACGCAGAGTTCGAGGGCAACGACGATGACTGACGACGGCGACGAGATGACGGAACACGAGCGCGAGGTCATTGAGGAGCGCATCGAGGAACTCGAGGACGCTGACAGTCGGTACTCGACCGAGGGGGTCGCCGAGGATCTCGCCGTCGACCTTGACCGCGATGGCCACCGCGAACGCTTCGCAACGGCTGTCGGGATGGTCGCCACCGGCTGGGAGTCGCTCCCGGATGCGGCGGAGCGCCGCGACGTGGATCCCGAGGACGTGGCCCGCGCCCTGTCGCGCTACCGGAGTCGTGAGGACTTCGACAGTCGCCTGTGGGCAGATCGCCGACGTGACGACGGAGAGATCGCTGCTGACCGCGTCGAGGCGCTCGACGATGAGGATAACCTCGAGGACGTTGACGCACTGATCGATGACCTGCCCGACGCTGAGGAGTAACCGCACCCCCGCGTCGGTTCCGATGAAAAACCACCTGACAGAGAGGGTTTAACCGTCCCAACCCACACACCCCTCGGTTCCAATGAAACCTCGAAGTGGGATACCCCTCTGTCGCGCCAAGGGTTAAAATAAGTGACAATTACCAACGCCTGTAGTGACGATCATCAAGAAGAAAGTGAACGGGCACGGCCCGTACCTGTACAAAGTCACCTACGAAAACGGACAGCATCGCTGGACGTACTTAGGTCGCGCCGACAGCGACGACACCATCACGAGTGATGGGCACAACGCCGACCGAGGCGATGAAGATACTCAGGTCGGTGGCAAAGGCTCCGACCACTCCGACTCACAAGACAACGCCACACCCAGTGAGGTCGGTGCGTGGAGCCCCACCTCCAGCGGTGGGGGCGACATAGCCGCGTGGGAGCACGAAAATGGTTTCTACGATTCGCAGCTCCTCATCCGTGACGACGATGACGGCTACACCGTTCGCGCTGGAAGCCGCGACCTTCTCAAAGCAGAGGATCTAGACACGTTTGACACTGCCGAGGAAGCCGTTGAATTCGCCGAGAAGTTCGCCCGCGCTCATCCCGGCGGGTACGAGCCACAACCGGACTGACTAGTTCCTCCTTTTCCTGACCGCTTACCAACGGTTCACCAGCCACGGGCACACACCCCGGCTCTTGAATGAAAAACAGCCCCGGGTCAATCCGTCCCTGAAAAAGCCGTCACCGCGATCGCGCCCACAATCACAGCGTAGATCATCATCATCTCCACCGGCGTCGTCGGATAGTACAGGTCGGGAAAGTCGAGCACGTAGTGATACACGACCGAACAACCGACTGCAACCAACCCCACGAAAGCGAACCCCACGACGACCCCAACCGGTTCCGGGTCACTCGTCATCGCTCCCACCCGCGCTGGTGCGCGAACAACCATCGAGGTCTACGTCGCCGCCGTAGTACTCGATGCGCCCGGCGGCGAGGAAGCATCGCAGGCAGAGGTAGCCGTGCTTCTCGTCTTCCACCCGAAGGATACCCCCGTCGCAGACACGGCACTTCGGCAGGCGGCTCGTCCCGATCCAGACTTTCCGACGCCCCACGGTGAACTCCCTATACATCGCCATCCCCCGCGCTGGTGCGCGAATCCACGAGGAGCGTCTGCCGCGTTTCGAGTGAGGCCGGTAGTGGCACGTCGTCGACGGCGGGGCAGTAGTACATCAGGTACTGAACGTAGGGCTGCGGGATCGCCGACCGGACTTCCTCACGCGTCCACGCTCGCGGCACATCCTTGGCGTCTGCGAGCGGCCCCTTCCGACGACCGGTGGGATTGTCCACGCACATCGACTGCTCGGGCTGGCCGGCGGCGAGCGCGTTGGGCACGTGGAAGCTTGTCTCGAAGTGTCGCTCCAGCCGATAGGGTGCGTCGAACGCGAGACCGTTCACCTTCGCCGGCCCCTTGAGATCCTCGCACGTGGCGACGTTCTCGATGATGTACTCCTCGGGATCGAGCGCGTTAATCACCTCGCGGACATCAAGGTTGGCAATCGTCGGGTAGACGTCCCGTGGGTCGTCGTGATTGATGTTGGAGACGGTTGAGTACGCCTTACACGGCGGACTTGCCCAAACGACATCCGGTGACGGAAGTTTCTCCGGGATGTTCGCGGAATCCGAACAGTCCACCTCGAAGAACGCGCCGGGGTACTTCTCACACTTGCCCCCGTCGATGTCAAACCCCACGTGGGCGAGGTCTAGCGTCTCCAGTGCCAGCCCGACGCCGCCCGCACCGGCGTAGAGGTCGTAGACGAGGACTTCGTCGGGGTTGTTGGCGGCTCGGTACAGCTCGGCGAGTCGGGTCATTGCTGATCACCGCCGAACAGGCGATTCCACAGGTCGCTGATGTACCCACGGTTGCTTTCGACGACGCTGGCGAGCGAATCCTCGTCGTACTTTTCAGCAAGTGCGCTTGCATTACCAACGGCTTCTTGCAGCGTAGTCAGCTGTGAACGCGTCTCCCCGACCTTCTCGTCGATCTTGGTGAGGCGGTTTTGGATACCGTTGTACTCTGCATCACGGTTAGACAGCCGCTTTTCGACACTTTCGCGCGTCTCCTCAACCTCATCCTCCGCATCAGATACGGAGTTAGCTAAGTCCTCTACTCTCCGCGACACCGCCTCCAAGCGGTTTTCGAGTTCTTGCCTCTGCTCTGCTTCATCGTCCAGATCGTCGTACGATGGCCCGTCGCGCACTGCGTCGAGTTCTTCTCGCAGCTCCCAGACCAACTCCTCGAGGTCGTCAATATCGTCCACGTCGAGCGGAGTGACGGTGATGTCCACCGCCTCCCTCTCACCGCGTGGGGTCAGACTGGCGACCCGCGGCGGCTCAAGCGGCGGGTTTGGTTCACCCTCGAAGGTATCGATCAACCCGCCGTCTTCGAGATCATCGAAGACTCGGGTGATCTGGGTGTTGTGTTCCAGCTCTCGGTCGTATTCCTGTGCCTCGTCAAGTACCTCAGATGTCCGCATCACATCGTCGTCAGCATCGGCAAGGACGCGGAGCACGATTTTCTCGCGCTCCTCGAAATCGTCCATCTACACACGCACATATGTTGTCAATCTTCTTAAACGACCTCCCGGAACGGGTACCGGTACAAGGCCGGAACAATCGGCGGCGTCCCAGTATAGGCCACCCGGGGCGAGGAAGGGTTACTCCGTGCAACTCCGCTGCCGATCCTCGCCCTCTGCGCGAAGCGGGATCTCGAGTGCGTGTCCACGCGTGGGCTCCCGGGGCATAGGCCCACACCGCAGGGGGAGACACCCTCGGCGGCGTCTCCCCAGCAGCCTCTCCGCCACTGAGCTGGGGTTCCCTGATCTCCTCGAGGAGCAGGGTTCCCGAGCATCACCGCGGGGGCAGGGTTCCGGGCATCGACGTCGACGTCGGGTTCCCAGCCTCGCAGCGATCACGGTTTACCAACGACTACGCGACCGAGTGCCCCGGCGACGTCGACGCCGAAGGCTGGGTAGCCACCACGGGCGCTGTTCATCGGAACCCACGGGTGTGTGCGGTTACCCGGGGCTCCACGCGAACCCAAGGGGTGCGCCTCGAGCTTACATTCCAGACCCGGGGTATGGGTGCTGCACACCGCTAGCGCAGTGCAGGCACGCGCACACTACCCGTGAGGAGGCGGCACACACCCAATCACGCGGGCGCGTCCACGCATCAAGCACCTTCGTCTAACCACACTCTCAGGCGGTCTCCGTTCTGCTCTCGGCGTCTGAGTCACAGCCAGAAGTTGAACGTCCATACTTAAAACGTTCACAGCGGCAGGGGTTTATAAGATAATTATAATTATTTTTTATTATGTCTGCTAGAGTCCTCCCACACAAACCACTTTTTATAATGACCTCCTATCTCCCGGTGAAAGATGTAAGCTACCCAGAGCACACGAGCAAGCATAGAACCAACGGTTGACTGCCGAATAGCCACGAAACAAGCAGAATCCAGAACTCCCCACGAGAGACATCTATGAAATCCGACAAAGCCGCTCAGGAGATCTGTATCGACACGCACGACAACGCGGCCGCCAACGCGGACACCATCATCAGCTCCCTCCGTGACAGCGTGATGCTCGCTGCGTACGAGGAACACGACGACAACGCCGCGAAGGCACTTTACAACGCCGCACTCTCCGAGGAATTCAACGACCGCCTCACCAACCCCGCCGAAACCGACGACCGGGACTTCCGCCGCGGAATCGAGGGCAACGCCTACGCCGCCGACGCTGACGAGATGCTGACCGCCATCGCCGGCGGGATGCGCGGCAAGGTCGACGTCCTCGCCGACACCGAAGACGAGCGTCGCACGCTGCTGGAAGTCGCCGCCGAGATCGAGACCCGCATCCGGGGTGGTCAGGCGTGACGGTCTACCTCGACAACCGCAAGGCAGAGATCCTCGGCGCAAACCTCGACCGTGGGATGCTCACCGTCCGGTACCACCCCGACGAGTACCACGACGGCTCCACCGCCGTCGAACACAAAGACCCGCTGGACGACCATCACCGCGGCGACGAGCACACCGTTCCCGTCCACCAGCTCCGCGCGGACGGCGGTACTGCCGAGGTCGCACAGACCATCCTCGCCCTGCCCGACACGGCCGTCTCGGGTCGAGCGGAATGGGTTGAGGAGTACCGCGTCGCTGACGACGAATAGGGGTGCCCCGGGTCGCCGTTTAGGGCGGCGACCACGGGAGTCGAGGTCAGGATGAAGCCGGTTCCCCTCCAACGGGGTTCCACCTGATTCTCGACGTGCGTCCACCGTAAAGGCTGCCCCCAGCCGCAGCACTGCCCGCCAATCAGTTCTGCAGTCCGTAGAAACCTCTATGAGCAACTCCAACACCCAACGAAAACCGAGCATCGACTACCCAGACGACCCCTCCCCGACGCACGACGTGGCTAGCTGGCACCCACGCGTCGAGACCCTCCCCGACGACGGCGGCGTCGATGCCCACCCCATCAACTACGTCAGCAACGACTCCCCTGCCACGGCCCGTCCCGCCCCGGGCACGGTCGGCTGGGTCATCAGCCGGCCCGAAACGGTCGCCGACTACGTCGCCGAACACGGCCACGGCACCATCGACGTGCCGCAGTACTACAGCCGCTTCCCCGACATCGGAGCGCACAACACGCCCGATCGCGAGGACTACATCGCCGTCGGCCCCGGACTGGAGAGCGACGAGGGCAACACCGTCATCGACCCGCGTCTCGTCTGCCTCGCCATCCGCGTGCTGAACGGCAAGGGCCGGTACCCCGCCGACGAACACACGCTGTACGACTGCCTGCCGCTGCCGTGCCCCCTCGTCCGTGACGAGGTCGGGGCCGTCATCATCGCGCCCCGGGTCGCCCCCAACGGCCTCGACGACTGACCCCCGGCCGCGCCGGCGGCTTTACCAAGGGGTCGTCGGTGACGCTACCAGCGTAAGAAACGTCGGTAATGCAAGAAGCGTAGGCGACGTAAGAGACGCCGGGTGACGTAAGAGACGCCAGTGACGAAAGTGACGCAACCCACGCAAGTGACGGAAGACGCCCGCTCCTCCACGCGCCATCTTACCAACGACCCGGCACGCTGTCAAACCAACCGACGCCCAAGGATCAGTCGGATGTCGACACAACAGGGGTAAGCCGGGGTAAGATCCGGGGGTATTACCCCCTAAACCGGCTCCTCAGGCGCTATATAACCACAAATGACGGTTTTCGATTTAGGGGGTAAGACCCGTAAGAGGGTATAGTAGAACTTGGCTATAAGATTCGGCGGCGAAGGAGATGTGTGTTTCAGCGCGAATCCTCCGTTACCCCC
The DNA here is from genome assembly GCF_017874695.1 of Halarchaeum nitratireducens. Classification (NCBI taxonomy): domain Archaea; kingdom Methanobacteriati; phylum Methanobacteriota; class Halobacteria; order Halobacteriales; family Halobacteriaceae; genus Halarchaeum; species Halarchaeum nitratireducens. Next base: position 123,413 of record NZ_JAGIKY010000006.1, read on the forward strand.
TTACGGGCCTTACCCCCGAGATCAAAAGTCGTGTTTTCTACCATTAGAACATCTGTTGTGTCCATTCTTGGAGGTAAGACCCCTGAACTTACCCCGCTTTGGCGGGAGTGTAGCACCACCGACTTAGACTGCCGAGGGGGTTCGGAGCCACATCAACCACTCACGTCCACTGTATCCTAAGCAGCCAGTGCGTCCGGAGCAGCCAGTGCATCCAGTGCATCCGCTGTTAGCACTGTCCAGAATGAAAAAGTGGAGAAGTGGACTCTGACCAGTTAGTTATTAGAGATTGATATATAAATCCGTTTCGCAACCATCCGCGTCCAGTGCATCCAGTGCGTCCGGCCAGTCCAGTGCATCCTAAGCGTCCAGTGCGTCCGGGCCGTCTTCTGATTCGTATTTATGTCTGGGGTGTCAAGGATATGTCAGATGTGCTCTGACCGATCCATCCCCCGCGAAGTGATTGCCGCCCGCTTTGACGACGCAGGTCTGAGTACCGACCGCTACGTATCCGTGGTTGACGGCGAGAAGAAGTGCCTTGACCACGACACCCGCTACAACAGTCCTCCCGGCGGGAACTACGGCGTCTACTGCGATGCCGACGATCGCCTCGTTGTGCTCGACGTTGACGACTACGACGGTGACGGAATTAACCCCGGTCTCGCCGCCGTCGAAGCCCTCCCGGAAACACTCGCCGACCACTCGCCGCACGGTGGCACGCACTATTACTACCGTGTCGAGATGAGCGAGGGTCGGATGCCCGCGGCCGTCCTTGAGGATGAGTTCGGCGTCAAGAACCCGACCGCGAGTTGGGGCGAGATCCAAGTCGCAAACAAGTACGTACTCGCTGCCGGTAACGAGCTGGAATCGTGCCACAAGGACTGGCACGACTGCTCGGAGGACGGTGAGGGTCAGTACGAGATCGCCGAGGGTGCGGAGCTCGCTGTGATCGACGCCGAAACCCTCGTTGAAGTGCTGGCCGCTGACCCCGACATCGAGCGCGAAACCGAGGACGATCACGAGGTGGATACCGGCCGTGAGGACGGTTCGGCGACCGAGGACTGGGTTGACCAGCGTCTCGAGAAGGCGCGCGAGCACGACGAGACGCTCGACGCGCTAATGGATGGTGACTACAGTGAGTTTCGCGACCGCAACGGCGTCGACCGCTCCAAGGCTGAGGCGTCGCTCGCGTCGCGGTTGGCGTTCTGGCTCGAAGGTGATACGCACGCCGTCCGCGACGTCATCGAGTACGACGCTCGGACGAAGAAGTGGGACGAACGCGGAGAGAGCTACCGAGAGTCCGTGATGGAGGCCGCTGAACAGGTCACGACGTACTACGACCCTGAAACCGACATCAGCGTCGACCACGAGGCCGACGCGCATGAGGTCTACACGCTCAGCCACGAAGAGCGATGGGAGCTCGCTGAGACAGACATACAGCGCATCGTCAAGCACTACGAAGGCGGTGAGGATGTCGAGGTTGAGATCAGCGAACGACGCCTTCGTGAGCGCGTGGCTCGCGTTCTGAAGTACTATTGGACGTGGCTGTACCCAAGTGGTGGCGAGGAGCCTATTATGGGATGGGCCGACGAGGTTCTCTACTGGCGCAACCCCGAGACTGGCCGCTACGAGATGAACGGTGCATCGAAGGTTGAGGGCATGGTCGAAGATCTGCTTGGTGCGCACTCGACTGACGCGACAATCCGCGAGGTAACGAACAAGGTGGCACGGAAGTCGTACACGGGTCGTGAGGAAATCAAGGCCCGAGAACCGCCAGAGAGCCACCTTATGGTCGGGAACGGTGTAGTAAACCTCGAGACGGGCGAATTAGTCGAGGAACCGGATCCCGAGACGCTCTATCGTCATCGTGTGCCGGTGGACTACCAGCCGGGCGCAGAGTGCGAGTACATCGACGCGCGATTCCGTGAGTGGGTCGACGAGGATTACGTCACGACTCTCTATCGGATTGCGGCGCACACCATCTATCCCGGTTATCCGACCAAGCGTGTCGCTCTCCTCCCCGGTGAGGGTGACAACGGTAAGGGGATGTATATCGACGTGCTGAACGCCCTCGTCGGCGCGCAGAACGTGACGCACCGCGGACTCGGCGACTTGTCGGACTACCGGTTCGCGAAGAACGATCTCGAGGGTAAGCTCGCCAACCTCGAAGGTGACCTTTCCCCCGAGGAAATCGAGGACACTGGCCCGCTGAAGAAGCTCACCGGTGGCGACCCCGTGACTGCAGACGTCAAGCAGGAGGCCAGCATCAAGTTTAGGAACAAGGCAACGCTCGTGGCCGCTGTCAATACCGTCCCGGAACTCCCGGAGGACAACCACGCCATCTGGCGTCGCTGGCTCTACATCCCGTTCTCGAACAAGTTCACGGGCGACGAGAAAATCCCGGAACACAAGCTCCGCAGCAACCTCACCCGGGAAGACCAGCTCAAGGGACTGCTCGCTCGCGCCATCGATGAACTCTGTGAGTGGTGGCAGAACGACGACCGGGAGTTCTACCCGAACGCTGGCGAGCCCGAGGAAGTCCGCGAGCAGATGATGAACGCGGCCAACCCCGTCCGTGACTTCGCGACGACCGTGTTCCGCGAGGTCGAAAGTCCCGGAGAACCCGACGAAGACTGGGACGGGAAGAAGGCGGCGTTCGGTAAGGTGCTAAAGGAGAACGTCGTTGACGCGTACGAACAGTATGCGGAAGAAGAGAACGTGCCGCGGATGAACAGTCAGAAGTTGAAGGGTGAAATCCAGCAACTGGCCGCTTACGACATCGAAGGCAAACAGACGAAGGCGCTGAGCGACGACTCGAGCGTCGAACAGTGCTTCGCTGGAGTCGAGTGGACTGCCCGGGGCGCACAACTCGCGGGCATCGACCATCCCGACGCAGACGACGCGCAGGACGCGCTCGACGACACCCAAGTCGAGCAGCTCGCCGAGGGCGTGACGGTTGCCGACGTGCGCGAGTACGTCGAAAACCACCCTGAAACGGACGTGTACGAGGTGATGCGCGAGTTCCGACTCGGTGGCGACGCGTTCGACGTGGTTGAGCGCCTCGTCGCCGGCACGCTCGACGATGATTCCGAGGACGACGATGACGACCCGGATGCGGGGGCTGGGGTCACCGACGATGGAGACGACCCTGACGCTGATGTTGCTACCAACGACGCCGACGAAAGCAACACAAGTGACGATGGTGACGATACCGACGCAAGCAGCCCCGACCGCCGGTACACGGCGGAGCAGAAGGAGGAGGCCGTTGAGGCGATGGCCGAGGACACCAACGAGTCCGCCGAAGAGATCGCCGAGACGCTCTTGATCCGCAGCGAAGACGAGGACGAGGTGTCCGAGATCGTCGCCGAAGTCCGTGGCGACGGGAACGACGCCGAGGAGCCCGCGCCGCCTGCACCCCCGGAGCCTGACACACCACCCGTGACCGACGTGCCGACGCAGGGTGAGGACGAGGACGGCATCGAGTACGACACCGAGGAGATCGGCGACCCGGGCGACGTGGTGGCTGCCCACGGCGAGGTTGACGCTGGTGTCGAGGACGTCGACGTCATCGTCATACCCCGCGACGAGTTCGGAATCGCTGTCGAAGCCGCGTATGGTCGTGGTGTTGAGTTCCGAACGCCTGAGGGCGATGTCCTCGGTGGTAGCGAATGAGCGAGAGTTACGGTGAGTACGTCCGCGGTCGTCTCGCCGCTGGCGAGTTGGCGTGCTACAGTGGTGGCGGGATGACGGTCTGGATGTACGTGCGTAATGGGGCGTACTACCAGTACAGGGTTGATGACAGCCCCTACAACGGGATTGAGCGAGAAATCTCACCTGCGAAGGTTGAACGAGTCGTCCAACGTAACTATCCCGTTGAGACGGCTGCTGCGGACGATGCGCCGAACGCCGTCCGTGCGAGGGCAGAAGTCGGGGGAGACGCCGTGGTGGCGGAGTGGCTGCTGGACGCGAGGCTGCTCGCGGATCGGCTCCGTGTCGGTGACGCTGTTCGTGAGGAAGCGAGCGAGATGATGTCGTCGGGGCTACAGCTCGCCGACTGTGTCGGTGACGATACGGCGGAGAAGGTGCGGGAGCGCGTCCGCGAACTCGGAGACGCCCGGGGCGACTGACGTCCCGAGTCAACTACTCTAGCCTATCGTTTGGTGATGATCTTTTGGCTCAACTTGTGGTTCTGGAGCGCGTCGAGTAACTGTTCCGTGTTTGACTCGGAGAGTGCCTGAAACCCACGCCGAATGGGGAGCCGGACTGGATTCTCGGTTTGGTCTGGGTCGGAGACCTGATCGAGGGGAAGGCCGTAGACCGGGTCGTCCCAAGCTACGTACACCTGATACGGGAACTGTCCGTCCCACGCGTGTTCGACGATGTTCATGGTGCCATCCGTTGCCGCTTCGAACGGCCCCATCAGATAGTCAGACTCGCGATTGTGGAGAAAGAGCGTGTCGCCTTCGTTGATTTCCCCGACCATCTCGTGATTGCCGAACAACTGCCGTATAAGACACTCCTTCTCGGTGCCCGAGTCGCAGAGGAATTTCCACATTTAGCGATTACTCTGTCAGACGCGTTCTTAAATCGGTAGGCACTCGGCATCGACAAGAACTCACATTTAGCCCTTCTACAGAGTAGTTACTCCCAACGAACCTCATCGAGCCGTATTCGCCCTGATTTGAGGGAACTTTTTATGTATAGGGCGTATTTTCGCTATGAGGTGCGACGCGGACTACTTGAATTGTGTCCTGTGGGAGTGCGCACTCCCACAGATAGTTTTATGGATCTGGGATATGTCGTGTAGAACGGAAGATGAGTGAAGACGACAACTTGCACTTAGACCCGATCGTGGAGAAGGCGGAAGATCGGGGCTATCTGGAGGTCGACAAGGATAAAGAGCGGATCGAATACCACTGTGGTGACCCCCACGAGGAGGACTACGTCAAAGAGGAGAAGGTGCGCGCAGTCACCTATTCGTGGCTGATCATCGAGATGGAGTACGCGGCGGAGTGCATCGGCGTTGAATTCTCCGTCCCCGACCGCGTGCCGACGAAGTTCGCCGACATCGTCGTGTTCGACTCCGAGGACATGACCGAGCCGTACATCGCGGTGGAGAACAAGTCGCGCGATACCTCAGATGCGGACTACGATCAGGCCATCGAGCAAGGCTACGGTTACGCCAACTCGCTCGGTGCTGAGTATCTGCTGGTCGACAAGGGCGACCAGTCCGTCGTCTACAAAGTTAGTGGGTTCGGCGGTATGGAACGCGAGGAGAATCGGCTTGGGAGCAAGGACAAGCTTCCTGTCGGGTACGACCAAGAGCCGGAGTGGGAGCTGATCGCAGGTGAGGAGAACGACATCTCGCCTTCTCCTGTTGAAGAACTGGAGAAGAAGATTCGCCGAACCCACGCGGAGATTTGGAGCGGTGGGAAGCGAGATCCGCTGACCTCGTTCGACGAGTGGTCGAAGCTCCTCTTCGCGAAGGTGTACGATGAGGGACTGAAGGACGGCGAGCCGCGGATGTTCCAGCGGGGCGTCGGGATGTCTGACTCCCGCGTGGCGAACAACGTTCACGATCTCTTCGAGGATGCCAAGGAGGAGCACCCGACGGTGTTTGAGGATGGTGCCACAATCGAACTGCCGGCAGAGAAGGTGGCCGACATCGTCGACATTCTCCAAGAGGAGTCGATTACCAGCCACGACCTCGACGGGATCGGTCGTGCCTTCGAGGAGTTCTTCGGCCAGATCTTCCGCGGTCAGTTGGGGCAGTACTTCACCCGCCGCGAATTGACCCGGTACATGGTGTCGACCGTCGACCCGGATACGACGGACTTCGTCCTCGACCCTACCGTGGGAAGTGGTGGGTTCCTGATCGAGACCTATTACCAACTCCACAACGAGATCATGTCGGGTAGTGGGTCGGAGCGGCAAAAGGTCGAGCAGTCCGTCAACTTCGCGCAAAACCATCTGTACGGGGTTGAAATCCACGAGAAGCTCTCGCGGATCGCGAAGGTCAACATGATCCTACACAAGGTGTCGCCGAAGAACATCGAAGGCGACCGCTCGTGTCTGGACACCCAGTTCGACCGCGACCGCCTCAACGGAGAGAACTTCGACGTCGTCGTTGGAAATCCGCCCTTCGGTGACTCCGTCGAGGCTGGTGACCGCGACCGGCTCGGCTCGAACAAGTTGGAGCGGTTCGATCTGAAGAAGGGGTCGAAGATCAAGACGGAGATCGCCGTCATCGAACGAGGGATAGAGTTCCTGAAACCGGGTGGTACGCTCGCCTTCGTCGTACCCGACGGCCTGCTGAACAACTACTCCGAGCGTTCTAACTGTCCGCAACTCCGCCGTCACCTCATTCGGAATGGGAAGATCACCGGCGTCACTTCGCTCCCGGAGCACACGTTCACGAAGGCCGGTGCCCAGAACAAGACCTCGATCCTCTTCTTCGAGAAGTACACCGAAGAGGAAAAAGAGGAGTTCGACGAGACGTTCCGTCAAGTTCTCGACGAGAAAGAGATCGATGACTTCGACGACCTCACTGGTAGTGAGAAGTGGGACGTGATGGCGGACGTGGTCACGGAGAACGACTACCCGGTCTTCCTCGCCGAGGCTGAAGAGATCGGCTACGCACCCACGGGTGAGAGCGTCGAACGGAACGACCTGTACACGCCCGACGAGGACGGCTACCCCGACCTCAACACCGAAGACAACATCCTCGCTCAGTACCACAAGTTCTGCGACGACCCCGAGGGCTACGAGGGAGGGGACGATCCGGAGACGATGTCCATCATGGCGTCGGAAATGTTCAGTCGTCGTGACGACGGCCGGATCGACCCGAAGTACCACCTCTTCCAGCGGAAGGCGCAGGAAGACGCACCCGACGGGACGAAGAAGCTCCGACTCGGGGACGCGTTGGAGGAACGCGACGAGCGCGTCGACCCGACTAACCACCCCGATACCGAGTTCACTGTCCCGACCGTGACTCATGACGGCGATATGACCAAGCGCGAAGCCGGGAAGGGAAAGAATCCCGTTGCGTGGGAGGGTCAGTACTTCACCGGCTCCTCACGGTGGCACTACATGTACGAAGGCGACATCGTCTACTCGCAGATCGACCTCTGGAAGGGTGCAATCAGTACGGTCGGCGAGGACTTCGACGGAGCCATCTCCACGACCGAGTTCCCGATCTACAAGGTTGAGGACGAGGACAAACTAGATCCTCACTACCTAAAGCTCCTGCTCCGGAGCGAGTACTTCCAAAACGCCATTCGGGCCATCGTCACTGGTCACTCCAATCGTCGCCGGACGCAACAGGACGACTTCGAGGATCTCGAGATCTTCATCCCCGAGATCGGCGAACAACGACAAATCGCCGCCGAGTTCGCTCAGCGGCAAGAGCAGATCGAGAAGGCTGAAGAGGAGCTGGACGACCTTCGGAGCCAGCTTGACAAAGCGGTAACAGGTGAACTCCCTCTCGATGAGATCATCGAGGAGGAGACCGACGAGGAAACTCCGGTCGAGGCGGAGTTGGCCGAGATGGACGACGACTGAGGAAGGATCATGAACAGGTTCACCGAGGGCGACCGGGTTAGGATCGACATCCCGGACGAAACTGACCCCGATCATGATCGGCTCCATAATCGGCACGGAGAGGTAGTTGCTCTAATCCGTGATGATGCCGGTGCCGAAACGGGTGATCCTCGTGATTCGACTCTCTACAGAGTCGACCTCGGGAACGAAGAAGTCGATGTTCGATGGCGGGATCTTCGGCCGCCGGTAGAGCAGTAGCCGCGGACGGCTACTGGTAGTTTTTATCGAATTGTTTTCGGGCTTCTTCGGAAGTGACGCGTGAGCCTTCCGAACGATGGGTTGGTGTATCACGACCCCAGCCGCATTCCTCAGCAGGTGCTGCGCAGTTGAACCAGAACTTCTCTCCGTCCTCGTTGTCCTTACAGATGGTCACGACGTCAGATTGGCAGTTGGGGCAGTCACGATCTTCAAGCCGGATGTGTCGGTGATTCGATAGCATAGGTTAGTTGTTGTGGGCGAGGCTGGGGTAGTTGGCGAGACGACCCGACGTGGAGTCGAAGTTCACGAGTCGATCCCTGCCGTCTCGGCAATCGACCTCTTTGTCACTATTCGCTGTCTGCTCGTCGGTGGGTTGAATAACCGTCGAATTCTGGTCTGACATTGCTTGCTCACTTGGTGGGCAAGCGCGGGCGGGAGTTCTGGCTCCCGTCCACCTTCCTACTCCGGTGGTGTCCCGCACTCGTCGACATTCGAGCAGCCCCACCTTTGTAAAAACTTTTATAATTGACACTTTGTTGAGCTTAGCCTCTGGTGTTGTCGAGTGGTGACTGTGCATCGGGGCGAATAGTGCCAATCTCCTCGCGCACGTCGGTGCTCTTACCAACGTGGCTGTGAATGTGACGAGTATGGTGCGCCCCGGATCGGCGACCGCGCGCACCGACGTCGAAGAGTTCCGTTAGTGGTGTTTCTACTGGGACTGCGACAAAATGTGGATAGTCCCCGTTTCAGGGTTGCGCGAGGGCGTGATCCGTCCGCGGGCGGTCAGATGTCTGGTAGGTGGTTCCGTCTCTGCTCCATCTTCTCGCGGGGAGTCCGCGAGTCGTAGTGCTCCGAGAGCGTGTCTCGCCCCACGTTCATCCTGTCACTGACCACACGGGGTGGTGTGTCCTGTTGGAGGTGATGGGTGATTGCGCCCCTCCGCACAGCGTGAGGGGCGACGGAATCTGGACATTTCGCCGCACTCATCCGCGTCTGACCATCGACGGCCTCGCATCGGTCGGGGTCGCGGTCGTATGGGCAGCCCATCCCCGATTTGCACGGGCGCGCCATCTGGTACATCCACGCCCTCACGGAGTTATCGGATGCGCGGCCGAACTTGGTGGTCAAGAGTGGGTTGCGACCGTAGTCGTCCACCGAGTCGATCCGGTTCTCGTCGATGTAGTCGCGGAGAACCTGCGTTGTAGTGGTGTCGAGTGCGACTTCTCGCTCTCCGCGGACGTTGTTTTTCAGAGGTGTCTCGGTGTCTGGGCGGTGTTTGAGTTCGATGAATTGGTTCTGTAGATGGGTGTCGGAGAGATCGATGCTTCGGAGCGCGCCCATCCGCATCCCTGTGGCCCAGAGAACGCGAATTTCGACGTGTTTGCGGGATGCGTAATCGTACTTGCTTCGGTGTGCGAGGATCTTCTCGGCTTGTTCGGCTTTCAGAATGTCTGTCCCGCGCTTCTCATCATCCGATAGCGAAGGCGAATTGACGCTCTCTGGGAGTTCGTCGTGGACGCCGTTGATCGATGCGCAGAACCGCAAGAACACGCGCAAGGTGTCCATCTGGGACTTCAGCGTTGCCGGGGCCAATCCTTCTGCTTTCCGCGCGAGTTTGAAGGTCTGAATGTCGCGTCCAGTGAGATCGTTCAGGTTCTCGATGTTCTCGTCGCGGCACCATTCGAGGAAGCGTTCCAGTCTGTACCCGTGTGATTGGTGGGTGGCCTCGGATACCTCGCCGTGTCGGTCGTTGAGGTACATTTGCACGCCGGTTCTGGGGTTCAGGTCTTCGAGGTCGGAGTTGGGTTCCGTCATCTTTGCCGTCCGACTGCGCCGTCGTGGGCGGCACACGAGAGTTGGGTAGCCAACCTCCCTCGCGGGAGTTGGTGGCCCTACCGGTGGAAGCGCAGCGCCCCGGAGGGGCGCGAGAACCGCGAAACCGCGCTTGCGCAAAGCGCAGGTGCAATTCGCGCCGGCCCACTTCTCCCGCAACCGCTCGGTTTCGTAGTTAATTGCGAGATACATCCGGTTTCGGAACTTCTCAGCTGTATCTGCGACGTTGATTCGAATTCAAGTAACAACCACATTCCGCCTTCCAGTGGTTCGTGAATCCAACGCGTGCAGAAGCGTCATCGCTCCCCTCCGAGCGACCACCCTCCCCTCCTTTTGTAGCTGTCGCGTCTGGGACGGAATCCTTCAACGGGTACTTCCCGACCGGTCTCACGGACAGTACGGACTACACGACCAAGACGAGTTCGTAGAGCGATCGGAGAGTGGGGAAGCGAGTAGGGTATAGATGAGACCGAGCTGAAATCCTATCCCTCGTATCGCTCGAGTATTATATATGTTTAAGTATTATTGGCGGGTCAGTCTGGGTCAAGCGATGAAAGGTCACGTCCCGACCCCGCCGGAACTCGCGGACGAGATGGTCGCCGAACTGTTCGCCGAGCATCCGCCCGCCGATGGTGACCGAATCCTCTTCCCAGGCACGGGGAAGGGCCCGTTCGTTGCCGCGGTGGAGCGGTACTGCGAGGAGAATGACTACCCCTTCCCGGAGGGCGCGGCCGTCGACCTCGATCCAGGGTTGCTCGCCGAGGCCAGGGAGCAGAACGGAGACACGGCCGTCGAGTTCCGCGAGGAGGACTTCCTCGCAGCCGACTGCGACTACGGCCAGTTCGACTACGTGGTCGGGAATCCGCCCTACGTCCCCATCGAAGGTCTCAGCGAGGAGGAGAAGACGCGGTACAAGCACGAGTTCCGTACCGCCGAGCAGCGGTTCGACCTCTATATGCTGTTCTTCGAGCGCTCGCTCGACCTGCTCGCCGACGGTGGTCGGCTCGTGTTCATCACCCCCGAGAAGTTCGAGTACACCCACACGACCGAGGAACTGCGGCGGTTGATGACGCAGTACCACGTCGAGCGCATCGAACACGTCCCGGAGGACTCGTTCGCCGGGCACGTCACCTACCCGACGATCACGACCATCCACGACCGCGACGGCGAGGAGACGCGCGTCGTCCGCCGAGACGGAACCGTGGACACGGTGGAGTTGCCGCGGGACGGGTCGAGTTGGGCGAGTACGGTTCGCGCCGGCGACACCGACGCCTACGACTACGACACCGGCGTCACGCTCGGCGACGTGACGAAGCGGATCTCGTGCGGACTGGCGACCGGACGCGACTCCCTCTACGTGCAGTCCGAGGAGGAAGTGCCGGAGCAACTCGTCGAGGAGGGGTGGACGTACCAGACGACCTCGGGCAAGCAGCTCTCCGTGAACGACGGGCCGGACTCCGGGGACGTCGTCATCTGCCCGTACGACGGACACGGGAACCTCGTCGCCGAGGACGAGCTTGGGGCGTTCGGCGACTGGGCGGAGCTGCACCGTGAGGAGTTGGAGAGCCGGTCGTGCGTCGAGAAGGGGAAGGTGTGGTACTCGTGGCACGAAAATCCGCCGATGGCGGACATCTACGGGGTGGAGAAGATCCTCGCCAAGGACGTGTGCGACCCACCCGAGTTCTACGCCGAGCGCGACGGGAACGTCATCCCGCGTCACTCGGTCTACTACATCATCCCCGAGAACCCCGACGACCTCGATGCGCTCCTCGAGTACCTGAACAGCCCCAAGGCGCGTGCGTGGCTGGAGGCGAACGCGCAGAAGGCGCACAACGACTACTACCGGATGCAGTCGAAGCTCCTGAAGAAGCTGCCTGTCCCCGAGGAGATCGGCGAGACGAAGCAGACGACGCTCGTCTGAATCAGTCGTCGACGTCGAGCTTAGTCTGCTCGTTGTCGATCTGCGTCTCGACGTGGGCGACGAGATCGTCGAGGAACCGCTGGAACGTGAGGTCGGGGTTCGGTTCCTCGTAGCCGCCGTCGAGTCCTTCGCCCTCGCCCGATGTGAGGAAGGCCGTCGAATCCACGACGCCCTGCCGTACCAGCCGCTCGCAGAGTAGTCTGGCGCGGTCGATGTAGGACGCGTCCCGGTACTCGTCGTCGATGTCGAGGTTCGGCTCGCGCACCCTGACGGAGCTGCTGGAGTCCTCGTTGTCCGCCATAAGGATCAGGTAGCCTACCCACGGCGGTTTCGGCTGCTCGATGACGCCGTTCTCGTACGCCTCGTGAATGTCGATGTTGTTGCCGACGGCTTCCTCGACGCGGTTGTTGAGGTTGTTGCCGAACGAGCTGGCGATGGACTTGAGTTCGATCGCAGCGAGTACCTCATCCTCGTGGACGACGGCGATGTCCCACCGCTTCGTCGCGCGGAAGTACCCCGGTAGGGTGGCGTCGTGGTCGTGGAGGACGTCGTCTCGCGGGAGACCGGCCTCAACAAGTGCGTCCTCGATGAGGCCGGCGAACCCGTCCATCTGTGCGCCACCGAGTACCTGTGCCCGGCGACCACGTGCCGTGTTGTCCGAGTCGCGCTGATCGTCTGCTTGGTCAGAGAGGGTCTCCCAATACCATTCGACGGCGTCGGAGACCTCATTCCCAATATCTGCCATATTACCACCCACCAGTCAGGCTGCCTAAAACCATTGGTGGAAGCCGTTCCTCGTCGGGGACATCACCAACTCGTCGTGGAAGCGCGCCCGCCCGGCCTGTGGCCCGGCAGGCACGACCCGCGAAAGGGCCGTCACCGCGTCGCCGCGAGCGCAGCGAGCGGCGGAAGGCGGAGGTTCCCGGAACTTTGTTCCGGGGTTCTCCGACGCGATTCGAATTCGCGCCGGCCCACTACCCTCATGACCCTTTCCGGGTTTCTCTGACGCGTAGCCGCCGCTCTACGCGTGGTCGGAATAACGACGCTCGTACGATGTCGTCCGGTCCCTCTGAGAGAGCGGGGGACGTATCCCCCTCCGCCCCCTCCCGTCGCCTATGACGGACACTGCGCCTACGACGGACACTGAGCGCGTCACGGTTCCGGTCCCGACGGCCGACGCCACCGTGGCGGAGCGCGATCGCGTCGTCGCGCGCGTCCGTGAGCACGCCGGTCGTCTCGCGCGCGAACTCGCCCGTCTTCAAGGAGGTGATTACGGTCGCCGGACCTTCCGCGTCGACGGCGGCGAGTGGACCCTGAAGTACGAGGCGGGGGATCTCGACTTCCTGCGCTTCGAGGGCCGCTCCGGCCTCGACGTCTACGTCGTCTCGCAGAAGACCGACCCGGACGCCGCCGACCTCGCGACGGCGATGGACCACTACGAGGCGTTCGCCGAGGCGTTCGACGCGCACGTCGACTCGCTGCGCGGCGTCCTCGACGGCGTCCCCGAGACGTTCCCCGACGTCGCCACGACGGGCGAAGTGGCGGCCGAGCGCGATCGGATCGTCTCGCGGATGCACGACGCCGCCGACCGGATGGCGGCCGAACTCCACCGCGTCGAACCGACAGAGTACGGGACGTTCGGCACCACGGTCGCGGGGACGCGCTGGGAACTCAAACGCGAAGCCGATCGGGCCAGTTACGTCCGTGCGGGCGGCGAGGGCGGCGTCTACCTCGTCTCGCAGTACGCACCGCCGTCGCCGGGTGACGTCCGCACGTACGCGCCCGAGTTCCGCGGCTTCGTCGAGGCGTTCAACGAGGAGCTGGCGGAGCTCGGCGACGCCCTGGACGGCGTCGAACTCTGACGTTCGCGCTCAGTCGATGTAGCCGAGGCGTTCGAGGCGCTCGACGACGTCGGAATCGAGATCGGCGTCTTCGAGCGCGTCGCGGCCGGCGGCGTCGCGCTCTTCGAGGATGGTGAGGAGTTGGAGCGACGTCCGGAGTTTGTAGTGGACGTCCGGGTCGTCGGTCTCTTCGAGGAGCGATTCGAGTATCGTCCGAATCGTCTCGGTCGGGTCGTCGGTCATACCACCGTAGCATGGCGTAATCGTGATAAACCATTCCGATCGTCTCGGGCGATGAGAACCCGGTCGGCCGCGCGGAACCGAAACGGCGAGGGGGCGCGGGGTCGATCCGTCCACCATGCCCGACGACGCCAGCGGCGAGGACGATACCGACGCACGCGACGACCTCGCGTGGGAGACGACGGACAGCGACGTCGCGTACACCTGCCCCGGGTTCGACATCGTCCGCGACGAGGTCGTCCTCCCGGACGGTACCGAGAGCGACTACGACTACCTCGACGACGACCCGGCGGTCGTCGTCCTCCCGTTCACGCCCGAGGATGACGTGGTCGTCATTGAGGAGTGGCGACAGGCGGTCAAACGCGTCAATCGCGGGCTCCCGGCGGGGAGCGTCGAGGCCGACGACGTCGACCTCGCGGCCGCGGCGCGCCGCGAGCTCGAAGAGGAGACGGGGTACGAGGCCGACGCCCTCCACGCGCTGACGACGGTCGAGCCCGCGAACGGCATCTCGAACGCCGTCCACCACGTCTTCGTCGCGGAGGGGTGCACGCCGACGGGCGAACGGGACCTCGACTTCAACGAGAGCATCCGCGTCGACGAGACGACGCCCGCGGCGCTGCGCGACGCCGTCCGCGAGGGGACGTGTCGGGACGGCCGCACCGCACTCGCCCTGCTCTACTACGAGGCCTTCGAGGCGTAGCCCGGCGACCCGCGACGGGGACGTGACGCGCCGTCGCCCGCGCCGACGCGTCCGGACGCGTAACGCCGCCACCGAACGCAACCCTTAGTGACGCCCTCCGCCCATCACCACCAATGAGAGACGTCTTCGAGATCCGCGCGCAGGACGCCGGCGGCCGCGTCGGCGACCTGCACGTCCCGCGGGCCGACGTGACCGTCGAGACGCCCGCGCTCCTCCCCGTCGTCAACCCGAACGTGATCACGGTCGACCCCGCGCGCTTCGACGAGTTCGGCGCGGAGATCCTCATCACGAACTCCTACATCATCAAGCGCGACGACGACCTCGCGGCGCGCGCCCGCGAGGAGGGCCTCCACGACCTGCTGGGCTTCGACGGCGCGATCATGACGGACTCGGGGTCGTTCCAGCTCTCCGAGTACGGCGAGATCGACACCGACACCGAGGAGATCCTCGCGTTCCAGCACGAGATCGGGAGCGACATCGGGACGCCCGTGGACATCCCGACGCCCCCGGACGTCGACCGGGCGCGCGCGGAGGAGGAACTGCGCACGACACAAGAGCGTCTCGAACTCGCGGAGACGGTGGACGTCGGCGACATGCTGGTGAACGCGCCCGTGCAGGGCTCGACGTACCCCGATCTCCGCGAGGAGGCCGGGGCGCACGCCTACGCGACGGACCTCGACGTCTTCCCGGTCGGCGCGGCGGTGCCGATGATGAACGACTATCGCTACGACGACGTGGCGCGCGCCGTCGCGGGCGCGAAACGCGGGCTGGGGGCGGACGCGCCCGTCCACCTCTTCGGTGCGGGCCACCCGATGATGTTCGCGCTCGCCGTCGCCCTCGGGTGTGACCTCTTCGACTCCGCGGCGTACGCCCTCTACGCCCGCGACGATCGCTACCTCACCGTCCACGGCACCGAACAGCTCGCGGACCTGCATCACTTCCCGTGCTCGTGTCCGATCTGCACCGAGCACGCGCCCGAGGACGTCCGGCGGATGCCCGACGCGGCCCGCGAGGAGCTGCTCGCCGAGCACAACCTCCACGTCTCGTTCACCGAGCTCCGCCGGGTGAAGCAAGCGGTCCGCGACGGCGACCTGCTCGAACTCGTGGAGGCCCGCGCGCACGCCCACCCGCGCACCCTCGACGGCTATCGGGCGCTCCTCGATCACGCCGGCCAGTACGAGGCGAGCGACCCCGCGAGCAAGGACGCCTTCTTCTACGCCTCCGCGGAGTCGGCGCGCCGCCCCGAGGTACTGCGCCACCGCGAGCGCCTCGCGCGCCTCTCCCCCGAGGGCCGCGTCCTCCTCACCGAGGGGCCGCGTCACGACGGCTACGACGACTGCTGGCGCGTGACGCCGCCGTTCGGGCCGTACCCCTCCGCGCTCTCCGAGGTCTACCCGCTCACGGCCGAGACGCCGGCGAACATGGACCGCGAGGGGTACGAGGCGGCCGCGAAGGGCGTCGCCCGCCTCGCCGGCGAGCACCCGGACGCCGAGTTCACGCTCGCCCACGAGTCGTGGCCGGCGGACGCCCTCGACTACGTCCCGCCGCGCGTCGAAACGCTCGACCTCGGCGAGGACCGACTGACCGGCCCCGAGGACGAGGCGTAGCGGCCGACCGGACGCGAGCGGGACGAGTCGGCGCGGTCGAACGACCGGCGGAGCCGCGGCGGACTCCGTCGTCGGCGCGGCGCGTCCGGACGTGACGCCGGCGTGCGTAAGGTAAGACCCTTTGTTTCTCGTCCCCGACTCCCGCCAATGACCGATTACTTCGAGGTTCATCGCCGGGACGCGGCCGCCCGAATCGGCGAGCTGCGCCTCGCCGACCCCGTGACGACGCCGTGTCTCGCGGACGACGTCGTGACGGACGCCGGGAGCCTCTGGAACGCCGAGCGCGAGGTGCCCGAGGGCGACGAGTCCCGAGTGACGATCCTCCCGCATCGGGGGTTCCCCCGCGGGACCGCCGAGGAGGTGCAGACGTCCTTCGCGGTCGAGCACCCCGACGTCGACTACCCGAGCGGTGCCGTCGTCTCGCCCGAGACGGCGGCCGATCACGGCGCGGACGTCTACGTCGTCTCGGGCGCACCGGGGTTCGTCGGGCACGCGAGTTCGTTCCGCGACGCCGTGCTCGACGTCCGCGAGGCGACCCCCGACGACACCGCCCTCTACCTCTCCGGGGCGGCGACGCCGTCGAACGTCGCCACGCTCGTCTACGCGGGCGTCGACCTCGTCGACGGCGACCGGGCGGTCGTCCGCGGGACGCAGGGGCGCTATCTCACCACGGAGGGCGAGTACGACCTCGCAGACCTCGACGAGCTGCCGTGCGCCTGCCCGGCGTGCCGACAGCCGCTCGCCGAGTTCGACCGCGAGGACTGCGCCGCGCACAACGTGAACGCCCTCCAAGCCGAACTCGCGCGCGTCCGCGGGCGCATCCGGCGGGGTCGTCTCCGGGACTACATCGAGGGCCAAGCCCGTCACGAGGCGTGGACGACCGCGGCGTTCCGCGAGCTCGACCAGCAGTGGCGTTACGTCGAGGAGCGCACGCCGATCGAGCGCGACAGCCTCCTCCTCGCGGCGAGCGAGGACGCCCTGCGGCGCGTCGAGATCCAGCGCTTCGCCGAGCGCGTCACCGAACGGTACACGCCCCGCCTCGACGACCACCCCCTCCTCCTCGTGCCCTGCTCGGCGCGCAAACCCTACTCGGACTCGCAGAGCCACCGGCAGTTCCAGGACGCCGCGAGCTATCGGGGGCACGTCGTCTCGATGACCTCACCGATCGGCGTCGTCCCCACCGAACTCGAACTCACGTATCCCGCCCAACACTACGACTCGGTGGTAACGGGTCGGTGGACGGAGAACGAACTCGAGTTCGTGACGTCGGTCCTCGAACGCTACCTCGACCGGACGGACTACCCGCGGATCGTCGCGCACGTCCCGACCGACGGATACCGGGAGATCGTCGAGCGCGCGACCGCGGGGCGCGACGTCCCCGTCGAGTACACGGTCGTCGATCACCCGACGACGGACGAGTCGCTCGGCGAACTGAACGCCGCCCTCCAAGGGGAGGACCAGATCTGGGTGCAAGAGCGCGAGGCCGCCACCCTCCGCGCGGTCGCGGACTACCAGTTCGGCGACGGCGCGGGCGACGTCCTCTTTCCCGAGGACGACTTCACCCTCCAAGGACGCTACCCCAAACTGCAGGCGCTCGACGGCGACGGCGAGCAGCTGGCGGCGCTCGTCCCGCAGTACGGGACGCTCTCGCTCTCCCTCGCGGGCGCGCGGGCGTGGGACGCGAGCGACGTGCCGACGAAACGAGTCGAGATCGACTCGTTCGTCCCCCGCGGGAACGTCCTCGCGCCGGGCGTGCTCGACGCTGACGCGTCGATCCGGCCGGGCGACGAGGTCGTCGTCGAGGGCCCCGCGGCGTTCGCCGTGGGGCGCGCGACCGTCCACGGGTCGGCGATGGCGGACGCGACGCGCGGCGTCGTCGTCGACGTCCGCCACAGCGAGGAGCGGTGACGCGATGACGCACCCGATCCCGGCGGCCGCGTGCGAGGGCGCGGACGTCGATCCCGCGACGCTCGACGCGCTCCTCGGGCGCGTCGCGGACTACCTCCGCGGGAAGGAGCGCGCCCTCGAACGGCAGTACGAGCGCGCGATCGGCGCGCGCGACGGCGTGGTGCTGTTCGCGGACGCGGACTTCTGGGCGCGGACGGGTGCGGCGCTGGCGTTCACCGAGGTGGAGACCACGGCGGTCAAACGCGCCCACGAGGCCACTCTCCTGCTCGCGGGCGACCGCGCGGACCGCCTCGGGGAGTTCGAGACGGCCCTCGACGTGCGGACGGCCGTCGTGCTCGGGCGCTAGGCGAGACGCGAGGTGAGGACGCCCTCGCGCGCGATGGCGACCGTCCCGAGGATGCTCATGACGAGCACGTAGCCGACGGCGAACGGCGGGACGGTCTCGCGGATCGCGGGGACGGTGCTCGCCGCCGCCAGGGTCGCGACGATGAGCGAGAACTCCCCGCGCGCGAGTAGGCCGATACCGACGCGCGCCGAACGTCGGGGATCGAGGCCGGTGAGCCGCCCGCCCGCGTAGCCGCTCGTTAGCTTGCTCGCGGTCGTGGCGAGCGCGGCGACCGCGACGAGGAGCGCGACGCCCGCGACGACGCGGAGGTCGGTGTCGAGGCCGATGGCGAAGAAGAAGACGGCGGCGAAGACGTCGCGGAGCGACGTTACGAGGTGTTCGATTCGCTCGACGAGATCGGTCGTGCTGAATGCCGTGCCGACGAAGAAGGCGGCGACGGCCTCGCTGACGCCGACGGAGAGCGCGAGCGCGCCGACCGCGACGGCGACGCCGACGACCCGGAGGACGAACAGCTCGTCCGGGCCGACGTCGAAGACGCGCTCGACGTGATCGCTGCCGTAGTAGGCGACGAGGGCGAGGACCGCGAGGAAGCAGAAGGACCCCGCGACGCTCGTCGCCGCCCCCGCGAGCGTACCGCCGCCGACCACGGCGGCGAGCACCGCGAGGTAGACGGCGACGATGATGTCCTCGACGACGAGCGTCCCGAGGATGGTGCGACTCTCCGGGTTCGCCAGCCAGCCGGCGTCCGTCAGCGACTTCGTGACGATGGCGCTGGAGGAGACGAAGACGATCCCGACGACGAACACCGCGCCGAGCGGGCCGAGGCCGAACGCGTACGCGAGCGCGACGCCGACCGCGCCGTTGACGAGGAAGTCGACGCTCCCGAGGAGCGCGAGCTCCCGGCCCTGCGAGAGGAGGTAGCCGACGTCGAACTCCAGTCCGAGGAAGAACAACAGGAGGACGATCCCGATCTCGGCGGCGGTGGTGACGAACTCGCCGTGGGTCACGAGCGCGAGCGAGACGCCCGCGACCTCCGTGGGGGCGTACGGGCCGACGACGACGCCCGCGACGATGTACGCGGGAATGACGGACTGGCCGAAGCGGTGCGCGAGCGCGCTGGCGAGCGCGAGCGCGAGGAACGCGATACCGGTCTCGAAGAGGACGTCCGCCATCCTACGCCGTCTCGCCCTCGCCCGGCGCCACGAGCGACTGGAGGGCCTTCTGCTCCGCGCGCGACCCGATGGCGACGAGGATGTCGCCGGGTTCGAGGACCGTGTCCGCGCCGGGGTTGGCGAGCGTCTCCGCGCCGCGCTGGACGGCCGCGACGGTCGCCCCCGTCTCCGCGCGGATGCCGGCGGCAGCCAGCGTCTCACCCGCGACGGGGGAGTCCGCGGGGACCTCCACCCACTCCATGATCGCGTCGCCGAGCGGGACCTCGACGTCGTCGAGATCGAGCGGTCGGAAGTCGGTTCCCTGCAGGACGCTCGCGGCCTCACGAGCCGTCGCCGCGTCGAGATCGAAGAGCTTCTCGGCGTCCGCGTCCGGCCCCTCGCGCCGGTAGATCTCCCGGCGGCCGTCGTGGTGCACGATGACGACGAAGCGCGTCTCCCCGTTCGTCGCCACCTCGTACTGTTTGCCGACGCCGGGGACGTCGACTTCGTGGATGACCATACGTCCTCCCACGGCCGGATCGGCAAAGAAACCCGCCCGTCTCGGCGCGTCGCCCCTCACGCCCCGCGACTCCGGTACGGCCTCGTCACGTCCGCGCGCGCCGTCGGCGCCGATCCGTCCGTAGCAGCCCTCTCCGCTGATCCGCTGGGGTCACGCCCTCTCGGCCGGTCCGTCCGTGCCACGCCCGGCCCGGTCCGACGCCCGCGTCGGGTTCGATGGGATTTAGCTCGCGGCCGGTCGACTGTCACGCATGGAACGCGACGCGCTCGCTCGCGGCCTCCGCGACGCCCTGCCGATCCTCGTCGGTATCGTGCCGTTCGGACTCGTCGCCGGCGTCGCCGCCAGCCGCGCCGGCTTCACCTTTCCGCAGGCGATGGGGCTCTCCGTCTTCGTCTTCGCCGGCGCGTCACAGCTCGCGGCGCTCTCGCTGGTCGAGGGACACGCGGCGTTCGTCGCCGTCGTCGCTACCGCCGTCGCGATCAACCTCCGGATGGCGATGTACTCGGCGTCGCTCGCCCCGTACTTCGAGGGGTACGCCGCGCGCTGGCGCGCGCTCCTCGCCTACCCGCTCACCGATCAGGCCTTCGCGCTCTCCGTCGCCACCTACCGTGAGTCCGACGTCGATCGACGCTGGTACTACCTCGCGGTCGCGTTCGCCCTCTGGGCCGTCTGGCAGGTCACGACCGCCGCCGGCGTCCTCCTCGGCGCCGGCGTCCCGTCCTCGTGGGGGCTCGGCTTCGCGGTGCCGCTCGTCTTCCTCGCCCTCCTCGTGCCCGCCATCGAGGGCGTCCCGCACGCCGCCGCGGCGGTCGTCGGCGCCGCGATCGCCGTCTACGGCGCGGACTGGCCGTTCAACGCCGGCCTGCTCGTCGGCGCGCTCGCCGGCATCGTCGCGGGCCTCGTCGTCGCGGGGTGGCGGCGATGACGACCTACGACGCCCTCACGACGTGGGCGCTCATCGCCGCGATCGCCGTCCCGACGTTCCTCATCCGCTTCTCCTTCATCGGCCTCCTCGGGCGCGTCGGCGGCGTCCCCGACTGGGCGGAGCGCGCACTGGCCTTCGTCCCCGCTGCCGTCCTCGCCGCGCTCGTCGTCCCGGACATCGTGACGATCCGCGCGACCGTCGCCGCCACGATCGCCCAAGAGAAGGTCGTCGCCGGCCTCGTCGCCGCCGGCGTCGCCTACTACACCGAGGACGTCCTCGCCACGATCGCCGTCGGGATGGGGGTCTTCTGGGCGATCCGCTTCGGCCTCCCGCTCGTGACCTGACGTGTCGGTCCGCCCCCGCCGCGTCCCCGCTGCGTCCCCGTCGCGCTCCTCGTCGTCTCGTTCGCCGCCGCGACCCTCTCCCCGGTGCCGGCGCGCCGACCGCCGGTGGGCTCCCGTGGGACGCGCTCCTGCACGCCGCGGGCTGTGCGGCGATCGTCGTCGCCGGCGCGTGGGCGGTCCGCCGCGACGACCCGCCGGCGCTCCTCGGGTTCGTCGCCCTCGTGTCGCGCTACCTCCACTCGGGGTCCTTCACCGCCCGCTCGCTCTCGGGGCCGCCGAGCGCGGCGAGGCGGTCGTCGAGCCCGTCGAAGTAGTCGGCGGCGACGCGCGTGATCGTCGATTCGACGGCACGCCGGTCGTCCGCGGCGAGTCGCCCGCCGACCGCCGCCTCCGCGCGCCACGTCGCGAGACACCCCTCCTCTCGCTCGTCGAGGGCGAGTGTCGCTTCCATCGCCGCGTCGATGTCGTCGCCGATGGCTCCCTCGACGACCATGTCGGGGTAGTCGCGCTCCGTGACCGTCACGTCCACGTCGATTTCGACGTCGGCGCCGCGGACGCCCGCACCGATCACCGCGTCGTACCGCTCCCCCGCCGAGACCGTCCGCGCGTCGCGCGTCTCGGGGTCCGTGGCGAGCAGGCGCGCGATCGATCCCGACGGGAGCTCGCGGTCCGCGACGGGCGCGAGCGCCGTACACCTCGGGAGACACTCGCGGGTCGTCACCGGATCGGAGAGGGCGACCCAGACGGACTCGGGGGCGACCGCGAACGCGCGTTCGAGCGTGACCGCGATCGACGTTGACTCGGACACACGCGCAACCCGGCCGCCGGCCGCCTAAGCGTTGTCGTCGCCGTCCCCGCCCTCGACCGCGGGTAGGGGGCGACCGCGGGGGTTTTACGCGCGCCCGGGCTTCTACGTGGTAATGAGTAAGCCGTCCCCCGAGGTGTACGAGCAGGGGCGCGGGATGGACGCGCACAATCAGGTGATGCGCGAACTCCGCGCCGAGAAGGGGAACAAGGAGTACGACCCGCACGAGCCGACGCGGGTGTGGCTCGACGAGGACAACACGCCCGACGGCGTCTACCAGAGCCTGACGATAATCCTGAACACGGGCGGCTGTCGCTGGGCGCGCGCCGGCGGCTGCACGATGTGCGGCTACGTCGCCGAGTCCGTCGAGGGCGGGAGCGTCGGCCACGACGCCCTCATGGACCAGATTCAGGCCTGCCTCGACCACGAGGCCGAGGAGGCCGACGACGAATCCGGGCTCGTGAAGATCTACACCTCCGGGAGCTTCCTCGACGAGCGCGAGGTCCCCGCCGAGACTCGCAGTGCGATCGCCGACACCTTCGCGGACCGCGAGCGCATCGTCGTCGAGAGCCTCCCCGACTTCGTGGAGGCCGAGCGCGTCTCCGACTTCACGGACGTCGGTCTCGAAACCGACGTCGCCGTCGGTCTGGAGACCGCCACCGATCGCGTTCGCCACGACTGCGTGAACAAGTACTTCGACTTCGCGGACTTCGAGGACGCCGCCGCTGAGGCACGCTCCGTCGGCGCCGGCGTCAAGGCCTATCTCCTGATGAAGCCGCCCTTCCTCTCCGAGTCCGAGGCCGTCGCGGACATGAAGACCTCCGTCGAGAAGTGCGCGGCCGTCGAGGGCTGTCACACCGTCTCGATGAACCCGACGAACGTCCAGCGCTACACGATGGTCGACCAACTCCACTTCCGGGGCGGCTATCGCCCGCCGTGGCTCTGGTCGGTCGCCGAGGTGTTGGAGGAGACCGCCGACGAGGACGTCATCGTCGTCTCCGACCCCGTGGGGAACGGCTCCGACCGGGGCCCGCACAACTGCGGGGAGTGCGACGACCTCGTCTACGAGGCCATCAAGGACTTCGACCTCCGGCAGGACCCGAGCGTCTTCGAGGAGGTCAGCTGTGAGTGCGAACTCACGCACGACGCCGTCCTCGAACGCGAGACGGCCTACAACCTCCCGCTGGCGGAGTAGGCGGTTCTGGGCGGCGGCGAAGAATCGCTACTCACCGAACGGCGGCCGGAGGGGGCCGCGAGGAATAGGTCGCGCGACGCGCGACCGGACATCCGAGCCGGGCGTGGCGATCCGCGAGGAATAGAGCGGTTCGGGTGTCGTTCCGGTCGTCTCGGCCCGTCGGTCGGCCGGTCGCGATCAGTCGCTGACGCGCACGACGCCGGAGTCGCGGCCGTGACCGGCGTAGTAGAGCGCGCTCCCGCGAACCGAGGGCGCACTCATGAGCGCGGGTCGGACGTCCAGCCCGAGCGACCACGTCGTCTCGCCGCTCGCGGCGTCGAGTGCGTACAGCGTCTCCTCCCCCAGCGCGAACCGCGTATCGGCGGCGACGACCGGCGGACGCGGCCCGAGGTCGGCGTCGAGCTCCCTCGCCCACCTCGTGGCTCCGTCAGTCACGTCGAACGCCGCGAGCGCGCCGTCGGGTGACTGGACGTGGAGCGTGTCGCTACTCACGGCGGCGTACGGACTCCCGTTCTCCGGCAGCGGGACGGACGCGCGCCACTGTGTCGCCCCGTCGTCCAGCGCGAGCGCGTACACGTCGCCGCGATGGGCCGCGTAGTACAGGTGGTTCTCGCCGACCACGAGCGGGACGGTACTCTCCGGGAGGTCGTGCCGTCGCCAGCGCTCCTCGCCCGATGCGGGGTCGAGGGCGGCGACGCCGGTCTCTCCGTCCGTACCCACGGCCGCGTACGCGTCACCGTCGCGGGCGACGACGGACGCCGTAGACTCGCCTGCGTCGTAGCGCCAGCGCTTCTCGCCGCTCGCGGGGTCGCGACCGTAGACGGTCTCCCCGTCGTCCGTGAGGAGGACGTCCGCGGCGAGAACGGGCGCGTTCGACACCGTTCCGTAGCCGCCCTGATCGGTTCGCCAACAGAGCTCGCCGTTCCGGCCGTCGTACGCCGCCACGAACTCCGCCGTCGAGACGAAGACCGCGTCTCCGGCGACCGTCGGCGTCGACTTCCCATACGGATACCGAACCGACCACGACGCCTTCGACGAGTCGAGTCCGAAGCCACGATACGCACCCGCCTCGCCGTCCCCGTCGCTGTACCCCACGATACCACGGCCACCGGCGAGCGTTACCGAGGTGCCGGTCGCGACGCCGACGGCCGCGACGCTGGAAACGGCCGGATCGCTGGACGGACCGCCGTCGGCCGTCCCGCCGGTGTTCGCGAAGTCGTGTTGGTAGGTCGGCCACGCCCCGGTGACGTCGCCCACGGGGGCGTCCCGCTCGTGAACGCGATCGGTCCCGGCGACGACACGACCCATACACCCCGTGAGGGAGGCGAGCGCCGTCGCTCCCGTCGCTGCGAGCAGCCCGCGGCGCGTCAGTGCGTTGGAGGGCATCCCGTCAGTGTCTCGACTGAACGAGTAAGTAAGTTGTCTCCGTCACGAGACCGGCGACGGTCGTTCGGGGCTCGGGTGCGGTTCGACGGGGGCGAGGTCAGCGCGGGCGCTCACTTGTCCGCGTAACCGGCTTCGCCAGTTACGCGAACGCTTCCAACACGCCCTGCCCGTCCGTCCTGCCGAGGAGCGGGAGCGCGGCGCGCTCCGGGTGGGGCATCATGACGGCGATCGTCTCGTCCGCGCCGAGGAGTCCCGCGACGTTGTGCTTCGAGCCGTTCGGGTTCGCTTTGTCGGTAACGGTCCCGTCGGCGTCGCAGTAGCGGAAGAGCACCCGGTTCTCGTCCTCGACGGCCGCCAGTTCGGCGTCCGGGATCTCGAAGCGCCCCTCGCCGTGCGCGATGGGGAACTCGACGACGTCGCCCTCGTCGTAGGCGCGCGTCCACGGGGTGTCGGCGTTCTCGACGCGGAGGTGGACGTGCTCGCACTGGAAGCGCGCCGAGCGGTTCGTCGTGAACGCCCCGGGTGTCAGACCGCCCTCACAGCCGATCTGCGCGCCGTTACAGATCCCGAGGACGGGCGTGCCCGATTCGGCGGCGGCGCGGACGTCGTCCATGATGGGCGAGCGCGCCGCCATCGCGCCCGCGCGGAGGTAGTCGCCGTAGGAGAAGCCACCGGGAATGACCACGCCGTCGGTGTCGGCGGGGAGGCCGTCCTCGTGCCAGACGATTTCCGCGTCGACGCCGACCGCGTCGAGCGCGCGCACGGCGTCTCGATCGCAGTTCGACCCGCCGAAGCGCACGACGGCGATCATTCGCGCGCGGCGACGTCCACGTCGTAGTCGTGGATCGTCGGGTTGGCGAGCAGGCGCTCGGCCATCTCCTCGGCGCGCTCGGCCGCGGCGTCCGCGTCCGCGGCGTCGAGGTCGACCTCGAAGCGGTCGGTCGAGCGCAGCGCCTCCAGCTCGAAACCGAGGCGTTCGAGGGCGCGTTTCGTGGTCTCGGCCTCGGGATCGAGGACGCCGCGCTTCAGTCGGACGGTCACCGTCGCGGTGTAGGCGCTCATCGCCCGTGAGTGCGTGACCGTGGTCAAAAAGACTTCTGAAAAAGCGGGGATGTTGCACGTTCGTGTGGCTCCCGCTCCCTCGAATCCCGCTCGCGAATCGCTTCCCGTCTGCCGGCGTGTCGCGTCCCGTCGCCCGGGCCGGGCGCCGTACGGTCGCGGCGCTGTGCGATCACTCACGCCGTACCGACCGCGGGCGTCCTCCCCGCCGGAACGACTAGGCGACGAACGTGACTTCGAAGCGCCGCACGTCGGCGTCGTAGTAGGCGCTCACGAGGTCGTCGGCGTCGGTCGGGACGATCCGCTGCGGGACGGTCGCGGCGAGCGTGTCGATCTCGAAGGGGTAGGGATCGAGTCGGAGCGTCGCGGGGCCGACCGGCGTCACGTCGAGCGTCGCCGTGTCGTCACCCGTGACCGGGACGGGCCCGATCTCCGTCGCCTCGAACCGGGCACTGTGGCAGGCGTAGAGCGAGAGCGAGTCGAGCGCCTGCAACAGGAGGTAGTGTTTCCATAGGTCGCCGCGGATCGCGCCCGCCGGGGCCGTCCCGTCGGCGTGGAGGACGTCGAGCGTCTCCCGGTCGCGCTCGGGGAGGTCGAGCGACGCCGCGAACTCCGCTTGGCGCGCTTCCTGCGCGTCGACGAACGACGCGAACGGCGCCTCGTCGCTCAGGTCGAGGATCTCGGTGCGGACGCCGTAGCCCCCGCGGCGGAGGCCGGCGGCGTGCATCGAGACGAGCAGGCCGGCGTAGGGATCGATGTCCGCGGCGACGTCGACGCCGCGCGCGTAGAAGTCGGTCCAGTCGTCGCCGTCGACCGCGACGAAATCGACGGGGTCGCCGTCGTCGTCGAGTCGCGGTCGGCAGTCGTAGTCGCTCCACCCCTGGTCGTGGGTCTCGGCGGCGACGACGAACGGGACGCGCGGGCCCGGGAGGACGGTGTCCCCGCCGCCCCAGTGGCGCGCGAAGCGCCCGCTGAGCGCCGCGTGGTCGGGTTGGGTGACGAACCGATAGCGGTCGCCGGCCTCGGTGACGATCATGTCGAAGGAGAGGTGCCGGCGCTACAAAGAGGTAGCCCGCCTCGCCGCCTCGGGTGAGGCGGTCGAACGCGAGCGGGACAGTGCTCACAGTTGGGTCGGAAATGCACGTACGCGTCGGAACCGCGGCTCATGGACCGCTCATCTGCCCTCATGGCCGACGGCGACGTGCCCGTCCTTCCGGGCCGCGACGGCGCCGGGGCCGTCGACGTCGACGAGCGCGCCGATGACGGGAGCGAGGTCGCGTTAGAGGTCCCGCACGGCGTCGACGGCCGCGTCGATGTCGGGCGCGTCGAACCACTCGCTCCCGGCGTAGGCGTTCGTCCCCGCCCGATACAGCGCCGACACCGTCTCGATCACGTCCTCGGGGAGGCGCTCGGGCGTCGTGCCGCAGAGCTCGCGCCAGTCGGCGACGCCCTCCCGGTCGGCCTCGGCCTTCGCCTCGCTCACGGCGTCGACCCACGTCGGGTCGTAGCTCTTGTAGAACTGCCGGACGACCTCCTTCGAGACCTGCTGGCCGCGGTAGGAAAAGCGGTTCTCGTCGAACGTCCCGACGACGTCGGCGACGACGACCTCGCCGTCGATCACCGCGCACTCGATCTTGCCGTCCTGGTGCTCGAAGCCCGCCGCCTCGGCGCGCTCGGTGACGACGTCGTTGACGCGACGCGCGAGCGATTCGAGGTCGGCGACGGCGGCGTCGCCCGCGATCCGGTCCGCCTCGGCGTCGTCGACGTAGCGGTCCTGCTCCTCGAACTTCGTGGAGAACTCGACGACGGGGTCCGCGAGGGTGACGGGTTCGGCCGGCCACTCGGCGACGTCGAGGCCGTACTCCTCGGGGCTCGCGCGCGAGCGGAGACTGGAGCCGACCGGGACGGTGTTGCGAAAGACGATCTCCAGGGGCACCACGTAGTTCGATCCCGCCTCCGCGTGGAAGGCGTCGTAGTCGTAGTCGCCGTCGGCGAACGGGAGGTCGGGCACCCGCACGAGGTCGATGGCCATCTCGGTCGGCGGGGTGCCCGCGCTGTCGAGGTCGACGACGCGCTCGGCGTCGCCGGCGTCGACGACGCCCCGGTAGTGCGTGGGGACGCCCGCGGCTTCGAGCAGTTCGAAGTTGTACGCGCCCATCGTGCAGAGCGCCGCGCCCTTCTGCGGGATCTGGTCGGGCATCTTCCCCCAGTCGAAGACGCTGTAGTCGTCGGTGAACGCGAACCGACCGCGGCCGGCGGCCTCCCGCGTCGGGGCGTCCGCGACGCGGAGGTCCTTGACGCTCGTCATACGCGTCCTCCGTCGTCCGGGGACTAAGTGGTTTCCATCGACGTGCCTACCGGAACCGATCTCAGACCCGAGGTATGCACGTCTGTGCTATCTCCGTTCCACCCGTCTTTATGACTCGGCGCGCGCCACGGTCGAACATGGTAGCAGACCCGACGCTGTCGGAGCTCACGGAGTGCGGCGTCGTCGCCGTCATGCGCGGCCTCGAACCGGAGACGCTGATCGACACGGGCGAGGCCCTCCGCGCGGGCGGCGTCACGACCATCGAGGTCACGGCGGACTCGCCGGGCGCGATCGAGGGGATCGACGCGCTCGCCGACCACTTCGCGGACACCGAGGTCCACGTCGGCGCGGGGACCGTCATCGACGAGGAGACGGCGAACGCCGCCCTTCGGGCCGGTGCCGAGTTCGTCGTCTCGCCGTCGCTCCACGAGTCGGTCATCGAGACCTGCAACCGCTACGGCGTCGCCTCCTTCCCGGGGATCATGACGCCGACGGAGGCCGTCTCGGCCATCGAAGCCGGCGCGAGCGCGGTGAAGGTCTTCCCGGCGAAGAGCGTCGGACCCGCGCACGTCTCGGCGCTGAAGGGCCCGCTCGGCCAACTCGACATCGTTCCGACGGGCGGTGTCGGCCCGTCCAACGCCCGCGAGTACATCGAGGCCGGCGCCGCCGCCGTCGGCGCGGGCGGCTCGCTCATCGACGAGGACGCCATCGCGGCCGGCGACTTCGAGGCCATCACCGAGAACGCCGAGGAACTCGTCGCGGCCGTAAAAGCGGGACGCGACGCGTAAGCGCCCCGAAGACGCGAACACCAGAGCGTCGGAGAGGTGAGCGGGGGCGATCCTCACTCGACGTGCTCTCGCGAAAACGCTTTTGTCCCCGTCGCCCCACGCTCCGGTATGGCTCGCGACCGCGTCGACTACTGGAGCCCGATCGCCGCGCTGGGCGCCGCGGTACTTCTCGCGCTCCTCGCGTTCGGACGCCCGACGCCCCCGGTGACGGCGGCCCTCGCGCTCGGCGTCGTCGCCTTCGCCGCGGGCGTGCTCCTCCCCGTCCGGGAGGCCCTCCCGTCGTACGAGCGGCTCCTGGGCGTTTACCTCGGCGTCTTCGGGATCGCCGCGTTCGTCAGCGACGGCTGGAGCCTCACCGTCGCGGCGATGCTCCTGGTCGGCGCCGTCTCCCTCCTCGAACTCGCCTACGAGCGCGTCACCGGGCGCTCGCCCACTATCGCCTGAGGCGTGCGCGCGACCACGCGACGCGCGCGCCGGTACTTTTTTGCCTCGGTCGGTCGTCACGCTCCGCGTGTCGCTCACTGATCACTTCGATCGCTGGAGCCCGGTCGTCGCGTGCGTCGCGATCGGGTGTGCGGCGCTCGGAGCGCTCGCCACGCACGTCGCACTGACCGGCGCGTACGTCCTCGTCGCGGTCGTCTTCGGCGTCGGCGTCCCGATCGGGCTCCGCGACGCCGTCCCGGTGTACGACCGGATCGCCGCCGTCTCCCTCGGCGTCTACGGCGTCGCCCGACTCGCCGTGACCGGCGTGTGGCGTCTCGACGGCGTCACGTGCGCGGTCGTGGGCGCCGTCGCCCTCCTCGAACTCGCCCTCTCGCGGGTCTGATCGGATTTCCGCGGCGAAGGTTTTTCTCCCCGCCCCGCGTTCCGCCGCCCATGGCCCTCCGCGATTCGCTCGACTACCGAAGCGCCGCGTACGCGCTGCTCGTCGCCACCGGCGTCGTCTCCTTCGCCCTCGGTTCGCCCCCGCTCTCCGAGGTGCTCTCGTTCCTCCCGCTCGTCCTCGTGTCCCTCGCGGGAATCCCCGTCCCCGTCCGCGAGCGCGTCCCCGAGCACGACCGCCTGCTCGCCGTCGGCATCGGGATCATCGGCGTCTACGGCCTCGCCGCAGAGGGCCCCTCACTCCTCGACGCGCTCTTCGCGCTCGCGGGCGTCGCCGCCGTCGCCGTCGTCCTCTACGAGCGCATCACGGGCCGCTCGACGCGGATCGCGTGAGGCGACGTCCGTCACCGGTTCCCCCACTCACCTGACGGGACCCGCCCGCTTTTGCGTGTGCGCGCGAAATCGACGTGTATGTCTTGGATCGACGATCGGGCGGCGGACCTCGACGCCGACGAGTTCGGCTTCGACGTCGTCCCCGAGACCGACCAGTCCTTCGAGAACGCGCTCTCGAAGGCCCGCGACGGCGTTCGTCTGACCGTCGACGACGGGATCGAGCTCATCACGACCGGCACCGACGTCGAGGGGCTCGATCCGTACCGGAAGGAACTCGTCTTGGAGGCCGCGGACCGCCGGCGCGCGGAGGTCGTCGGCGAGGAGGTGACGTTCATCGCCAACGTCAACAACAACGTCACGACGGCGTGCAACACCGGCTGTCTCTTCTGTAACTTCAAAGACACCGCCCACCAGTTCGAGACGGAGTACCAACAGGAGCACGGCGGCTTCACGAAGTCGCCCGCCGAGTCGCGTGCGGTCGTCCAAGACGCCGTGGATCGCGGCGTCTACGAGGTCACGTCGGTATCGGGGCTTCATCCCGCCTTCGGGCTGAACGAGGAGCACCGCGAACTCCTCGACCCCGACGATCCCGAGCTGAACTACAAACCGCCGGAGGCGTACGACACCGATCCGACGACGTACCGCGAACAGATCGCCGCGATGGCCGAGACGGGCGCGCACGTCCACTCGATGACCCCCGAGGAGGTCGATCACGCGCAGCGCGGAGCCGACTGGGGGTACGCGGACGTCTACCGCGAGCTCGCGGACGTCGGCCTGAAGACGGTGCCCGGAACCGCGGCGGAGATCCTCGTCGACGAGGTGCGCGAGATCATCTGTCCGGGCAAGATCACCACCCAGGAGTGGGTGGACTCGATGGCCGCCGCCGCCGAGGTCGGCCTCCCGATGACGGCGACGATGATGTACGGTCACGTCGAGAACGAGGCCCACCGCGTGGAGCACCTGAAGGTCATCCGCGACCTCCAAGATCGGACGGACAACATCACGGAGTTCGTCCCGCTCTCCTTCATCCACCAGGACACCCCGCTCCACGAACACGGCGTCGTCGAGTCGGGGGCCTCGAAGGCCGAGGACGAACTGCTGATCGCCGTCGCGCGCCTCTTCCTCGACAACGTCGAGCACATCCAGTCCTCGTGGGTGAAGTACGGCGACGAGTTCGGCCTCAAACTCCTCAACTGCGGCGCGGACGACTTCATGGGCACCATCCTCTCTGAGGAGATCACGAAGCGCGCGGGCGGTCAGTACGGCGAGTTCCGTTCCTTCCGTGACTACGTCGAGATGCTCACGGCGATCGGCCGTCCGCCGGTCGAGCGGAACACCGACTACACCGAACGCCGCCGGATCGACACGGACGCGGACGTTTTCGGTCCCCGGCTCGGCCCCGCGGCCGACGGCACACCGCTCCTCGATTAGGCGTGGCACACGCGAGGTCCCGGCCGTGATGGTCACGACGCACGCGGTGATGGGTGCCGCGCTCGTCACGCTCCTCCCGCTCTCGCCGCGGTTCGCCGGCGTCGCCGCCCTCGCCGCCTTCTGCGGGGGCGTCTTTCCCGACCTCGATCTCCTCGTCGGCGAGCACCGCCGGACGCTCCACTACCCCGACTACTACGCGCTCTGTCTCGTCCCCCTCGTCGGCCTCGCCGGCCTTCGCACGCACGCGCTCACCGTCGGCCTCGCGGCGTTCGTCGGAGCCGCCGCCCTCCACTCGATCGCCGACGCCTTCGGCGGCGGTCTCGCGCCGCGGCCGTGGCTCCGCGACGACCACCGCGGCGTCTACTGCCGTCTCGGGCGACGCTGGCTCCACCCGCGCCACTGGATCCGGTGGGACGGCGCGCCCGAGGACCTCGCGCTCTGCGGCGTCTGCGTCTGCGTCGTGCTCTTCGGAGCCGACCGGCCGATTCGACTGCTCGCCGTTGCGACGCTCCCCGTCTCCATCGCCTACACGCTCCTCCGCAAGCGCCTTCCCGATCTCGCGCCGTGGCTCGTCGAGTGAGCGCGTCCGTGGCGGGGTGTGGGTGGTGGCCATTCGGCTCACCCTTCCCCGGGCGTCCACGCCGCGCCGACGCGGTCGTACCCCATCATCGACGGGCCGTCGTGTTCGGTGAACACGACCTTCAGGTTCTCCGGCGGTACCCCGTGGGCCTCGCGGGCGCGTTCCATCACCGCGAGCGCGAACTCCCGTTTCGTCCCGTCGTCCCGACCGCGCCGTACGTGTTTACCCCGAGGACGGAACAGCGGGTACAGCCTGGGCTCGTGAAATCATCTCGTTGTTTCGAGCGATTCGCTTGAACTCTTCGTAGGG